>LXTG01000094.1 GCA_001643535.1 candidate division NC10 bacterium SPGG6 | reverse complement strand
GATCCCCTGACCTTCAACATGGACCCCGACGCGGCAAGGAAGGCCTGCTCGCCCAGGGCGAAAGCATTGATTGCCGTCCACTCTTTCGGCCTTCCGGCCGACCTGGATGCCCTGAAAGGACTGGGGTTGCCCCTGATCGAGGCGTCAGCCCAGGCACTGGGGGCCCTCTACCGAGGAAGGCCTGTGGGAAGCGTCGGGGATGCCACTGTCTTCTCCTTTTATGCCACGAAGCTCATCACCACCGGGGAGGGAGGGATGCTCCTTTCGAACGACGAGCGAATTCTTGCGGTGGCCCGGGACCTGCGCGAGTGCGATCAAAAAGGAGACGACAGGACGCGGTTCAACTACAAGATGACCGATTTGCAGGCGTCGCTGGGCCTCGCCCAGTTAGAGCAGCTCCCCCGGTTCCTCGAACGGCGGCATGCAATTGCCTCGTGGTACCAAGAGAGGCTACAGGCCCTTCCGCTGCATCTTCCGCTCGCTCCTCCGGATCGCGTGCCGGTCTATTACCGGTACGTGGTGAAAGGGCTTCTTCCGGCGGACGCTTACCTCGCAAGGCTTCAAGCCCTCGGGGTAGAGGCCAGACGACCGGTGTTTCAACCCTTGCACCGGTATCTCGGGTTAGAAGGGTTTCCAGGGGCAGATGAGGCGTGGGAGAAGGCCATCTCACTCCCCCTGTATCCTTCCCTTTCCGATGGGGAGATTGAACGGATCGCGGAAGCAGCCGAGGAGGTCTTTCAGTGAGGGACGTCTTTCATCCTTCAAAGTCGATGCCCGTTCCCCTGGGGCGACTCGGTTATCCTCTGGCCATCCTTGCCGTCCTCATCCTCTTTCTGTTCCCTGTCAAGAATTGGTTCGCGCAGGAGGGGCTCAGATGGCTATACATCGCCCTCTTCTCGTTCCTGATCTCCTTCCTCTTGGTCAGACCTACCCGGGCCGTCGCGCGAAGACAAGGGATCATGGACGTACCCGACGGGCGCAAGCTCCACAGGGAACCAACCCCCCTCCTTGGAGGGGTCGCCATCTACCTCGCATTCGTGGTGAGCCTCTTGGTCAATTCCATCCTGACGCCGGCAGTCTGGGGCCTTGTAATCGCCGGGACAGCGGTGGTCGTCATCAGCGTCATTGATGACGTCCGTCCCCTCCCTGCCTCGCTCAAGCTGGGGATCTTGATCCTCGCCGCGGGGATCGTCATCGCCTCAGGGACCTCCTTGACCCTGTTTCCCACGCGAGTCCTTTGGGGACAGGTCCTGAACATCGTCTTGACGATCCTGTGGATCGTAGGGATCACCAGCGCCATGAACTTCTTCGACGGGATGGACGGTCTGGCTGCCGGTTTGGCCGCTATTACCTCGTTATTCTTAGGCATCATCGCGTTCCAGAGCGAGCAAGTCTTCTTCGGGTTGATGGCGGCGGCCCTCATGGGAAGCACCTTAGGCTTCCTCCCGTACAATTTTCGTCCCGGCAAGCGGGCCACCATCTTCCTGGGGGATGCGGGCAGCCATTTCTTGGGGTTCATGCTGGCCTCGTTAGCGGTGATGGGGGAGTGGGCCGAGCACGACGTCGTCAATCTGGCTGCTCCTCTCCTGATCTTCGGGGTCTTCATCTACGACATGCTTTATATCACGGTCGAGCGGGTCGCCCTCGGAAAAGTGAAAAACATTCGGGAGTGGATCGAGTACGTCGGCCGGGATCACCTCCACCACCGGATGGAAAAGGTCTTGGGGAGGAAGGAGTACGCCGCCCTCTTCGTGTATGCCTTAAGCCTCACCCTCGGTTTGGGGGCCACGGTCCTCCTGATGGCATCACCCCCCGCTGCTTTTTTGCTGATCTTTCAAGCGGTCGTCATCCTCCTGGTGGTGACGATCTTGGAGCGGCGAGCGAGGAATGGCGTTCCGTCCTCGACAGGGCTGGCAGGCCCGGATGAGCATACACGACAATTGGTGCAAACTGGTTCGGCTGCGAAGGCTGAACACACAATACAGGAAAGCGTTGGACAATGAGCAAAGGATTATCCATAGAGTCTGCAGTGCGCATCAAGGACGACGTGATCTTCAATGACCTGCAAGGTGAGGTCGTGCTCCTGAATCTGAAGACGGGAATCTATTTCGGCCTGGATCCGGTGGGCACGCGCGCATGGCAGCTTATCCAAGACCACGGTTCCCTCGGGCCGGTGAGGGATGCCATGCTGGGGGAGTACGAGGTTTCCGCGGAAGATCTTTGGAAAGATCTGCAGGACCTCGTCATCCGCCTGGCCGACAATGGACTGGTAGAGGTGATTAATGAAGACAACACGGTGGAGTAAACTCTGCTCCCTCTCTGTCTCTGAGGTCTGGTTTCTGGTGGAGGCCGCCGCGGCAGTCGTGGCGTTCGACCTGGCCCTCAGGCTGTTATCCTCGAAAACCTGCCTGGCCCTCTTCGGAAGCAAGGCGGGTTCGCACCGGAGACGGGAGGGGGTGAACGCGCAACGGATGGCGTGGCTGGTGGAGGTGGCGGACAGATACACGCCGGGCAGATCCTCATGCCTCCGTCAGGCTGCCGCACTCGCATGGCTGTTGCACCGCCGGGGTATCGCAACCAGCCTCCGGATCGGCGTTGCGCGGGAAGACGAAAAATTCGTCGCTCATAGTTGGCTTGAAACGGGAAATGGTGAACTGTTTGGCCTGTCGGACACAGATAAGTATGTCCCTCTCTCGAGTCCGAGGCTTCCGGAACCAGTGCGGGAGGGATCTGAGCGATGAGCGGCATCGTCGGAATGTGGAATCTGGATGGTAAACCGGTCGAGCGAGAAGTGCTGGCGCGTATGAGTGCAACGCTGGCTCACCGAGGGCTTGATGGCGAAGAGATGTGGGTTGATGGGTCGGTAGGGCTGGCATGTCAACTGTTCCGGGTCACTCCCGAGTCTGAGAAGGAAACCCAGCCGCTGGTCGGTCCATCCGGGGCTGTGGTCGTCTTCGACGGCAGACTGGACAACCGTGAGGAGCTCCTTGCGAGTCTTAGGGACTCATACCCGGTTTCTTCCTCTTCGCCTGACC
>LXTG01000095.1 GCA_001643535.1 candidate division NC10 bacterium SPGG6 | reverse complement strand
CGTCGTTGATCGTCTGCTCCAGGGAGAAGGGTCCACTGCCGTCGGTATAGGCCGACATTAAATTCCGGCGTTTGTACACATCGGTATGGGCGACCCAGAGGGCCGTTACGTTGTCATCCTGTGCAAGGGTGAACTTGGACTTATGTTCACCTCCCCGGGGACGGATCAGCTCGTGGTTCATCTTCCGGATGTCAGTCAATCGTTGACCGTCATGGGTCACATGGGCCAGGAAGACATTACCGCCGACCCCATCCGGGTTTTCCTCCGCCCAGCTGACAAAGACCCGGTTGCTCTTGGAAGTCAGCAGGTAGGGCCCAACTGGATTGTCCTCAGAGTTTCCCACCACAATGGGTTCCTGAAAAGAAAGGACCGGCTGACGCGACGAATCATCTCCCCGACTTCTACTACACCCCGACAAAACAAGTGAGATCAATACTAAGGCCAGAAATGATGCTTGGATGACTTTATTCATAGTGGACCTCCCTTGTCCCAGCGGCTGAAATCTTGGGAAAAATGACCTCCTGCCTCATTGTACCGGAGATAGACCACCAGGCCAATTCCCTGCTCTACCCAGAAGCCCACCAGACTAAATCCGCACCCGGAACTTAAGGAACGGGTATCCCTGACCTGCCCCCACGAACGAGTCCACCTTCTAAGTTAGACCTGGGACCACTTGACCTGCCCCGGCTCTTTTCCCGCCAGCGACATCATGAGTGACTGGACGCAGGGCCGTGCTGACTACTCCACCTTTTTGAGCATGAGAAATCGCTGGCCGTCCTGCGTCGCGTCCCAGTAGGCTCGGGAGCCGGGACTATGGACAAAGCCGCCCTCAAACAGGACTCGGGGAGTACCCACCGTCAGGGTGGAACCGGTGGTGATCTCCACCGCCATCCGCTTATTTCCATTGCGGTAAAAAAGGTCTTTGCTGTTGAGGGGCCAAACCACTTCGATCCCTCCCCCAATGGAAATCTGATGGGCCGGCTCGACCTCGGGAAAGGCTCGGACCACAACCTCACGTTGGCCGGTCTCATCGGAGGTGAGGGCCAACCAGTGTCCATCGGCTGAAAAAGCAATGCCCCCTTCCAGAKMRGGGGTNKMSMSGAWAGGNCCAGGGCGTTCGGTCCCCCTCAAAGGGRAGCATCCAGAKATCCCGGCCGGTTTCGGGGTGAAYCTCGGAGATGGAGAGAGTCTTGCCRTCGGSKSTCCACCCCYSRGCYCCGTGGTTGAATTCAGCATCCGTCAGACGTTCAGCTTYCCCACTCCCATCGGCCCGTTTCCAATAGGCTTCATGATCKTYACSGTAGGATCGTCCTCCCTCAGGGGACTGATGCCGGTCAGAMSCAAAGGCCACCCACTGGCCGTCGWTACTCCAGGYGGSAGACCGATTGKTTCCCTCATAGGTTAATCGYCTCAGCTCACCGSTGGGGATGTCATAAATCCAGATATCCSATTYGTCCAGAAGGAYGTCCACRGCCACCTGCTGGCCGTCGGGTGAGAGGCKCGGCCGGTTGTAGTTTCGGGGTGGTGCCGCYAGCGGTTCCACATTCCCCYGGYGATCGACCCAGACSARAATCCGCTGCTCCRGTGGGGCGACGAAGTCCACCCCGTAGTGTTCAGCCAGATAGTGGATGATGGTTTCTGCATCTGCCGGGAGAATCTGCGCTCCTCGAGAAACCATATCATTGACCGTTTCCACCCACCCCTCTCTGCTTCTGCCCCTTCTCAGGGAGGTTTCCAAGGAGTGACATCCGACGCATGAAGTACTCACCAATGCCTTCCCATTGCCTTCAAGGAGGGAGTTGGCCGCCTCCGCCCCGGGCTGCTGAACCCGTGCCAGCAGAGGGATCACCAACCAACCCGCCACCCCTAGGGCCACGACCATAATGACTCTTTTGCCCTGCATATTCGATTCCTCCCTTGTCTGTTGGACTGCACTCTGCTGTGTTAAGCCAAATTATAGGGCCGCCACCTCTGCCGATCAATGGGGAAACTCCCTTTTGCTGTCGTCTTCACAATATGATCCGAAATCGACCTAAGATTGCCTTCAACCCCCTATCCCCATATCATTTAAGGAACTTCAGCAGTACAAAAGGGGGAGAGCACCCTAGTCGGAACAAGCATTAGCCACTACAAAATCCTGGAGAAAATCGGTGAAGGCGGCATGGGAGAGGTGTACCGTGCAAGTGTTAGTCGGAATCCGGGACGAGCATCCGGATGATGCCGTCCTGCCTCGACGTGATGAAGATCTCGCCGTCGCGGCTGCGACTGATCTGCAGGTCTGCGCGAGTGACCGTCGCGCCCATCGCTGCCTCCACGAGCTCCCGGAGCGTGACATACGTGCGGTTGCCACTGGCGTCGCGTACGTAAAGCTGGATCTCCTCGACGGGCGCTACAGTCTGTGGGATCCCGTCATCAGCCTCTTTCATCGCGGCGAGGTCGGCCACAAATATACGTCCACGCAGAATGTCACCAAACACGAACTTGCCACGGAGTGCGGGAATGCGCCCGTGGTATGCGAATCCACCCGTCACGGACTGCCCGTCGTTGTGGTCGTACATCGCCACGGGGTACGTGAACCCGTCCTGGCTCTGCCCGTTCAGAATCTCCGCCGGCAGCKGGAATACCTGRTTGAGCACTCCGCCCGGCCTCRTCASGCCGTTATCGAAGAACCCCTCGCGCTGCATCCAGCCGTAGTTGAGGCCTTCGCGAACGATGTTGATCTCCTCGATGTGGCTCTGGCCAATGTCCGAGGCGAACATCGTCCCGTCCACGAGGTCCCACGAGAGCCTGTGGGCGTTCCGGAAGCCGTAGGCGTAGATCTCCCCGAGTGTCTCGGGATCGCCATCCGCGGCGAACTTGTTGATCGGTGGAATCGTGTAATCCCCGATTCCTTTGGTCCCTCCCGACTCGGCCGGGCTCCGCGGATCGATCCGCAGGATTGCGCTGACCACTGTATCAAGGCGCTGAGTCTGGCCGGGACTGCTCGCATTCGGCCCGCCGCCATTGCTGAATCCGAAATCGCTCCCGCTCGTGTAGAGCAGGCCGTAGTCGGGGTCACCGGGCGCCGCCGTCGGGTTGAACTCGAGGTGGCTGATGGGGTGTCGAATGTTGTCGACGACATGTCCGACGCGGAGCAGCTCACGCCGGGTGCCCCCGAAGACGTTCGCCGCCGGGTTCGTGGCGCGCCATTCCGTAATGACRYTSTGMWRRRYSGCNTCTKCYGRYSTGAACCCCGGTGGCATGAAGTGCGGCGTCGCAGGATTCCTCATCGCACGCTCGACATGCGMCGTGTAGAACAACCCGTTCTGCGCAAATTCCGGGTGGAACTCGAAACCGATGAACCCACTCACTAGGCCGCCGTAGAAGGTGAGCGGGAAGGCAGCCCCGATGTCGGCATACAGGAAGGGGCGGTTGTCGCGGTCAAGCAGGTACAAGAAACCGCGTGAGTCATTGGCGAAGCGCCGTCCGTCCGCAAGGTCGCGGACGTAGCTGACGCGCGCCCACCCGGCAGCGTCCTGATCGGCAGGGTACAGCCCGCGTGTATCAGGCAGGCGCGCGACGTCCCTGATCTCGACGCTTAGTCCACGTTTGACTATCGGCTCCGCAATCGGATTGCTGATTTGCGCGTGCAGCGCGCCGGCGGCCCAGAAAGCCAGGACTATCAGGATGACGAGCGGTACCGGTAAGCGCATGAATCCTCTTATGGTCGGCTGGCATGCTTCTGCCCCTCTAGGAGGGCGTGGCACTCGTACTCGACGAATCCGGGCGTTCCTCACGACCCGGGGTTGGAGGACCAGTAACTGAACCGACATCTCCTTTTTAGCCTTGCGGGGTTGCCAGTATACACCCTCTCTCCTCAAACTGAACCTCTCGATCTCATTCATTCGGGCCACGGAAGCCCCCCAGCGACGCCCAACAGCCGGGCCCAATCGAGGGCATTGTCAAGTTAAGTGCCAC
>LXTG01000089.1 GCA_001643535.1 candidate division NC10 bacterium SPGG6 | reverse complement strand
AGCAGCGAGATGATCGGCGTCACGATCGATGGCCGTCGAATCGACGTTCCCGGGGGGACGACCATCTGGGAGGCGGCGCGCCGGCTCGGCGTGGACATCCCCGTTCTCTGTCACGACCCGCGCCTGGAGCCGGTGGGCGTGTGCCGTATCTGTCTGGTGGACATCGGTGAGAAGAAGCTCACGGCCGCGTGTGTGCGGCGGGCTGAAGATGAGATGGAAGTCCGCACGTCGACCCCGACGCTCGACGCGTGCCGGCGGGGTCTCGTGGAGCTCCTGTTGTCGGATTACCCGTGTGATGCTGCCGACCGGTTCAAGACAGCTCCCGATGAGCTCCTGGGATTGGCGCGGGATCTGGGGGTCGCGTGGCCGGGAAACGGGGCGGGATCGACCACCAGGGCCCAAACGGCTGACGTAGGGGGCATACCGGCCGGCGGTGGCCGCCCGGTCGATGACTCGTCGAAGGTCATCAGCGTCGACCACCAGGCCTGCATTCTGTGCGACCGCTGCATCCGGGCGTGCGACGACATACAGGTGAACGAGGTGATCGGCAGGACGGGCAAGGGATATGCGTCCCGCATCGCCTTCGATCTCGACGTGCCGATGGGCGAGAGCACGTGCGTTGCGTGCGGGGAGTGCGAGAAGGTTTGCCCGACCGGCGCACTGTCGCTTCGCGACCTGGCCGCCGGAGCCGACGGATGGGAGCGCGTATGACGACCGCGACGCTTCTTCGCGAGCTCCGCGAGCGGGGCGTGGAACTGCGCCGACAGGGCGAGCAGCTGTTGCTGAAGGACCTTCACCGTGCGCTCACTCCCGAACTGCGGGCCGCGGTCGAAGCTCACCGTGAGGAGCTGCTCGGGTCCATCGATGGAGGCTCCGCTCGGACGGCGCTGAGGAGCATCGAGTCGGTGTGCCCGTACTGCGGCGTGGGGTGTGCGATCCGTTACTTCGTCGACGAGGCTCACAACCGGATCCGTTATGCCGATGGTCGTCCCAGCCCCGTCAACCACGAACGTCTGTGTGTGAAGGGGCGGTTCGGCTTCGACTACACGACGCACCCTCACCGGCTCACGAAGCCCCTCATCCGGAAGGATTCGGCGTACCCGAAGGGCCCGCTCTCGACTGAGGTGCGCGGCGAGGCGGGCCGGCGCCGGCGCCGCCCGGGCGGTCTGGTCGACTACGATGAGGTGCTGCCGCACTTTCGCGAAGCGACGTGGGAGGAGGCGCTCGACCTGGCGGGCGCTCGGCTCAGCGAGATCCGGGACCGCGACGGACCCTCGGCCCTCGCCGGGTTCGGGAGCGCGAAGTGCTCCAACGAGGAGGCRKACCTCWTCCAGAAGCTCGTGCKSCGACTTCCAGATGGAAACCAGGGCCTTCAACCCTCCCATCGGCTCCTGGGTTTGATTCCAAACTTCTCCCTCCAAAGAGAAGCCCTCGTAAAAGCGCTCGTAAGTCAGCAAGGTCAATCTCAATGGGCCTGTTTCCCGGGTGGGTTCAGTGGCGAAATTTCCGAAAAGAGAGAGAGGAGTAAAGCCGGCCAACAGAAAGCATACAAAGGCCAGCGCGATGGAAAGGATCAGCGCCTTCGTGGCCATCCGCACTCGATTGGACAGGGGCACGGCTCCATCCAGAACCTCTCCCAGATCTTCCCCCACAAGCTCTTGTTCATACCGCCTTTCGAATTCGTCACGAAGATAATCGGCCAGTCCCTGTTTACGCGCCTTGAGTCGCAGGGCGATGAAGCAGAGACTGGCAAGAAAAACAAAAAGAAAAGCCCACAGCGAGTATTCTAGGGACTGGTCAAGAATTTCTAGCGTTCGCTCATTCATTTCATCAGATCAAGGGACATTCAAGCCCGGATTATGCATAGGTTCTTGTCACGAGGCGACGAAAGCGCCGACCTGAGTGCGTTGCGCCACGCGCGACAGAGGCCCCCGCAAACGTACTGTATGGTACGTTGAGGAGGCCGGGGGTACCCGCTGTGGCGGGTCGCGGAACGCAGTCGGTGCAGCACGCCGGATGTTTTCGTCGCTGCAGTAGAGAATTTATGCATAATCCGGGCTAGGTGGGTCACGGTAATCTCTCAGGGCCTACGATTCGGGGTACTCCCTGTCTTTTCTGTCCTGGGGCGTAGGCCGGGTCTCTTTCCCAGAAGCCCTTTTTCGGTTCCTGCAGGCTAAAGGTGTCACCGAAAAGGTGCTGCCCGAACTGGGTCAAGAGCGTCTCTTCCAGTTTTCCGTTGGTCTGAATCTCGATCCAGGTTTCCTTTCCCAGGTACTCGCGCTGTAGAGCTTGGATGTTTGCGTCCACCGTAACGACTGTCTCCCGTTCGGCGATCAGCTCTACACGAATTTCGTATTGATGTCGGACTCGAACCCAGTCGCCATCGATCAGCTTTGGCTTCTCACCGATTTTGCTGATCTGACTTTCAGTTAAGAGCCCTGAGCTATGCTCACGAAGGCTGCTCAGGATGAATCCCTGACCTCGATTTTGACGGAGCAACTCAAACTCGTTTTTTCCGAGGGTCTCAACCATGCCATCCCACGCTGCTTCAAAAGGGATATAAAGTCGCAGGGGGGGCGGGACCAACTGCGCCCTGGCCGGTGCCCAGTCCTGCACCGCGGGAGCGAAAAGCAGAAAGAGAATCAGTAGCAGGTGTTTCCGTCCTATCATCCTCGTCTAGCCTGTATGCCACGAGTGGCAAKAATCTCCGGAATGTGGGAGGCACCTCACTTCGTGCGTTCGTTCGGATTTGGCACCTGAGGTGCCTTGGCACAAATGCCTCCCACATTCCGGAGTCATTCCAATGAATACTCCCGGCTATAATTTTAGAACATTCCCGTTCTGTATGGAATTCTCATTGATGAATCCTATAGCCGGGACTCTCTGGATATCCCGGCGAGCCGCCGGTTAGCGCTGATACTGAGCGACGGCCTGGGTGTGATCCCGATAGCTGGTCGAGAAGAGGTGCCTTCCGTCGTTGGTGGAGACGAAATAGAGGTAGTCTGCTTTTGCCGGATAAAGGGCGGCATCAATGGATTCAAGTCCCGGGTTGGCGATCGGACCGGGGGGTAATCCGGGATAGAGATAGGTGTTGTAAGGGGAGTCCAGCTCCAGGTCGCTCCGGTTGATGACTCCATCGAATTCTTTCACCAGCCTAACGGCATAGATGACGGTTGGATCACAGGCGAGTTTGAGGTTTCTCCGGAGCCGATTGTGGAAGACTGCCGAGACCAGGGACCGCTCGCTGGCAAGAGCGGTTTCCTTTTCAATCAAAGAGGCCAGGGTGATAGCCTCTCTTGTCGTCAAATCCAATTCTTCCGCTCGCTTCAAGCGCTCTGGAGTCCACACCTTTTGGAAGTTGGCCACCATGGCTTCAACCATCTGCTGTTCGCTCATATCCCGGGTCACGAAGTAGGTGTCTGGGAAGAGATATCCTTCCAGATTGTCCTCGGCAAGAGCATCCCAGTCGTTGATCAGGGCAGTATGCTTCATGGCTTCAAGAAATTTTTCTCTGGTTCCGAATCCCTGGGCCACAAATCGCTCGGCAATCTCATCCATGAACAGACCCTCCGGGATGGTCACGTCCGGCAGTCCGGCGGTAGCGATAATCTCGCCCGGGCCGGCCTCATCCGCGCCGACCCGATCGAGGGCACCGAGGGCGCAGCTTCGAGCCTCTACCTGTCACCCGACGGTGAGTATCTGGCTTACTATTCCAATCGCCCTGAGACAGTGCTGGTGATCCGGAACCTCAAGAGCGGGCAGGAGCGCGTTGTTCCCACGAATCTGCAGATCGACACGCTATATTTCACAGGACCCGGTTGGCTTCCCGATGGTCGCTCCGTGCTGGTGACGGCGCGGGAGAATCAAAGGCGAGGCAGATTCTTATACCGCGTGGACCTGGCCACCGGGAATGCCGAGGAGGTGGGCCGCAACATCCCGCCAACCATCGGCATGGCCGCCGACGGGCGCGCGGCAATCCTAGACCTGCTGGCCGAACTGGGAGGAAAGACCCGCG
>LXTG01000058.1 GCA_001643535.1 candidate division NC10 bacterium SPGG6 | reverse complement strand
GGGGCGCTGAGTTTTGCCGATTCGGTTTACGAGCTTTCGGCACAATTTCCCAGAGATGAGGTTTATGGACTTACAGGACAACTTCGAAGAGCCGCTGTGTCTGTGGCAGTGAACATCAATTCCCTTCGGCGCTCCTAGCTTCGTGCCCTGAACCATGAACCCTCAACCATGAACCATGGACCATGATCAAGCGGGTGGCGCATATTGCCGTGGCGGTTCGTAGCGTGGACGAGGCGTCCCGGTTCTTTGAACAGGTCCTTGGCCTTCGCTGTGAGCGGACCGAGGTGGTGGAGACGGAGAAGGCGAAAGTTGCCTTCTTTCCGCTCGGCGAGACCGAAATCGAACTCGTGGAGGGGATGGAGAAGGGGAACCCCCTGGAGAGGTTTCTCGAGAAGCGGGGCGAAGGCATTCACCATATCTGTCTCGAGGTGGCGAACCTGGATGAGACCATGGGGCAGCTCCGGGAGGCCGGCGTCCCCTTGCTCGACGAGACCCCCCGCCCGGGGGCGGATGACACCCGGGTCGCCTTCATCCATCCCAAAGGGGCCTACGGCATCCTCATCGAGCTGGTCGAGGTACCATCCTTTCGCTGAACCATGAACCCTGAACCACTTCATCCATCCCAAAGGGGTCCACGGCATCCTCATCCAGCTGGTCGAGAGCCCAAAGCGGCTGTAAATCGGAGAGTTACGTCCCCGCGGTGACGCTCGACTGGACATCGTAAGGAAAAGAAAATTCTTGACAATACTTGAAGGAAAGTGGTAGGAAATCGTAGTTTTTTTGAGGTTTGCTAACATCTGGATTTTTGCCAGGTGGAAGATGCTTCGGCAGAGACATCGGCTCGAGGGGGAGACTGACGAGTGAAGGCGAGTCGTCTCTGGTTGGTTATCGCGACGGTACTTGTGGCGGTCGGGCTTCCCTCGGCGGAGGCCCAGGTGACGTCCTTCAGCGTCGCGGCCTCCCGCGTGGCCRCSAARCTCGCCGARGCCTTCCCGAAGGTCMGGGGGGTCATCGTCTCGATCGACCAGGACGGCAAGCTGATCGTCGACCTCACGAAAGAGCAGGGCGTCTATCCCGGCTTGGAGATGGAGATCTTCCGGGAGGGGGAGCCGTTCAAGCACCCGGTCACCGGCGAGGTCATGGGCCGGCTCGACAAGCGGGTGGCCTTCCTCAAGGTGGTGGAGGTCCGGGAGCGCTTTTCCGTCGGGGAACTGCTCGATCGAGAGGGATCGGTGAAACAGGGGGATGGGGTCCGGGTGACAGGGGCACGGATCCTCATCGGCCTGGCCAAAGTGGATTCCCCGGCGGCCGGGGAGATGGTAGAGAGGATCCTCGCCCGGGAAGTGGAAGGGGCGCTCAAGAAAACGGGCCGGTTTGAGGTGATCGATGAGCGCCTGATGCGATCCACCCTGGTGAAGGCCAAACTGAAAGAGGACACGACGTTCACCGATCCGGCGGCCCTCGAGGTACTCCGGCGGGAGCTCAGGCTTTCGGGAGTCGCCCTCGTAAAGCTCGGGGCCTCTGCCGAGGGAAGCCAGGAGGTGGATGTCGAGCTCATCTCCACGAGGACGGGCTCCCCCGTGACCGTCGTGAGCGCCGAGGTTCCAACGACCTTGGCTGCCACAAAACCCCAAAGCCCTGAGGCCGGGACCCCAGCCCCCGCCGCACCCCGACCGGCGGCGTCCACAGCCAATCGAGAGCAGGGTGCCTTCCCCGCCTGGCTCGGCCCGCCCAACCCGGAATCGAGCACGGTCAATCCGCATTTCACCGAAAACCCGTACTTCGGCCTCAAGGGCCGTATCGGCGCGGGAGGCCAGCCCAGCTATTTCATCCAGCCGGTGCCGCCGGGGCTCAAACGGATCGCCTTTGGGGATCTGGACGGTGATGGGCAGGACGAGATGGTGGGGATCACCGACAACAAGGTGATGGTCTTCCGGTGGACCGGCCGCAGCATGGCCCTCAAAAAGACCTTGGTGGCCTCGGTGACGGACAACTACCTCCTGGTCGATGTGGCCGACATCAATCAMAACGGCCGRGCCGAGATCTTTGTGAGYARCRTGGAYKCCAGGCAANTKAGCMGNTKCCATCTGGTCGACCGAGCTCAAGTCCTTCGTGCTAGAGCTGAAAGGGRASAATCTTGACCARGAGGAGCTCGTCCCGATCTGGGAGAATGTGCCACTCTGGTTCCGGGTCCTCAAGTACCCCCAGCATCCCGAGGGGATCCTGCTGACCCAGCCCACTGGCCGCTACGACACCTTTGCCGGTTCCATTCGCCGCTATGTCTGGGGCGAACAAGGATATGTGCCGGACCCAGAGTGGATCTTCCCGTCGAAGTCGGGGCTTCGGATCGACAGCCTGGCGCTCGTGGATTTCACCGGCAACGGCGAGGAGGAGTTCGTGATCCTGGGTAACGACGGGTTGATCCGGGTCGGCACGCAAGAGGGCAAGAAGCTCGCCCAGACCAATGAACCACTCGGCTACTACGACCATCTCTCTTTCATGCAAGAGCTCCACTTCCTGGATGTGGTGCACTATTCCTCGAGTCCCAGGATGGACGACCGCATCAGTGACCAGTGGATTCAGCGGCGCCTTTTGGTCACGAACCTGGGGCCGAACGGCTCGCCGGGNKTCCCTCAGGTAAGCGATTTCGCGCAGAAAGCGTACGTATTCGTCGTGATTCCATGCTTCATCACGGCGCGCCATGTGCCAGGCATCGATTTTCTGCTGCAGCGCTTCCCTGTGCTGCAACAGTTTTCGATTCACTGGCGTCAACTCTTCGACGATGGACTCCAGCCCTGCCCAGAAAGTTGCCGAATCGAATCCGATGGACGGCAGCAATTCCTCTTCGATGAAGCCGTGGAAAACCGGGTTGACCCTCAGGCCGCCGACCTCGATCAGATCGTTCCTGCCGTCGCTGTCAATCGCCATTGACACTAATGCCGAACCTCTCATGGCTTCGATGCCGCCCCGGTAATCAGGCGACGAATTGCTCTTCTTCGGTACTACCATCAAGTGCTGTGGTTGACGACAGACCGTTCATTATCGTGTTTTGGACCGCATCGAAGTAGCCGGCACCGACGAATGACTGATGCTTCGCCGCACGAAAACCGTGTTTCTCGTCGGCAAATTCCTGTTGCTGCAGCCGCGAGTAAGCATACATGCCCTCGGCCTTGTAGGCACGGCTCAATCGAAACATGCTCGAGTTCAACACGTGCCAGCCGGCAAGTGTGACGAACTGGAACTTGTAGCCCATCTTGCCGAGCGCCTCGCGGAAACACTTCATGGTCTCGTCGTCGAGATTCGCCTGCCAGTTGAAGGAAGGCGAGCAATTGTATGCCAGCAGTTTGCCCGGAAACTCGGCGTGGATCGCCGCCGCAAAACGCCGCGCCTGGTCGAGATCGGGCTTCGAGGTTTCGCACCAGAGCATGTCCGCATACGGCGCGTACGCAAGGCCGCGCGCGATGGCCTGATCCAGGCCGGCGCTGGTTCTGAAAAACCCTTCGGCCGTGCGTTCCCCGGTGATGAACGGGCGATCACGTTCATCCGAGTCCGATGTGATCAGGTTGGCGGCATCGGCGTCGGTTCGGKCNRTCAAKCAGGTCCGGTAGCGAGAGCCAACTTATGATGCCATGTTCGCCGACACCGTATATCGGCAAAAGTGGGGGGAGGGCTACCATCAGGTAGGCCAGGGTGAATGCCATAGCCCGTCCCCTTACCGTGGAGATCAGGAAAATGATTTTGCTGCCGAGCAGCGCGATCAGGTAGTAGAGCCCGGTAAAGAGAGCAACGGAGGCGGCCATGAAACCTAATTCGGTTAGGAGAGCTCTCTCTTGAGACGTGACGAACTCTTTGGCTGTTTCCAGGATGATACCGATCAACCACGCGAGGGGAACCACGGAGGTGTGATCGCCGGAGATAAAGGGCGCTGGGCCTAACGAAAATAAAAAGAAGAAAAGTGCGCCCTGCATTACGGGGTAATTCAAAAGAAAACGCTCGTCGTCCAATGCCCGTCTCCCGCGAG
>LXTG01000030.1 GCA_001643535.1 candidate division NC10 bacterium SPGG6 | reverse complement strand
TGAGTTGAGAAGTTTTTCAAAAGCAGAGAGAGGTACGAACAGCGCTGGGAAAAAATCTTTCTCGAACGACTTGTGTGTGCCGAGCGTGCCCGGCTGCTTAAAGGTGATGATACGGAAAGTAGGTGAACTTTTCAATCATAGTCTTGACCGTATGCCGCGGAAACAGTGCAACTTGACCGTTAAAGTCCGGCGCGAGGAATTACCGAGTCAATCCCATTTTTAGTTGAAATTGTGTAACGGCTCCCATGAATCCCTCACGCTGCCTTTTTCGCTTTCTCTGATGTTCTTTGTTCCATGGACCTCTTTAAAGCTTCTTGTAACCGAGGGAAATATCGATACCCCTTTATTTTTCTAAAGCTCTTCTCGATGTCGAGCAGGGCGGTGGCAATCCAGCGGTGCTTCTGATCGGAGTTTCTCCAGTGATCCACCTTGTTGATCCTTTGCCCTAACTGGGCATTGATCGACTCCAACGAGTTCGTCGTCTTGAGAGACTCTCCCAGCTCCCTAAAAAGACCCAAGCGGTGTAGGGTCAAGGTCTCTTCCACTCCTTCATCCAGACTCGCCATCGCCGAAAGATTGAGGACTTTCAGCTCAGAGCGGATCTTCAAAAAGCCCCCTTCGCCTGCTCGTATGTCGGCAACTCATAGGCCGCTTGAAGCTTCCTTCTCATAGAGGCCTGCTGAGTCTTAGCAAGATAACTCACCACGTTCTCCCGCTTATGCCACTGACACCGTTGGACCGCCGCATGATCTCCAAACACCTTCCCCACGGCCTTCCTTAAYCCCTTCGMCCCRTCGATGACTACCAACAGTCCTGCCTCGTACCCAAGACCCCTGTCCACTAAACTCCTTAAGAACGAAGATAAAACCTTCTCGTTCTCCGTAGCCGTCTGCACAAACCCCAGRATCAGCTTCTCCCCCTTAACGGTYACCCCCAAGGCAATGACCATCTCGTCCTCCCCAAAGCTCTTCCCATCMAGCACCAAGGTCACAAAATCATAGMRGTCCAGCCTCCGCTCCATGAACTCCCTRAGCTTGCGGGCCGAGGCCCGGATGTAACGTCGGGAAACCGTGGAAGAGGATARCCCAAAGGCYARAGGCACCGCCTCCGCACATTCCTCATACTTCCGACACGACAACCCCCCTAAAACCTTACGCAAAAGTCCCACGTCCAAAGAACGKGGCTGCTGTAACCGTGAATAACTCAACAGGGGTACTTCCAGCCCCGCATGGCTATCCCGAACCCGGGGAACCTGGATCGGTAACTTCTGGTCTGCCAGATAGACCGATCCCCTCTGTCTCCCCCAACGCACCCGTCCGGCGGGCCGACCCCCTCTCCGATACCGCTCTCCCGCAAGGGCCTTGACCTCCTTTTGTAAAAGATCGTTCACCGCATCCAACCCCAGTGGAATCAAGGCCTGAATCAACTCTACCCGACTATCGATCTGCTCGGCCATCCTTAAAGCCTCTCCATCTTCCCTCTTGCCCTTTCTCCCTACTTGGATTACTTTCCTCATTGGCTCCTCCTTTTTGATGTGAGGGTTGTTTGATTGCTTATCTTCAACCTATCACATGAGGAGCCGTTTCCTTATCCAATTTCAACTAACGTTAGCACACACCCCCCGATGAGGCGAACCATGCCCTGCCATTCCTCGTCTGTCTGACAGGCAAGGATGATCCAATTGTCGTCGCCCCGGCACGGGTAGCAGCCGTATGGGGCATAAGGCGCGCCGAGGATCTCCTGGTAGCCGAGGGCGCGCCACTCCCGACGGTTGACCGTGTAGTCCAGGATGGCAGGCCCCATCATGGAGCCCTGGGCTTCCAGCATCGCAGCCTCAATGATTTGCCCCTGCCCCGTTCGCTCCTGATGCTCGATGGCGGCGGCGACGCCGAGGGCCATCATGATCGCGCCCACGCGGTCTGGCCAGGCAATCTTGCATCGGGTCTCCATCGGTGAATCCGCATATCCCCACAAGGCCATAAGGCCGTTGTAGGCGAGGAGCTGCCATCCCCAGGCGACCCACGATCTGAGCGGCCCGGTCAGCCCCCAGCCGGGCATAACGACCTGGATGATTTTCGGGTTCACCGCTTGGAGTGCTTCGAAGCTAAAGCCCAGGCGCTTGAGGACCCCTGAGCTGAAGTTGTCGACCACCAAATCGGAAGAGGCCACCAGACGCTTGAACAGTTCCTTCCCGTCGGGATGCTTTAAATTGATGGTGCACCCCAACTTGGCGCGATTCATGTCGGCATGAATAGACCTGGCCCGGTTCCGGTCAGGCACCTCCTGCGTCTCCAGCTTTATAATTTCCATGCCGTAGTAGCCCAGAATTTCGGTGCCAAGGGGTCCGGCAAATTGCTGCGTCAGGTCGGTCATCCGGAGACCATCGAGCATCGGCCGGCGTATCCTTTCCTGGGTTGAAGCCTGAGCCACAAGTTTCGACCCGTTTTTTTTCAACTCGGCCAGGATCTCGGCCTGGTGCTGCCCTATGAGGGGAGCAGGACGCCGGACTCGCATGGGAGTTAGAGAAAGACTTATCGGAAATCCCGGGGCCTTGTAGCGTCCAATAATCGGGTGGTCCAGCTCCTGAAGCCATGCCCGGCTTCGTACCTGCTCGCTGTCAACGAATTGGCCCACTGTGTTGAGCTGGGCAGCCGGAAGGTGGCGTCTCTGGGCCTCCTCGGCGAACTCATCGGCGCCAAACTGGCCGACGAAATCTGCAAAAATGGCTGAGACCTGCTCGCTGTGTGCCTCGCGGTACTTCATATCATCCCACTCCGGCTCTGCCAGGATCGTCTTAGGCATCCAGTTCCGTGTGACCTCGCGCCACATTGGCAGAGGGTTTGCCGTAAAGTGGACGTACCGTCCGTCCTTGCACCGGTAGATGTTGGTTCCCGCCCCGCCGTAGTGTCTGCTTCCGGGCCGCTTCTGTTGCAAGTGGTCCAGACTGTATCTGGCGATGGCGCTGCCGTTGGTGAAAGTCAGCGCCTCCKKGMGCGAGATGTCGATCGACACGCGCTTCGAGGAGCGCACCGCGCTCGTCTACTACTACCCCAACATGCATCCCGACCACATCGATGCGCTGATCGACAAGGGGTATCGGGGCATCACGATCGCCGGCACCGGCCTCGGCCATGTCAACGCGCCGTGCTACGGCGTGCTCGAGCGCGCCCAGAAGGAAGGCGTGCTGATCACCATGACGGTGCAGGCCTTGTGGGGATTCTGCGGCATGTACGTCTACGACACCGGGCGCGACCTGATGGAGAAAGGCGTCGTGCCCTTGGCCAACATGTTGCCCGAGGTCGCGTACGTGAAATTGGGGTGGGCAATGGGCGTGCACCCCGATGATCCGGACGCGGTGCGCAAACTCATGACGACGGTGGTTGCCGGCGAAATGACGGATCTGGGCGCGAAGTTCATTCTGATGGCCTATCGCAACTTTATGCTCACGGGCAAAACGGCGACCCTGATTACCCTCTTTCCGCGACTCCAGGAGGCGATGGCGCACGCCGTGGGCGGAGACCAGGACCGCGACGGCSTCSCGSAKSAGCGCCCAGGCGGAGTAGATGACGAGCAGGGCAATCAGGGCGGAGGCGGCGGGATCGGCCAGCTTGAGGATTACTATGGCAACAATCACATCGATGCGGTTTGGGACCACAACGGCGTTTTCGAGATAAGCTTTGTCTTCCAGGGCCTGCAGGATCTCGCCCACCTTCGTATCGATCATTTCGACGTTGGCCATGTAGTAGGCGCGTTGACGGTGACGCTGCGCCTCGGTGGGCTCTAGCATGTGCACCACACTGTCGTGGTCGACTTCGACATTGTGCTGCCGCATTGCCTTGTAGGGTGCCGGCTGTCCGTCCAACTCCGCCAGATGATCGAAGGTGCTCCCGGCGATAGCCTCGCCGAGCAGCGTTGCATTCAGGAGGCGCAGCACAAAAGACGAGTCTTCGCGCGTGGGTACGTCCAGTTCGTGAACGCGCGCGTATTCTGCTCGGCGCGCGTGTACTGCGTCGGTGAGTTGCTGCAGCATGGC
>LXTG01000001.1 GCA_001643535.1 candidate division NC10 bacterium SPGG6 | reverse complement strand
CGATGGAACACGGATCCCTCCCTCCCCCTGGATCGGCTCCACCAGGATGGCCGCCGTCCGGAGACTCACAGCCTGCTCCACGGCCGCCAGATCATCGAAGGGCACATATCGAAAGCCCGGGAGAAGAGGCTCGAACCCCATCTGATACTTGGGCTGAGCGGTGGCGGTCACCGTGGCCACCGTCCGACCGTGGAAGCCGTTCTCCATGGTGATGATCTCGACCCGTTCCGGACCCCCATGCTCCTTGGCCATCATGGCCCCAATGGGGAGCCCTCCGCCGAGGGCCTTCGCTAACGTCATGATGTCCGGTTCTGCCCCCCAGTGCTCGTACGCAAAGAGCCGGCCGGTCCGGCCGATCCCGGTCTGGACCTCGTCGAAGATGAGGAGCGCCCCCGTCTGATCGCACAGCTTTCGAAGCCCCTGGAGATACCCTTCCGATGGAACACGGATCCCTCCCTCCCCCTGGATCGGCTCCACCAGGATGGCCGCCGTCCGGAGACTCACAGCCTGCTCCACGGCCGCCAGATCATCGAAGGGCACATATCGAAAGCCCGGGAGAAGAGGCTCGAACCCCATCTGATACTTGGGCTGAGCGGTGGCGGTCACCGTGGCCACCGTCCGACCGTGGAAGCCGTTCTCCATGGTGATGATCTCGACCCGTTCCGGACCCCCATGCTCCTTGGCGTGCTTCCGGGCCAGCTTGATGGCCGCCTCGTTCGCCTCGGCCCCGCTGTTACAAAAAAAGACCCGATCGGCGAAGGCGTGCTGGCACAAAAGCTCCGCCAGCCGGATCTGGGGCTCGATATAATAGAGGTTGCTCACGTGGAGGAGCTTTGCCGCCTGCGCCTGAACGACCGGGACCAGGGCGGGATGGCAGTGGCCAAGCACACACACAGCAATCCCGGCCACGAAGTCGAGATACTCCTTCCCCTCGACATCCCAGACCCGGCACCCCTCCCCCCTCTCCAGGACCACCGGAAATCTGGCGTACGTATTGGCCAGAGAGCGGTCCGCCCTGGCCATCAACCCTTCCGTCTCGGTCATCCTTCCTCCGGTCGCTAGCATGCTAGGATGCTGGGACGCCAGGATGCTTAATTCTGTGGATACTGGTGTAGTCCATTCCTTTCAGGCCTTAAGCCTTCCAGCATTCTAGCTTCCTAGCTTTCTAGCTTTCTAGCTGCCCTTTTAGGCGGTGACTTCCGTCCCCACCCCTTCGGCGGTCAAGAGCTCCAAGAGCAGGGCGTGGGGGATCGTGCCATTGATGATGTGGGTCTTGCGGACCCCGCCTTCTAAGGCGCGAAGGCAGGCCTTGACCTTGGGCACCATGCCGGTCGAGATCACCTGCTCCTCCACGAGCTTCTCGACCTCGTCCCGACCCAGGGTGGAGTAAAGCTGTCCCTCCCGGTCCAGGATCCCGTCAATGTCGGTGAGCAGGATCAGCTTCTCCGCCGCGAGGGCCGCCGCGATCTCTCCGGCGGCCAGATCGGCATTGATGTTATAGGTAACCCCCTCCTCATCCACGCCGGTCGGGGCGATGACCGGGATGAAGCCGGCCTCTTCGAGGGATTGGACCACCCTCGGGTTCACCGTGACCACCTCCCCCACGAGTCCGAGGTCCACCATCTCAGCCTCAGCCCCCCTCCCCCGCCGGTGTGTGGCTTTCTTGGCCGTGATAAAGTTCCCATCCTTCCCGGAAAGTCCCACCGCCGTCCCGCCGCTCCGATTGATCAGGCCCACGATCTCCTGATTGATGTTTCCAACCATCACGGCTTCCACGATGTGCATGGTCTCGGAATCGGTCACCCGAAGGCCGTCGATGAAGGTGGGGGTGAGCCCCGCCTTCGTCATCGCCTCCCCGATCTGGGGACCGCCCCCGTGGACGATCACCGGTCGCATCCCCACATAGCGCATGAGGACGATATCCTGCGCCACCTCTGCCTTCAGCTTCTCCTCTACCATTGCGGCCCCACCATACTTGACGACAATGCTCTTTCCGAAGAAGCTCCGGATGTAGGGGAGGGCCTCGATGAGGATCTGGGCCTTGACGACTGCCGAATCCATACGAAACTCACTCACCTTCCCATTCAGTTCGAGCCACTAACCAGCTCGCACCGCGTATCCCGTGGCCCCTACTTCGTCGACGGATCACCGATGTTCGATGACCGATGACGGTTCGGCAGGCTCCGACGACAGGGGGATTTCGAATTTGGGACTTCGAGTTTCGCATTTAAACCGCAGTTCTCTCAAATTCGAAATTCGCAATCCGCAATCCGAAATTTAGCCACCCTCCCCTCTCCGCTCTCGACTCTCTACAAAATATAGCGACTGAGATCTTCATCCCGGATGATATCCTGCAACTTCTCCCGCACATAGGCGGCGTTGATCTCCACCTTGACCCCCTCCATATACGGGGCCTCAAAGGAGACATCTTCCAGGAGTCGCTCTAGGATGGTATAAAGCCGTCTCGCCCCGATATTCTCAGTCGCATCGTTGACCGCGGTAGCAATATGGGCAATTTCCTCAACGGCATCGGCGCTAAAATTGAGATCCACCCCCTCAGTGGCCAGGAGGGCGGTATACTGCTTCGTGAGCGCATTCTGGGGCTCGGTCAGGATCCGGACAAAGTCTTCCTTCGTGAGACTTTTCAGTTCGACCCGGAGGGGGAACCGGCCCTGCATCTCCGGGATCAGGTCCGCCGGCTTCGAGACATGGAAGGCGCCGGCCGCGATGAAAAGAATATGGTCGGTCCGGACCATCCCGTGCTTGGTATTGACGGTTGAGCCTTCCACGATTGGGAGGAGGTCTCGCTGCACCCCTTCTCGCGAGACGTCAGGACCGTATGCCCGCTCCCGCCCTGCGATCTTGTCGATCTCATCCAAGAAGACGATCCCGGAGTTCTCCGCGCGCCGGATCGCCTCGGCGATCACCTCATCCATGTCGATCAGTTTCTGGGCCTCTTCCTGAGCCAGGATCCGCCGCGCCTCCTTGATCTTGACCTTTCGCCGCTTCACCCGGTGGGGCAAAAGGTTGTCCAGCATCTCCCTGAGCTGGTCCATCCCCTCCACGCCTGCCCCCGGGACGACTTCGACCATGGGGAAGGCCCGGTCCCGGACCTCGATCTCGACGATCCGATCATCCAGTGACCCTTCCGTGAGCATCTTCCGAAATTTTTCTCGGGTGTCGTGCGGGGCGGCCTCGATCGCCTCGAACCCGATCGGCGGACCGCCTCCCCGACTCGGCGGGATGAGAAGATCGAGGAGTCGGTCCTCGGCCAGCTCGGCCGCTCGCTCTGCCACCACAGCCGTCCGTTYSCCTTTGACCATGTTTGCGTCGTCGCTGGCGAGGAAGAACAGCGACGCTGTATGCGTGCAGTGTCGGCGAACGGGGAGTGTAACTCACGCGAGACGGGGACGATCAGCCCCGCGACGCCGGAAAAAAAAATGATGGCAGCATCGTCACCGGTCGGTATAGGCCTGCTTGGCTGCGGCGCTATGGGCGCGGAACTTGCGCTCGCCGTCGGGCCTGCCAAAGGGGCTGCCGATGGGCCTGCCAGAGCTCCGGAAGGTATCCAGAACGCCAGGGTAGCGGCGCTTTTCGACCAGGATGGCGATGTTTCGGCCCGCTCCGACCGGCATGCGAGTCAGCGGTATGGGCACGTCCAAAACCTCATAGCTCTCTTCGTCGAGCCCAAGACGGTCGTACTCTCGGCCCTCGATCCATTTCTCCAGGATGACCACTGTTTCGATGATCTTGGTGCGGCGAATCGCCGAGATCCCAAAAAGGTCACGGATGCKGATGAGACCCAGGCCGACGCCCAACTCGGGCCCGATCAGATTCTGTCCTCCTTCACCGCGATTGAGGGAGAGGTAGGCCGCTTCGGCGCCCATGCCCCGCTCGAGAACGGTCAGCAAGCTGGTGTCCTCATCGTCGGGGTGCGCGCCGATGATAAGGACCCGCTTCACTCTACCCAGGCCGCGAAGTGTGCGGGCAACCATGATCACGCCGTGCTCGGGGTCCACCACGCTCTGGGCGTAGCCTGACCGTCCCCCGAGTAGCCCCAGCGCCACCAACAGTGCTCGAAGCTTCACACACGAATCATGGGCACAAGTATCAACTTTGAAACATAACCTAATGTCTCGAAGGTCTTAGGGGGGTCGTGTTGGTTTGCCGAGAGATCGAACACGAGGCCTGGCTAAGCGGTGGCGCTA
>LXTG01000114.1 GCA_001643535.1 candidate division NC10 bacterium SPGG6 | reverse complement strand
GGGACCACGCCATGGCCGCGGCTCAGGACCTCATTGAGTTCTGTACCTAAGAGTCCCTCTCCCCCGGTCAGGATCACCTTCACCGCTCTACTCTGCCCCGGTCGGCTGCGGCGGACAGGCGAGGACCGTAATGCCGCCGGTAATACTCTTGATACTCCCCAGCCTGGATGCGCCGCCACCAATCCTCGTGCTCGACGTACCAGCGGATGGTCGACCGCAGCCCATCAGGAAAGGTGTGCTCGGGGGTCCAGCCGAATTCCTGCTGGATCTTTTGGCAGTCAAGGGCGTAGCGCCGATCATGCCCAGGCCGATCGGCCACGAACGCGATGAGCGACTCGGGTTTCCCAAGCTCGTGGAGGATCATCTGAGCCACCGCGAGGTTCGTGTATTCCGCACTCCCCCCGATATTGTATATCTCTCCCACCCGCCCCGACTCCAGGATCTGGAGAAGGGCCCGACAGTGATCCTCGACATAAAGCCAGTCCCGGACATAGAGACCGTCCCCGTAAAGCGGAAGCGGTGTGTCTGCCAAGGCGCTAGTGATGAGGAGAGGGATCAGCTTTTCTGGAAACTGATAGGCACCATAATTGTTGGAAGATCGTGTGATGATCGCCGGGAGACGGTAGGTGTGGGCATAGGCCCGCAGGAGGAAGTCGGCTGCCGCTTTGCTGGCCGCATAGGGACTGTTGGGGCATGGCGGACTCTCTTCACTAAAGGCACCCGTGGGGCCCAATGACCCATAGACCTCGTCCGTGGAGATCTGCAGAAGGCGTCCCACCCCGCGCTGTCGGACAACCTCGAGCAGGGTCTGAGTTCCCACCACATTGGTCTGGATAAAGCCGAAGGAGTCCTCCAGGCTTCGATCCACATGCGTCTCGGCGGCAAAGTTGACCACAGCATCCATGCCCTGGGGTGGACTCAAGAGGGAGTCCATGAGGGATCGGTCGCAGATATCGGCCTGGACGAAGCGATAGCCAGGATGATCCCAGAGGTCTTTGAGGTTTTCGAGGTTTCCGGCGTAGGTGAGCTTGTCCACGTTGAGGATTTGCCATGTGGGACGATGGGCGAGGAGAAAGCGGATGAAGTTCGATCCAATAAAGCCGGCCCCTCCCGTCACGAGGACGCGCATCTTCCCCCCAGTCCGATGACCGGTGACCCGGTTCATGGTTCAGGGTTCGAGCGGTTCAGGAATCAGGGTTCGGGGTTCAAGGTTTAAAGACTATGAACTATGAACCATGAACCATAAACCATGAACTGACTTCCGGTCGTCCGAATCACCCCATCTTCACGGCCCAGTCGTAAGGAATCTCCGGAGTATCGTACGGCAATCGATACTCGTCAGGCGCCTCATACTTGTATACCTCCGTAGGACAATTGAGCATCACCGCCATCGAAGTTCCAATGGCCTTAAAGCCGTGCATGACCTGGGGTGGGATCTTGACCAGGAGGAGGTTTTCCTCTCCCATGAAGAACTCATTGACCATCCGGTGGGTTGGAGAGTCTTGCCGGGTGTCGCACAGGACCAACTTCACCATCCCCTGGATGCAGACGAAGTAGTCCGTCTGTTTCCGATGCATATGCCACGCCTTGATGACCCCCGGACGGGCCGTGGTGAGATACAGTTGGCCAAACTGTTCAAAGAGGTCCCAGTCGCTTCGGAGGAGTTCGGCCAGGTACCCTCGTTCATCCACGATCCGACTGAGCTGCCGTGTCGCCACCCCCTGTATCAGCTTCATTCCCCCCCCGCTGACCGACAAGCTGGTTCAGCGTTCATAGTTCATGGTTCATGGCCAACGGTTCATGGTGGATGGTTCATGGTTCATAGTCTTTAAACCCTGAACTCTGAACCCTGAACCGTGAACCATGATCTAGCTGATGCCCACTTGGCTATTGTCCCCTAACATCAGGCGAAGGGTCGCTGAGGAGGAGGAGCAGCGGTACACCTGCACATTCTTTCCGATGAGGCTCTCCCCCATCCGTCCTTCGATGTCTACAATCTTCACCTGCTCCATGATTACGCTATCAACCACCTCGCTGTTGACGACCTCTGTCTCCGCGCCGATGGACGTGAAGGGGCCGATCCGGGCGTTCACGATGCGGGCGCACCTCCCGATGATGGCCGGACCGCGAACGGTACTCCGCACAAGCTCCGCCCCCCCTTCGATCACCACTTTCCCCTCCACCACCGAGTGGGTGTCGATCCGCCCCTCCACGCGAGACTCGAGCGTATCCAGGATCAAACGATTCGCCTCTAAGAGATCCTCCAGACGTCCCGTATCCTTCCACCAGCCCGTGACGACATGCGGGATGATTACATAGTCCCGGTCAATCTGATATTGAATGGCATCGGTGATCTCCAGCTCTCCCCGCTGGGAGGGCCGAATGGCCCCGACCGCCTCGAAGATGGTGTGGTCGAAGAGATAGACCCCTACTAAAGCGTAGTCGCTCTTTGGGACCTTAGGCTTCTCCTCCAAAGAATACACCCGATCCCCCTGAAGTCCGGCCACTCCGAAGCGCTGCGGATCCTTCACCTTGGAGAGGAGGATCTGAGTATTGGGCCGGACCCGCTGATACTCATCCACAAAGGAAGCGATACCATCTCGCAGGATGTTATCTCCCAAGACCATCACGAAGGGATCCGACCCGAGATACGGTTGGGCAATCTTGACCGCATGGGCGAGCCCGAGCGGGGCCTCCTGCTCGATATACGTGACCTTAAGTCCCCAGTCTCCACCCGTCCCCACTGCCATCCGGATTTCCTGCTGGGTCTCCCCCACCACCACGCCGGCCTCGCGGATGCCCGCGGCGGCGACCATCTCGAGGACATAGTAGAGGATCGGTTTGTTGGCGATGGGGACCAGTTGTTTGGCGCTCGTATACGTGATCGGCCGAAGGCGCGTCCCCCGGCCACCGCTCAAGATGAGCGCCTTCATTTTCCTTCCCGGGAGGGCATCTCTGCCTCGTCGATCAGCATGACGGGGATTCCATCCCGAACGGGATACCGACGACCACACGCCTGGCAGATGATTCTCGCGCCCGGTTCATCGAGTCGGACTTCACCCTTGCACGCAGGACAGGCCAGGATCTCTAAGAACTCCTTGTCGATCATCGCCCCTCTCCTCCTGTCACAACCGCACAGCAGCTCTCCCCCCTCTACATCTGGCACCCGGTCTCTTCGTCCGACCTGATCAGCTCGTCCCCGGGAACCACCACAAGATCGTCCAAGATCCGGAAGGGGTACTTCTTGGACTTCGTCGTCCGTCCCCAGACCACATCTTTGATGACCTGATGGTCCTCCTTCCGGATGGTTTTCATTCCCTCCGGATCACGGTACGTGATGCCCTCTAACTGCTCGACGATCCTCTCGGTGTCCAAAGAGCCCACCTCTTCGATGACCCGCTTCAGCAGATGAATGGCCGAATAGCTGGACAGGGCCACATCGGCTGGATACTCGCCGTAGAGCGCCCGATAGGCCTTCACAAAGATCTCGTTTTCTAGCCCATCCGGGTAGAGGAACCAGTAGCGTGCCGACACCCAGACCCCCCCGGGCATCTTGCTCCCCAGGGGGCCCAGGACGGCCAAGGAGGCGCCCGCCGGGTTGACGAAGAACTTCACCCGTTCAAAGAAGCCAACGGACTGGGCCTGCCTGATGAAGGTCACGAGGTCATTGCCCCACAGCGTGGACCACACCGCATCCGGCTTGGCCTGTATCGCGGCATTAATGACACTCGTATAATCATACGTGAAGTGCTTGGGCCAGGACTCCCCAACAAACAGAACATCCGACTTGACCTGGTTGAGGGCCGTCCGAAATTCGTCCCAGGAACCCCGGCCATACTCGGAGTCGGGCCCGATGCCGTACCATCGCTTGGCCGGCTTGTCCTTCATCACGCGGGCCGCGGCACGGGCGTCCATAACGGCGTTGTTCACCACCCGGAAAGCGTAGCGGTGACACGCAGTTCCGGTAAGCTGGGCGCCGGGGGCGTGCGTAAACAGAATGATCTTCCGATGCCTCTTTGCTACTCTGCTCACTGCCAAGGCGACGCTCGAAGAATCCACCCCCAGCAGGAAGTCGACCCCACCCTCGAGGATGTACTTCAGGACCTCCTCGACCCCGATGGCGGCGATGCCCTCATGAACCATAGAAACCTGAAGCTTTCGCCCCAGGACCCCCCCCCGCTCGTTGATCTCCTTCTCGGCCATCTTCGCCCCCTGGGAGCCGTGCCGGCCGTATGCCGCATCTGGACCGGTCAGTTGGAAGAGGGCCCCGATCTTGACGGGAGGGTTGTCCATTGCCCACCCGGAAAATGGAAGGAAGGCCCCAACCCAGAACGGGACGAGTAGGATCAGACGGAGGGACCGCCTTTTCCCCACCACTACCTCCCGCGAGATTGAATAATGCCCAACCGGACGAAAACCCGCTCCATCAAAGGGCGAAAGACCGCCTCTTGTCAAGCCTTTTCGCCCTCCAACCGAGCGCTGACCGCTTCATCCAGTTGATCGAGGCACATAATCAAGGCATCCTCCACTGGCCCCGTATAGTAGCGTCTTCGCCGCCCCACCAGAGCGAAACCGAAGTGCCGGTAAAGGGCCTGCGCCGTCCGATTCGACGCCCGAACCTCAAGCGAGGCGGTCTTGGCCCCTTGGCAGGAGGCGTGAGCGAGGGCGGAGAGGAGGATTTTCGCCCCCACACCTTGGCGTCGCACGCGAGGGTCGACTGCGATATTGCTGATGTAAAATTCGCCCTCCACGATTGACCCACAGAGATAGCCTAACATCTCATCCTCCTCGGACAACGCCACCAGGGCCAGAGAAATTCCGGGGATCATCTCTGCCCGGAACATTTCCCAGGTCCAGGGTTCGGTGAAGGAGGCCGCCTCGATCCGGAGGACCGCTTCGAGATCGTGCAGCCCCATCTTCTCGATCCTGAAAGTCCCCCCTGTCACGCTCAA
Source organism: candidate division NC10 bacterium SPGG6 (assembly GCA_001643535.1). GTDB lineage: Bacteria > Methylomirabilota > Methylomirabilia > Methylomirabilales > CSP1-5 > CSP1-5. Next base: position 3,714 of record LXTG01000114.1, on the reverse strand, counting down.
TCCCTCTTCTGTCGCTTCAGCTCCGCCTCCGAGAGACGGATGTATCGAGGGACTAATTCTTCCACCGGGTCCTTTTCCCCTTGAAGGAGCCGCCGTCGCCCCAAATCTGCCACGGCTGCTGGAGACGCCCCTCGGGAGGTCGGAGGCGGGATGGCCAGTCCCCCGAGGGCCTCCCGCAAAAACGCTGCGTACACCCGCCATCCATCACCGATGAAGCAGGTGGGTTGGCTAATCCGCTGCACCAAATCCTCGGGCGCAAGGACACTCTCTTCCATGAGGCAGACGAGTTCGACACCCCGGTACTCGAAGAGGGCACAGTAGACTTCCTTTTTCCGCGCGTCCAGGATGGGACAGACAGGATAGCGGCAATAGGGAAGGCTCCAGGCCAAGGCCTGGAGCGTGGAGACACCCACAACTGGTTTTCCCGTCGCCAGCGCCAACCCCTTCACCGTGCTGAGTCCGATCCGGAGGCCGGTGAAGGAGCCCGGCCCGATGGAGATGGCCAACCCTTCCACTTCGGGGAAGGTCACTCGGGCATCTTGAAGGACCCGGTCGACCGTGGGCATGAGACGCTCGGTATAGGTCGCCTCCACGTTCAGCGCATACTCGGCGATGACTCCCTCGTCCCCCACGAGGGCCACACCCCCTTGTGGACTGGCGCTCTCGATCCCCAGGACAATCACTGCTCTCCCCTGCCCCTGAGTATAGACGCCATAGCCCGGTCGAGCTCCACCGATGAGGGTAGATCCTCTTCCATTTCCCCTTTGAGATATAGGTCGTAGGCGCTGAGATCGAAGTGACCGTGGCCTGATAAATTAAAAAGCAGGGTCCGGTTCTCTCCAGACTCCTTACACCGGATGGCCTCGTCCATGACGGCCCGGATCGCATGAGCCGCCTCAGGGGCCGGGAGAATCCCTTCAACCCGGGCAAACGAGACTGCCGCTTCAAAGACGGCCCGTTGGGGATAGGCGATCGCCTCGACGAGACCCTGATCGACCAGGGCACTGATCAGCGGGGCCATCCCGTGATATCTGAGCCCGCCGGCATGGATAGCCGGCGGGACGAAGCCATGCCCAAGGCTGTGCATCTTGAGAAGGGGAGTGAGGCCCGCCGTATCCCCAAAATCATACGTATAATGCCCTCGGGTTAACGTCGGACAGGCGGCCGGCTCCACCGCCACCAGGCGAAGGGCGCGGCCCTCAAGTTTCTCTTTCAGAAAGGGAAAGGCGAGTCCCGCGAAATTACTCCCTCCACCGCAGCAGCCAAAGATCACGTCGGGAAAGGCGTCCAAGAGTTCGATCTGCTTCATCGCCTCGAGCCCAATCACCGTCTGGTGGAGGAGGACATGGTTCAAGACGCTGCCCAGGGCATATTTGGTATCCTCATGCTTTCTGGCCTCTTCGACCGCTTCGCTGATGGCAATCCCGAGGCTCCCGGGGGTATTGGGGTTCGCCGTCAGTGCCTGTCGGCCGGCTTCCGTCTCGCGGCTCGGGCTCGGGTACACAGTAGCCCCCCACACCTCCATCATCGATCGGCGATACGGTTTTTGATCGTAACTTACCCGGACCATATAGACCGTACACTCCAGGCCCAACAGGCAGCAGGCAAAGGCCAGAGCGCTCCCCCACTGCCCGGCCCCCGTCTCCGTGGTCAGTCGCCGTACTTGTTCTTCTCGGTTGTAATAGGCCTGGGCGACGGCGGTATTCGGTTTGTGGCTCCCCGCAGGAGACACCCCCTCATACTTATAAAAGATCTTCGCGGGGGTCTCTAAGGCCTCCTCCAGCCGCTTCGCTCGATACAGGGGGGTCGGGCGCCAGAGACTGTAGATCTGCCGAACCGCTTGAGGAATGAGGACTAGGGGCTCTCGCGTCATCTCCTGTTCGATGAGCGCCTGTGGGAACAGAGGAGCGAGTGCAGCGGGATCCAACGGATCACCGCTCTCCGGATCGAGCGGAGGAGGCGGCGGGTTCGGCAAGTCGGCCAGGATGTTGTACCAAAACCAGGGAAGCTCTACCTCGGGCAGGAAGACCTTCGTCGTCTGCATCACCGCCTCCTTTGGAAATAGGATTTTAACACCCTCGCATCTACGCCGCAAGCAGCCCGCTTCTCTCGTCACGAGCGCCCGCTATCCACCCCTTTCCTGCGAGGGGAAACGGACAGTGGCGAAGACGGCGAAGGCCGCCAGGAGGAGGAGAAGGAGGGTGATCACACCGAAGCGGTATTTTCCCGCACCGTGCGCACGGAATAGAAAAATGGTGCCTGACCAGAGCAGGGGCCCAAGCACCGCGCCTGCCTTCCCCGTGACCGCGTAGAGGCCGAAAAACTCTCCGATTTTCTCCTGAGGGGCCAGGAGCAATAAACAGATGCGGGCGACTACCCAGACCCCTCCCAGCCCCGCCCCCGCCAACATCCCGACGCCGTAGAAAAGAGTGGGAGAGGTGACTAGGAAGACAAGAACGAGCGTGACCACCCACAGGGAGAGGACAAGCATCATGACCGATTTGACCGGCATCCGATCTGCAAGCCACCCGAAGAGGGATGCGCCTGCGATGGCGGCAATCGCCGAGATCGCGATGAGGAGATTGATGGCCGCTTGGGTGGAGAAACCGACGGCCTGTTGGGCATAGATGGCCATCACCAGGATCATGGTGTGCATCACATCTGCGTACAGGAAATTGGCGACGAGAAATTTCGAGAGCTCGCGATGCCTCGGGAGGGAACGGAGGGTCCCGAGCACTTCCCGGATGGCCCCGTGCCCCCCGCTTGATCGGCGCACACCGCGGGGTTCTCGTACCCCGAAAAACACCGGCAGGGAAAAGAGGAGAAAGAGCAGCGCAGTCGGGAGGAACGCATTCACCCGCACCGGTCCTGCCCCCTCCAGCGGTTCCACGCTCAAAAAATTGACCACGCCTTTGAGCGCGGACGGGAGCCAGTCGTACGCAGCGCGATCGACAAAGGGGAGGACCAGGTACATCCCCAGGATCGCTCCCACATAGCCCAGCGCAACCCCCAACCCCGAGACCCGGCCTCGATTTCCCTCACGGCTCACCACAGGGAGCAAGGCGTTATAGAAGACGAGGCTCACCTGATACGAGAAATTGGCCAGGGCAAACATGATCAGGGCCGCGCCCGCCTGTCGTGTCCAAGCGAGAAGGGCCGTCGCGGTAACACAGGTAGCCGTGAATGCAAGCAAGAATGGCTTCTGTCCCTGCCGATCGGCCAGGTGACCCAGAAAAGGGGCCACGAAGGCCACCGCCAGCATGGAGAGCGCGAAGGTCGGCGGGTAGAGATATTCTCCCCCTTGGAGGTCGGTGGAAATCCACAGGGCAAAGTAGAGAGAGACGATATTCAGGGAGAAGATGGTATTGGCAAAATCGTAGGAGGCCCACGAGAGGATCGGCACCGACCAGAGCTTTTCAGTCATGGCGTGGGGTCTGTGCCCCCTTATCGGCGGGCAAATCCCGCAAATCGAGGCTTACCGTCCTGATCGAAAGCCACCTCTAGGAGGAAAGGCCGCCTCCCCTCGATCTGGCCGAACTGCAGATCAAAGTACTCCACCACCAAACCCGCTGCCTCCCTCCGGATCGAAACGACCGGGAAGCGAGCAAACCGCCGGAAGAGGGCTACCACATCTTCCTCTTCGGCCCGCCGAATTAAAGGGCTATTGCGAGGGGGGTGGTAGACTCGAAAGGGCCGATCCTCCTGATCCAGGAG
>LXTG01000063.1 GCA_001643535.1 candidate division NC10 bacterium SPGG6 | reverse complement strand
TGCCCATTAAATGGTTAAGTGAGCTTCGTGAAAGTCAGCCACGAGGCGCGTCGCCAGGAATTCCGACAGCTTCTGGGGTCACTGGGCGATACTTCAGGATGTGGCGCCCCGCAAAGGCCCGGAGCGCAGCTCACCGTACAGCGCAAACGAGCCCCGTTCCGGGCGAATCTCCAGCTCTTCCAGGAGCTGGGCAACCGTGATCCCCTCGCCCACATCGCGGTCTTTGCCGTTCAGCCGGATTTGCATATCTGAGACGCCCGAGGCCTTTCAGGAATGCTCCGGGCATGGACTCTTTTTACTGTAGCACGGGAGATGGGAGACGTCAATTTCCGCGCCGGAGGTTGACGGCTTTCTTCACCACCCCGGCCAAGCCCTCGGTCAAGGGAAGGTCCCCCATCGTGCGGGGATCGACCCACAAGGCCCCGGAGATATCCGAGGCGGCCTTCAGCCGTCCCCTCCGCCAGGAGGCCAGGAAGTCGATGATCACATAGTGATACCGGACTCGACCATTCCGGTCGGTATGGATCCGGTCCACCACCTCGACGACCTCTCCCACGTTCACATCGATCCCGCACTCCTCCTTCACCTCGCGCGCCACCGCCTCCCGCAGTCCCTCCCCGGCCTTGACCGCCCCCCCAGGCACGCTCCAGAGACCGCGGCTCGGTTCCCGCCCCCGACGGACCAGTAACACCTTGCCAGCCTTGACGACGATGGCACCAACGGCCACAATGGGACGGGAGGGGTACGCGCGACTCATCGGTGCGTAGGGGGAGAAAGGCCTTGACAAGTGGGGAAGAAGATACTATCAATGCCGCTTGGTTTATCCACAACCAATCCAGTGGGAGAAAAAAGTCAGTGCCGATCTACGAGTACCAGTGTGACGTCTGTGGCCACACTTTTGAGGTCATGCAAAAGTTCTCGGACGAGCCCATTGAGGTGTGCACTCGCTGCCCTGGACCCGTCCACCGCGTCCTCTCTGCCCCCGGCCTGGTCTTCAAAGGGACGGGCTGGTACGTGACCGACTACGCCAGTCCGGAGCGAAAGAAGGCAATGGAAGGGGAGAAGAAAGAAGGGGAGAAGAAAGAGACCAGCACCCCCTCCGACAGTAGTGGCAAGGATCAGAAGAGCGAGGGCGACAAGACTCCCTCCGGCGAATAACCCTCTCGATCCGCCCCCTCCTCCCTGTTTCGCCCTCCGGCTCCGCGGGGACCCCCGCTCACCGTTTATAGACGAGTAATACGAACAACGGTCAGCTATCAGCACTCAACTGCTGGAGGGCTGGAAGGCTAGGGGGTTGGCAAGCAGGAGGTCTCGGAACTTCCGAGCCTACAAGCATTCTAGCCTTCTCGCTTTCTAGCGGCTCACCCCCCACGCGTGCGGCTGAAGAGGGCCTGGACGCGAGGTACGGTCTCTGCGACCGGCACCAACGAGTCTTCTTTGGTCCGGCGACGCCGAATCTCGACCTGCCCCTCCCGGATCGCCCGGTTCCCCACCGTGACCCGATAGGGAATCCCCAGGAGGTCTGCATCCTTGAACTTGACCCCGGGTCGCTCGTCCCGGTCGTCGTAAAGCACCTCCAGGCCCGCCGCCATGAGGGCGCGGTAGAGTTCCTCGCCCAGCCCTCGCATCTTCTGATCTTTGACATTCACCAAGAGGAGGTGAACCTGGAAAGGGGCAATACTCTCGGGCCAGATTGTCCCTTCCCCGTCGTGGTTTTGTTCAATGGCGGCGGCAGCGATCCGGGCCGGGCCGATCCCGTAGCTCCCCATCACAATGGGGTGTTCCTGCCCCTTCTCATCGAGATAGACCGCCTTGAGCGGCGTGGAATACCGGGTTCCCAACTTGAAGATGTTTCCAACCTCGATCACGCGCTCCACGGCGATGACCCCGTCACACTTTACACAGCCATCTCCCGGCCGAACCTGGTGTATATCAGCATACCGCGCGCTGAAGTGTTTGCCCGGGACCACCCCCCGGAGGTGGTATCCTTCTCGATTGGCGCCTGCAACGTAGACTCCTTCGGCAAGGACCTCATCGATTACAAGGGGCAACTCGAGATTCAGCGGGCCCAGAAAGCCCGCCTCCACCCCGGCAACCTCCTTGACCTCATCACGATGGGCCGGCCGGTAGGGACCGACGAGACGCTGCACCTTCCTCTCGTGCAGCTGGTGGTCTCCTCGGAGCAGGCAGAGGAGCGGCCCTTCCCCGGTGATGACCATGAGAGTCTTTAGGGTGAGCCGGGGATCGATCTGAAGAAACCTCGAGACCTCCTCGATGCTTCTGGCCCCCGGGGTGGGAACCTCCTCGAGGGAGGACCACGAGGGGAAGGTTGGCGGTGTGGGCCTCGATGCCGCCATCTCGACGTTCGCCGCATGCCCGCAGGATTTGCAGCGGGCCACCTCGTCCTCCCCCGCCGGAGAAGGGGCCATGAATTCGTGGGACCCCGCCCCCCCCATCATCCCGGGATCGGACTCCACCACATAAAAGTTGAGCCCGCACCGCCCGAAAATCCGGCCATAGGCCTCCTTGTGAAGCTCGTAGCTCTGCTGGAGCCCCTCTTCATCCGCATCCAGGCTGTAGGAGTCCTTCATGAGAAATTCCCGGGTCCGGAGGACGCCGCTCTTGGGCCGGGCTTCATCCCGGAACTTGACTTGGATCTGATACCAAATCTGGGGGAGCTCCCGGTAAGAGCGAATCTCCTTCGCGGCCAGCCAGGCGATGATCTCTTCGTGAGTCATCCCCAAGCACATGTCCCGCTTCCCCCGGTCCTTCAACCGGAACATCTCCTCGCCAATCTCGGCCCAGCGACCGGTCTGCTGCCAGAGTTCGGCCGGATGGAGCACCGGCAAGATGAGCTCCTGCCCGCCGATGCGGTTCATCTCTTCGCGAATGATGGCGTGGATCTTTTCCAGGACCCGCTGCCCCAGCGGAAGGTAACAATAGAGCCCGGCGGCGAGCTGGCGGACCAACCCGCTCCGGACCATGAGCTTGTGGCTCACCGCCTCCGCCTCGGCGGGATCCTCCTTCAGGGTGGGGATGAGCAGGGTACTCCACCGCATGGTATGGTAAGGAAAAAGGCGGGACTCACTCCTTGGGAAGTATGGTGAGCAGACCCTCGGCGCCGGGGGAGGCGTCTTCCGCTTCGCCGGTCTCCGCCATCTTTATCAGCTCTTCCACGAGGGCGTCCGCCAGCTCTGCCTCCTTCACCTTGCGGATGATCTGCCCCTTCTTGATAAGGATGCCGACCCCGTTTCCGCCCGCGATTCCGATATCCGCCCCCCGTGCCTCGCCCGGGCCGCTCG
>LXTG01000047.1 GCA_001643535.1 candidate division NC10 bacterium SPGG6 | reverse complement strand
CGTCGGGGCGTGTCTCCTCTTGCTGCTGCCGCTGGCTCGCTCCGGCGAACGGGGCGAAACAGGCGAACACCGGACCGAGGCGGGCCAGCTCCAGTTTCTCCAGAGACACTGGCAGACACCCATCCCGCTTCAGGGTCCTCCACCCACCACGTTCTCACAGCTTGAGGCTTCCTTACAGCCAGAGCGCTGCGGTGTCTGCCACCACCAGCAGTACCAGGACTGGAAGAGGACCCTTCATGCCAAGAGTATGGGGCCAGGCGTCCGGGGGCAGACGCAGGGATTCGTCCAACAGGATCCGGCCACCGCCCTGCTCTGCTACAGTTGTCATGCGCCACTCTCGGAGCAGGCCGAGCGACTCCAGGATCAAGGGAGCTTTGTTGACAATCCCCTATTTGACCCCGAGCTTCAGGTCAAGGGGTTGACCTGTGCCGGATGTCATGTTCGGAAGCACGAGCGCTTCGGCCCCCCGTACAGGGGAGGCAGCCCGGCTGCCTCCCTATTGCGAGAGGAGCTGCCTCACCGTGGGGCCATGACGACCCCGGCCTTCGAGCGCTCAGAGTTCTGTCGGAGCTGCCATCAGTTCGGCGAGGATGGCTACGCATTGAACGGAAAGCTGCTTGAGAACACGTATAACGAGTGGAGGGATGGACCGTACGCCACAGCGGGGACTCAGTGCCAAAGCTGTCACATGCCGGATCGGCGGCACCTCTGGCGGGGGATCCACGATCCGGAACAGGTGAAGAAGGGGGTGATCATCCGGCTTGCCACCGGGAAGGCACGCTACCTCCCCGGCGAAACCACCGAGGCAGTGCTGACGATTGAAAATAGTGGTGTCGGCCACTATTTCCCGACATACGTCACCCCCAAGGTCTTCGTTAGGGCGGAGTTTCTGGATGAGCAGGGACGGCGGGTGGAGGGAAGTCTCCAACAGGCAGTGATTGGTCGCGAAGTCACCCTTGATCTCTCTCGGGAGCTTTACGATACCCGGATCCCGCCCAAGGAAACCTTTACCTTCCATTACAACCGACCGGTCGGGGGGAAGGGGTGGCGGCTGAAGGTGCAGGTAACTGTTCACCCGGACCATTTCTATGAACGATTCTTTGAATCAGTCCTTCAAAGCCATACCTTTCCGGGCGGCCGAGATCTGCTCCAAGAGGCGCTGGAGCAGACCAGGCAATCAACCTTCTCCATCTTCTCCCGGGAGATCCCGATTTCGTAGCCGCATGCTGGCCTCTGGGCCCCTGATCGTTTTGGGATTCCTCCTGGCCGCCTCCCCCTCAGCCTGCCCGGAYGGAATGATCCTTATCCCCGCAGGGCCCTTCATTATGGGGAGCAATCGGGCAGAGCGGGATTTGGGATACCGGATCGGCGGAGAGACAGCTCGCCGGTACCGCTGGTTCGATCGTTGGGAGCTCCCCCGGCACGAGGTCACCGTCTCGGCCTACTGTATCCAAAGATTCCCAGGAACCAACGAGGCGTACCGACAGTTTGTAATGGCGACGGCAAACCGCGTCCCCTTCATCTCCCGTAAGGAGTACCGCCGGCAAGGCTACCTGGTGCACCCCTATGCAGAGGTAGGGCGGTTCCTCTGGCACAAGGGAAGATACCCCGAGGGGACCGGACAACATCCGGTGGTCTTGGTCAGCCAGGCAGATGCGGCTGCTTATTGCCGCTGGAGGTGGAAAGGGTGGACCTGCCGCCTGCCGAGCGAAGCAGAGTGGGAGAAGGGGGCCCGGGGAACAGATGCCCGCTATTTCCCTTGGGGAAACGAATGGCGTCCCGAGTATCTCAACGCCGGGTACCGCGTTGGATATACGACTCCGGTCGGAAGCTATCCGCAAGGCGAGAGCCCGTACGGGCTCATGGATACCGCGGGTAATGTCTTCGAATGGACGGAGACAGCGTTCGGCGAGGGGAAGGCGGTCGTCAAGGGCTGCTCCTGGGACGATGAGGGGGGCATCTGCCGGGCTGCATCGAGGCATGGACGGGCCAAGACGGCCCGACATATCCTCTTCGGCTTTCGGTGTGTCTGCGAAGTGAGCAGAGAAGATGGAGGTTGACGATGGAGCCGCACGGCGGCGCGAGTCTCATCCTGCGCGAAAAAACACGTTAAACAATCTCTCTCCCTTTGCTATCCTGATCAGCAGGACATTGGCAAGAGGGCAGGAGGGATCAAGAGCCCGCTCGAAAGCGGAGGAGGTTTCTATCATGCGAAAGCAGATATGGCAAATAGCAATCTCAGCCTGTGCATTGGGGATGTTCGTGCTCTTTACCGGACGGGGAGTGCTGGCAAGTGGTGAACCCTTTATCGAGAAACAGAGCGATGGCGTCACTATCGTCAGGTTGACCCAAACTCCCTGTCTCTTTCTGGAATCCGAGGAAAATCCGCAGACCTATACCTCGACGAAGAAAGCAGATTGCGAGGCGATTAACCGGAAGACAGCCGCGCAACGGACTTTCAAGATGCTCCGCCTGAAACCCGGCCAGTATATCTTTCGCGTGACCAACAGAAACGTCCCCTACGAACTGGGATTCTGGCTCCGAGGACAGGGCGTGAGCCGACTCACCCTTCCCACTGTCTCCAGCGGCGGGCTCACCCCAGGAAAGACGCAGGACTACAAAGTCACCCTCGTTAAAGGGGAGTACTACTATAGCTGTCCTCTCAACCTGACCCCGAACTACCCGTTGGTCGTCGAATAGGGAAGAGGCCTCGTTGTAGCTGGGCTTTCCCGTTGGGACGCGGGTTGCGGCCGAAGTGTAGTAGTTTACGAGAAAGCGCTGCGATTAACGGGAAGCCACTTCGCTCCTCAGGACAGGAGAGTTCGACATGACCTCGAAGGAAAAGAGCGGATCGTCCGAGACAGAGTCGGCCACCCCGCAACCGAACGACACGCAGGACAAGCGGCACGACTGGTGGCGGCCAGTCGCGCTCCTGGCCGCGATCATGGTGATTCTCGTCCTGGCCAAGGTCTTTGGGATCGGAGAGCGGCTAGGCGAACTCCGGGACTGGATTCACGGATTAGGACCCTGGGGACCGGTTGCCTTCGTATTTCTTTACTCGGCAGCCGTTGTCGCAGCCATTCCCGGGTCGGCCCTGACTGTCGCGGCGGGGGCCCTCTTCGGGTCAGTACTCGGGGTGATCCTGGTGATCAACGCAGCGACCCTGGGGCGCTTCGATGCTGTTGATATTGTCGAGGCCGATGATGCGAAACAAGTCGAGAAAGCAGCGATGATCATCCGGGCCTACGGACATTCGACAACCGAGACATTAGTGGCGACCCCGTGGAAAGAATTCCTGGCAATGCTTTAGTCAGCTACGTTTCTAGTTCGCTCAACAGCAGGCCTTACTGAGTTGGTAAGGCTTGGCGCAGGAATGAGGAGGCGTCTGCGCCCTTTTGGCATGCAAGGATGAAGCGAGACCCGAAAGGACAGATGAGGCAAACTGCTGCTGAGTACGCCCAGGAAATCCGTCGATGGGGCCGCTATAGCGAAGAGCAGATCCGGGAGGCGGTGACCTACGCGCTGGATCGCGGGACCGTACTCCCCGAGAATGCAGAGGCGGCAGGAGCACGCGAAAGACTGAATAAGGAGGGAATAAACTCCGAAGAAGAGAAAGTGTGTCCTTGGTGCGGCAGTCCGCTGGATGATCCATTCGCCTGTGATCACTGCGATTGGGGCAAGGGAGGTGAGGCCTAATTCATCCAGAGAGAACTCGGGAGGGAGGAACAAACCGTGGCTTGGCAAAGAGGTTGCGGATGAAACCTGTTTCTGCCGTATGCGCGCTTGGCGTCAATGCCCTAATGTTATGATCTCATCGAATGAGGTTGCGTTTAATCTTATTGCTGGTGGAGATTACAACCAGTAACCTCCCGGGAAAGGATTTGTAGTTGTAACCCGCACTCCCTCGGGCTGATTACCAGGCCAAGAGCCAGTCGGGGCTCCCTTCCCCAGGCTGTCGCCCCCTAGCGGAGCCTCCATGGTCCTTTCATCGCAGACCTTCCGTGCCACGTGGCGAAGAAGGGTTCTTGAGAGGCGCCATCAACAACCGGGGGCGGATATAGAACCGTCCGGTTCTATATGGGTGAAGGGGGCTATTTCCTGCGGGAGAATGGGTACCGAAACAGGGCAGGGAAAGAGGTCGAACGCCCAAAGCGTTTCGCATGACCGTGAAGACGTTCGACGTGGCTGGGCGATGCTACGAGGTCTTACTAGAGAACGACCGGTGCACGATCCGTGAGGTCTGGGGACGTGAAAAGCTTGGAATGACGCTCAGAAGGACCTCGACGACTTCCCCCGTGGCGTATTAGCCTATAACAAGGAGAAATTAGAGCCTGCCCTGGCGCGTGAGGCCACCTGACCAGAGGTGGGATAGAAAGAGTGGAAGTGGG
>LXTG01000048.1 GCA_001643535.1 candidate division NC10 bacterium SPGG6 | reverse complement strand
TATCCAGTTCGCCGTCGACCCCGCCGATGGGCGACTGGTCGTGATCGAGATGAACCCCAGGGTCTCCCGCTCGTCGGCTCTGGCCAGCAAGGCCACCGGATTCCCCATCGCCAAGATCGCCGCCCTCCTCTCGGTCGGCTATACCCTAGACGAGATCAGAAACGACATCACCCAGTCCACCCCTGCCTCCTTCGAGCCCACGCTGGACTACTGCGTGGTGAAGATCCCTCGCTTTGCGTTCGAGAAATTCCCGGGCGCGGATGAAACCCTGACCACCCAGATGAAGTCCGTGGGCGAGGTGATGGCGATCGGCCGCACCTTCAAGGAGGCCCTCCAGAAGGCCATCCGCTCTCTGGAGATCGATGTCTACGGCCTCGAGAGTCGATTCGTAGGGCACGGTTCACGGTCCACCGATAAGAACGGCAAGGCCTGGCGGGAGGCTGTCCGGGAGCGGCTCCGAGTCCCCAACTGGGAGCGGCTGTTCGCCATCGCCGACGCCTTCCGCCTCAAGATGGATGTTCAAGAGATTTACGGATTGACCCGGATCGACCCCTGGTTTTTGGAGAATATCCGAGAGATCGTCGAGATGGAAGAAGACCTTGCAACTGAAAGGTCCAAGAGCCTCCGCCGCCTGCTGACCCCCCAGAAACTGCGGATCGCCAAGATGATGGGTTTCGCCGACCGAAGGTTGGCTCAACTGACCGGCTCCGACGAACTGAGCATCCGGGACGCACGACTGAAGCTGGGGATCCAGGCCACGTTTAAGATGGTGGACACCTGCGCGGCCGAATTCCAGGCTTTCACCCCCTATCTCTACTCCACCTATGAGCGGGAGTGTGAAGCCAACCCGACGACCCGGAAGAAGGCCGTGATCCTGGGGTCCGGCCCCAATCGGATCGGCCAGGGTATCGAATTCGATTACTGTTGTGTCCACGCCGCCTTTGCCCTGAAGGAGCTCGGGTACGAGGCCATCATGGTTAACTGTAACCCCGAGACAGTCTCCACCGACTACGACACCTCCGACCGGCTCTACTTCGAACCCCTCACTCTCGAGGATGTTTTGAACATCCTGGACCGGGAGCAGCCGGAGGGCGTCATCATCCAATTCGGCGGCCAGACCCCGTTGAAGCTCGCCGTTCCCTTACAGCGGGCCGGGGCCCCCCTCTGGGGGACCTCCTCGGACGCCATCGACCGGGCGGAAGACCGGAAGCGGTTTCGGGAGCTCCTCACCCAGCTCGGGCTCAACCAAGCCCCGAGCGGGACGGCCATCTCGGTGAGTGAGGCGGCCCGGATCGCCAGACAAATCGGCTATCCGGCCCTGGTCCGCCCCTCATACGTCCTTGGGGGTCGGGCCATGGAGATCGTCTATGACGAGGCGAACCTCATCGAATACATGGAGCGGGCCGTTCAGGCCTCTCCCGAGCATCCGGTCCTGATCGACAAGTTTCTGGAAGATGCCATCGAGATGGACGTGGATGCCATCGCGGATGGGCGTCAGGTCGTGATCGGCGGAATTATGGAGCACATCGAAGAGGCGGGAATCCATTCGGGAGACTCCGCCTGCTCCCTGCCGCCGCGATCGGTGCCGGCCAAGATCCTCGATGAGATCCGTGAGCAGACGAGGGCGTTAGCCCTCGAGCTTCAGGTGGTGGGGCTGATCAATATTCAGTTCGCCATCAAGAACTCGACCGTCTATGTCCTGGAGGTGAACCCCCGGGCCTCCCGGACGATCCCCTTCGTCAGCAAGGCGACGGGAGTCCCCTTGGCCAAGCTGGCGACGAAGGTGATGGCCGGCGTGACTTTGGAAGAGCTGGGATTCACCGAGGAGCCACGCCCGAAACATGTGGCGGTGAAGGAAGCGGTACTCCCCTTTGTCAAGTTTCCGGGGGTCGATGCAATCCTCGGTCCGGAGATGAAATCGACTGGCGAGGTGATGGGAATCGACCGGGACTTCGGTCGCGCCTTTGCCAAGTCCCAGATCTCAGCGAGCGGAACGCTCCCCCTTCATGGGACGGTCTTCTTGAGTGTTCGGGATCCGGATAAACCCCAACTCACCCCACTCGGCCAGGCGTTTGCCGAACTCGGCTTTCACATCCTGGCTACGGACGGCACGGCCCGGCGCCTTCAGGAGGCGGGCATCCCCACCGAGCGCGTATACAAGGTGACCGAAGGGGTCCGCCCGCACATCGTGGACCGGATGCAGAGTGGCGAGATCGTCTTGGTGGTCAACACCCCCGAGGGACACACCTCACGCCTTGACTCCTACTCCATCCGCCGGACCGCCATCACCCAGGGGATCCCGTGCTTCACGACCATGGCAGCGGCTCACGCCGCGGTGCAAGGGATCCGAGCCCTCAAGGCGGAAGGGCTCCAGGTCAAGACGTTGCAGGAATATAACGAGGGGTGACTGGGGGTGGTTTGTGCAGGCTGAGGTACATTCCCTTCGGAGGCTCCATCATGATTACTTTCTCCAGCGCTTCACCTCACCCCCATTGGTCTTTCAACCTGGGCAGTTTGTTATGGTGAAGCCCTCGGGCTCGCTCGATCCCTTCCTACCAAGGGCCTACAGCATCCTGAGAGTCCAGCACCACATGAGGGGGAGCAGAGGAAAAAGGGGGAATGTGGTGGAGATCCTCTACAGGGTGCTAGGGAAGGGAACGACCGCCCTTTCTCACCTCAAGCCCGGAGATCGGGTGGACCTGCTTGGCCCCTTGGGAAATGGCTACCGCGTGCCTCCCAACCTCAGCACGGCCCTGTTGGTGGCGGGAGGAATCGGGGTTCCTCCGGTCGTCGCGCTCGTCGAGAAACTTGCGAACGTCAAACATGGAAACGGCCGTCGTCGGTCCGCTGTCCGCGGTCGGCACAAGCTAGTGGCCTTTGTCGGGGGTAAGGCCGCCAGCGACGTCCTGTGCCTCTCCGACTTTCGAAAGGCAGGAGCGACGCTTCATGTGGCCACGGAGGATGGCAGCCTTGGCCATCAGGGGCTCGTCACTGAACTCCTCGAAACGTATTTGCGGTCATCGGTCGACGGCCTTCGGTCGGCTATCTATGCCTGCGGTCCTCACCCGATGCTCCACGCCGTCGCTCGGGTCGCCGAGCGATTCGGGATTCCCTGCCAGGTTTCCTTAGAGGCCGACATGGCGTGCGGCTTTGGGGCCTGCATGGGCTGTGTGATACCAGTTCAGAGCTCAAGACAACCTATGAACCATGGACCCTCAAACATGAATCAACGAATCTATAAATTGTGTTGTAAAGATGGGCCGGCGTTCGACGCTCGAGAGATTGCCTGGTGAAGCGAAACCAGAAAAGCCGTCGAGGAGCGAGAGTCGAGAGTCGAGGGAAAAAGAGGAAGGCGACCGTCACCCGTCGTCGATCCGCGGTCGTTGGTCCTCGGTCCTCGGTCCTCGGTCCTCGGTCATCGGTCCGCCGGCCTGACCTCGGGGTGGAGATTGGGGGGATCCGGTTGAAAAACCCTGTGATGACCGCCTCCGGCACCTTTGGTTACGGGACCGAGTTGACTCCCTTCTTCGATCTGAACGCACTAGGCGCCATCGTCGTGAAGACGGTGACGATGCATCCACGACAAGGCAACCCACCGCCGAGGATCGTCGAGACCCCGGGGGGGATGCTCAATTCCATCGGGCTTCAGAACGTCGGCATCGACGACTTTCACCGACAGAAGCTCCCGTTCCTCCGGACACTAGCCACGCCGCTTTTGGTCAACATCGCGGGAAAGTCAGTCGAGGAATTCGCCGACCTGGCCAAGCGTCTGTCTGACACCGAGGGGGTGGCCGGGATCGAACTCAATATCTCCTGTCCCAATGTGGCCGGAGGACTTGATTTTGGCACCGACCCGCACCTCACGTATGAGGTGGTGCGGGCCGTCCGCCAAACTACTCCTCTCCCCGTGATCCCCAAGCTTTCCCCCAATGTAACCGATATCACCGTGATCGCCCGTGCTGCTGCCGACGCGGGGGCAAACGCCCTCTCGCTCATCAACACCATCGTCGCCATGGCCATTGACGTGCGCACTCGAAAGCCTAGACTACCCGGAGCCACCGGGGGTCTCTCCGGCCCGGCCATTCGTCCCATCGCGGTCCGAATGGTCTGGGACGTGGCCCAGGCGGTGAAACTCCCTCTCATTGGTATCGGGGGGATCATGACGGGTGAGGATGCGGTTGAATTCCTTCTCGCCGGGGCCAGCGCAGTCCAGGTGGGGACGGCCAACTTCCTCGATCCACTGGCGCCCATGAAGGTCCTGGCCGGGCTCGAGGCTTACCTGGTCCGCTATGGTCTTGAGAATGTCACCCCCCTGATCGGCGCCGCCCTCCCTCCCAACCGAGAGACGGAATAGTCTCCCAGGGTCCGACGTGCGACGTCCGAAGTCGCTAAAGACGAGGAGGGGGTTCCTTCCGAGGCAGGCAACATCTGGATTGCGGGTCCGAGATCCCGGGACGGGCTCCCGGACCGGGACGGTTAGGAAGAAACGAGCAGCACCTGCCCGCCCCTCGCTCCGGGCCTCTCCGCAAGAGCCCGGAACCCTTCGGGCCCGCGACGACCCTGGTCGGTCCGAGACCCCTCGGACTTTCGTCAATGTCACTCGGAGCCCGCAGGTGCTCCCTAAGAACACGATGTGCGAGGGGAATCGGGTGTTTTCGGGAGCCCGAGTGGAGCTGGGCCTGGACCCGGCGGAACCTGGTTTGCGTCCGGCTAGGTGCCGAACCGACGCTTGCGTTGCTGATAACTGCGGATGGCTCGGAGGAGATCGATCTTGCGGAATGCGGGCCAGCAGGCGTCACAGAAATAGAACTCGCTATAGGCGCTCTGCCAGAGAAGGAAACCGGAGAGGCGGACCTCGCCGCTCGTCCGGATGATGAGATCCGGATCCGGAAGATCATACATGTAGAGATATTTGCCGATCTCTTCGGGTGTGATCTCTTCCGCGACCTGCTCGGGGGCCGTCCCCCGCAAGGCCCGATCTCTCAGAAGCTGCTTCACGGCATCCGCGATCTCTTGTCTTCCCCCATATCCCACGGCGATATTGAGGCAGAAGTTGTTGTAGGCATAGGTGGTCTCCTGGGCTTGCGCGATGGCCGCTTGGAGGGATGGGGGTAAGAGATCCAGCTGCCCGACCGCCCGGATCCGGACCCCCTTTTCGTGGATCTTGGGGTCCACCGCCACGGCCCGAATCTTTGTCTCGATGAGATCCAGGAGGCGATAGAGCTCCTGGTGGGGACGCGAGAGGTTTTCGGTGGAGAGGACATAAATGGTAATGATCCGGATCTGCAGCTGCTCAAGCCAATTCAACACCTGCTCTAGTTTGTCCGCCCCCAGCCGGTGCCCGTCCAGCGGATCAGTCAAGCCGAGGTCTAGGGCGTAACGTCGGTTGCCATCCAGGATGAGGCCGATGTGCCTGGGCAACACCCCTCGCTGGACCTCCCGGAGGAGTCGGCACTCGTAGAACCGGTACAGAAGAGAGATCGGATCAAACATCATCGAGAAGCTACCATCGACGCCTCACCGGCATCGCCTCGCGTGCCTGGCGGGGAGCAGGGGATCCCCGCTGGATCAGGATCACCCCAGCCACCACCAGGGCCCCGCCGAAAAGCTGAGGCCAATCCAGGATTTCTCCGAGGAGGAACAAACCGGCCCCCGCAGCCACCACCGGCTCCATCGTGCTCATGATGCTGACCTGAGTGGCGGAGAGGTATGTAAGTCCAAAGGTAAACAACGCAAAGGGGAGCACTGTTCCCACAGAACCAATGAGGAAGAAGATCGCCCACAGGCGAAGGGAGTACCCCTGCGAGAGGAGAAACCAGGGGGGAGTCAGCATCCACCAGAACAAGGTGGCGAAGGCATAGGCGTAAACCAGAAGGGTCCAGGGAGGAATCCGCGCCACGGCCCGCTTCGTAAATAGGATATACCCGGCAAAAGCACAGGCCGAAACGAGCCCGCTGATCAACCCGGGAAGATTCAACTGGAGGAGCCTCGGATCATACGCTTTGACCATGAAAAAGCAGCCCACGACCGCCAAGGTTAAGGCAAGCAGTATGATCCACGTCAGCCGCTCCCCCAAGAAAAAAAAGGAGACCAAGGCAACCAGAATCGGAGCCATGTACTGCAGGAGAATGGCGGTGGCGACATTGGTGAGGCTGATGGTGTAGTAGTACGTGAAGTTCGCCATGGCCAGTCCGGCCACCCCGACGAGGGCGGCCTGGGGCCAATCGCTCAGGGGGAGATAGAATTGCCGCCGATCCCACACGAGAACGGTCACAACAAGGACAAGGACTGCGAAGGTCGAACGAATGGCCGTGAGAGGTAAGGGGTCAACTTCCCCGACCGTGAAGAGATACCGGGCCAACGTTCCCATCAGTCCCCAAGCGGTCGCTGCCCCGAGGACCATCAGGGAACCTTTCACGCGGCCTTTCCGTGCGGTCATTGCTTTGTAAGGAGTTGCTCCAGGACTACCGTCAGGGTTTCCAGCTCCATGCTCCCCTGAGCGACAGCGGCCACGTTCCCATCTCGGGCGAGGAGAAAAGTGGTCGGCGTACTTTGCACTCCGTAAAGACTGCCAACTCGATTCCCCGTATCATGTCCCACAGCATAGGGGACCCTTCGCCCTTGCACAAACATCCGAGCGGCCCCCTCATTGTCCCAATACACATTGACCCCCAGGAAGCGTACCCCCCGGTCCTTGAACATCTCGTAGGCCTTGATTAATACGGGAGACTCCCGCTGGCAGCCGGGTCACCCGGAGTGCCAGAAGTTCAGAACCAGCACCTTTCCCCGAAAGTCTGTGAGTTGGACTTTCTCTCCCGAGAAAAGGATCAGGCTAAAGGCAGGCGCCGGTCTCTCCACGGCCGTCCCAGGGGAAGGAGGATCGGCCAGCCCAAATGGCACCTCTCCCCATACGAGGCCCGCCGCGATCAGGAGGAAGACGGTTTTTCGTTTCACCAGATTTTCCTCTTACATGCTGGGTTCCAAGTGTGGGAGGGTACCACAGAACCGCTCACGCAACAACGAAAATTGGACTGCGGCTTTCGGCTTGACACACCCTCCCCTTCCCAGTATAGTAAGCGGCCGTATCAGGGTAAAGACGCCCAAAGAACCGGAGGCCGGTCCTGCACGTGGTTGCCATGCCTAAGAAGCCGCCAAGCCAAAGACACCCCCATTTTCCCGTATCGGGGTGACGTACCCCTCCTGCGGGTTCGTAGCAGGTTTCATCCCTCCGCTTACACTATGTTCACAGGAGAGGCCTGAATGAAAAAACGGCACCTTTTTGCCCCTGGGCCAACCCCAGTCGCTCCCGAGGCCTTACTGGCAATGGCCCGCCCCATCCTCCACCACCGGGCGCCAGAGTTTGAGACGCTCTTGGCCGAGGTGCGCGAAGGCCTCAAGGGTCTGTTTCAGACGACCGAAGAGGTGCTGATTTTCGCCGCTTCCGGGACCGGAGGGATGGAAGCGGCAGTGGTCAACACGCTGTCGCCGGGCGAGAAGGCCTTGGTCATCCGAGGCGGAAAGTTCGGTGAGCGGTGGGGAGAGATCTGTCAGGCCTACAACATCAACTTCATCCCTGTCGACGTTCCCTATGGAGGGGCGGTGAACCCTGGGCTCGTCGCTGCTGCCCTCGAGAAGGATCCCCAGATTACCGCCATCTTCAGCACGCATAGCGAAACGTCGACAGGCGTCCTCCATGACATCCAGGCCATCGCCCAGGTCGTCCGAAAGACCCCGACCCTCTTGGTGGTGGACGCGATTACGAGCCTGGGGGTCGTGGACCTCCCCATGGACGCCTGGGGCATTGATGTAGTAATTGCCGGCTCCCAGAAGGCTTTTATGCTTCCGCCTGGCCTGACCATGGTCGGGGTAAGCCAGAAGGCGTGGGCCGTGGTGAAGCAGTCTCGACTGCCGAAGTACTATTTTGACTTCGCCGCAGAGCACAAGAATCTCCTCAAGAACCAGTCCCACTTCACTCCGGCCATCTCGCTGATCGTCGGGCTTCAGGAGACGCTTCGGATGATCCGGAACGAGGGACTTCACAATGTCATCCGCCGCCACGAGCGGCTTGCGGCCGCCATGCGCGCAGGGGTAACTGCCCTGGGACTGGAACTCTTTGCGGAGCGACCGACCCCCGCGGTCACCGCGGTCAAAGCCCCCGCAGGCATCGACGGCGGGACGATTGTGAAGACGCTCCGGGCGAAGCATGGGGTAACGATCGCGGGCGGTCAAGGGTCGCTCAAGGGAAAGATCTTTCGGCTGGCGACGATGGGGTATGCGGATTCTTCTGATGTGGTCGTCGCGCTGTCGGCGCTGGAACTGACACTCTCGGAGTTGGGGTACCCGATCAAACTAGGCGAGGGGATTCGGGCTGCCCAGGAAATCCTCCAACGGCAGCCCGAAAGTTGAAGAACGAAACAGCGGGGGCTGGAGAATGAATAGACCGATGCAGATCTTAGTCGCGGATGACCTTTCAGCCAGGGGCCTCGAGGTGCTCCGCCAGAATCCAGACATACACGTCGACGTCCGGTTGAAGATCGCACCCGACGAGCTGCTCCAAATCATCGATCAGTACGATGCCCTGATCGTTCGGAGCGCCACGAAGGTAACCGCCGAAGTGATTCAAGCCGGGAAGCAACTCAAGGTCATCGGCCGGGCTGGCGTGGGGGTGGACAATGTCGATGTGGGGGCCGCCACCGCCCACGGGGTAGTCGTGATGAACACGCCGACAGGCAACACCATCACTACTGCCGAGCACACCATATCGCTCCTTCTCGCCCTCACCAAAAACATTCCCCAGGCGGTGGCGTCCCTGCAGGGAGGGCGGTGGGAGAAGGGGAAGTTCCTGAACGTCGAGCTGTATAACAAGACCCTCGGGATCATCGGGCTGGGGCGAATCGGCTCGGAGGTCGCGAAACGGGCCAAGGGTTTTGCCATGCGTGTCTTGGCCTACGATCCCTTTATCTCGGCCGAGGTGGCAAGCCGCATCGGCGTCGAGCTCGCCAACCCGGACGAAGTCTACCGGCAGGCGGACTTTATCACGATCCACGTGCCTCTCGGGCCTGACACCTACCACCTGATTAACCGAGAGACCATCAGTCTGATGAAGCGGGGAGTCCGGATTCTTAACTGTGCCCGGGGGGGGCGTGGTGGATGAGGAGGCCCTCTACGAGGCCATGATGAGCGGCCATGTG
>LXTG01000028.1 GCA_001643535.1 candidate division NC10 bacterium SPGG6 | reverse complement strand
TCTTCCGATCTTCGACGAGTGCGGTCACTGCGAGGGGACTGGCAGACTCTGCGAGGATGCCGTGGATCGACTGCTTTAGGGCCATGTTCTCTGCGCTACGGGCGGGAAGGACTCCTCTGGCTGGGACCTGTTCGATGCTGACTGAGGGTGCTGGCTTGTTGGTCCATTCGAATGTGAAAGCGAGGGGGTCATGGAGGGCGGAGTTGTTGGCCTTGGTGTTCTCCAGTCGGATCGTCTTCCGTCTGGGTTCGTCGAATCTGGGGCGGATCTCCCATATTCGACGAGCTGAGTTCTCACCAACGACGGACCCGTAGGCGCCTCGCTTCCCTTTGTCGATGGCTTCTTTGCTCTTGTGATCGGCGAGGAGCGACGGCCGGCCGATTTCACGGACGGCGGCGAACAGGTTGATCGTCTCTTCTGGTCCGTAGGCGTCACCTCCTCTGGCMAGCCGGCGGTGAGGACTGTCCCCTCCTTGAGCAGGACGAGCCGGTCCGAAACCGCCGCCGCCACGTTAAGATCGTGAGAGACCAAAATGATGGTTAGTCCCCGTTCAGACTTGAGTCGTTTGAGGAGCCCCAAAATCCCGACTTGATGGCTGAGATCGAGATGAGCCGTTGGCTCATCAAGGAGCAGAAGACGGGGCTGCTGGGCTAAGGCCCGGGCAATGACGACCCGTTGCTTCTCGCCGCTCGAGAGCTGGTCGAGATACTTGGCTGCCAGGTGAGCAGTCCCTGTCTCGTCCATCGCATGCTCCGTTGTCTGGTGATCCTCTGCTGTCTCGAGGCCGATGCCCCGAGCGTGCGGGTATCGCCCCATGGCGACGACCTGCTCCACCGTAAAGGAAAAAGCCACCTGAAATTCCTGAGGGACCACAGCCACGGTTCGTGCGACCTCCCGTTTAGTGAGGGCGTTGAGGTCTCGGCCAAAGAGCGAAATCGTCCCCGCCTCGGCAATGAGGATCCGACTGAGCAGACGCAACAGGGTCGTCTTGCCCGCGCTGTTGGGCCCGATGACTCCCAAGACCTCACCCGACTCCACGGTTAACGAAATCCCATCCAGGACGCGCCCATTTCGGTAGCTAAAGCACAGATCGTAAACCTCGACCGCTTTCATGGATAGACGCTCCGATACCTGCTCCGAAGAAGATAGGCAAAGAACGGAGCACCCAAGAACGCGGTGATGACCCCTACAGGGAGCTCCAAGGGTGCCACCACCGTCCGGGCTATGATATCCGCCAGGATCAGGAAGATTGCCCCGACAAGGAGCGAGGCAGGGATAACCAGACGGTTGTCCGAGCCAAGGCAGAGACGAACAGCGTGGGGAACCATCAGACCAACGAAAGCGATAGACCCACTGGCCGAGACCGCCGCACCCGTGACCAGACTGCAGGCAACAAAGATGATCCGTTTCACCCGCTCAGGTTCTACTCCGAGCTGGGCCGCCGCCTCTTCCCCCGTCGACAGAAGATTCAAGGGAAGGACTTGCGCATAGACGAGCGCGGTCCCGATCAGCAAGCAGCCCACAACAGCGCCAATCATGGGATAGCTCACGACGCGGAGATTCCCCATCAGGTAGAACATGACCCCCTGAAGTTCTTCCGCCTGCATCAAGGCCGAGGCCAACATGATGGCCGAGGAGAAGAACAGTGAGACCACCACTCCAGCGAGGAGCAGGGTGTGGACGGGAAGGCGACCGTCGATGCTCGCGATGCCATAGACCACGACCGCTGCCACCAATGCCCCCACAAAACCGAAGAGGGGCAATAAGATAATACCGGATCCGGTACCGAGGCCTGTCAGGACCGCCATCACGACTCCGAAGGCTGCCCCACTCGAGACGCCCAGGATATAGGGGTCTGCCAGGGGATTGCGCGAAATCGCTTGAAACCCTGCACCCGCTAACGCCAGGGCAGACCCAACAATACCGGCGAGGAGGGTTCGGGGGAGTCGCAGGCTCAGCACAATGGTCTCTTGTGTTTCTGTCCAGGAAACGGGATTGGGGAGGAGCTTCCCAAAGAGGATCCCAAAGATCTCGGTAAATCCCACCCGGACCGTCCCCACGGACAGGGCGAGGACGATGGCCCCCACGAGCCCCGCGGTGAGTATACCCATGACCCACAGCAGACGGCCAAGCGTCATGGACCACCTCCGCGAAAAACCCCAGGGTGGAGCAGACCCGCCAGAAACTCCGCTGCCTCAACGATCCTGGGACCGGGACGATTGATCAGGTTGGCGTCAATGACTCGCACTCCCCCTTCCCGAACCGCCCGCATCTCTCTCCACCCCGGCAAGCGACGAAGGACCTCCCGATCTTCAGGGACGCCACCATCTAAGGCCAGGACGATCACATCAGGTTCATGAACCAAGACCTGTTCAAGGCTGTACCGAGAAAACCCGGGTATCCTCACGACGTTCGTCCCCCCCGCCACGTCGATAAGTCCATTAATGACGGTCCCTCCTCCGGCCACAATGAGGGGATCGATCCAGATAACATAAAGGACTTTGGGTCTGGCTAGGCCCTTGACCTTCTCCGAGACGGTAGCCATGCGTCGCCGCATGCCGGCGACCAGCTCCTCAGCCTCGCGTTTCCCTCCTAGCACCTGCCCGACCTTGTCAATGGAGGCGAAGACTCCTTCTATCCCTACTGGCTTTATTCCGAAGACCGGGATCTGAAGTTGCTCCAGTTGGGTGATCGTATCCCAGCGGTTCGCATCAGCGGATACGAAAATCAGGTCCGGTTTGAGCGCGACGATCACCTCCAGGTTCGGGTTGATGCCGCCGCCCACGCTTGGCTTTATCTCGACCTCGGGCGGATAGGTGGCATAGTCGGTCACCCCCACCACGGCATCTCCTGCGCCGAGCGCATAGAGGATCTCGGTGAGGCTGGGCGCCAATGAGATGATGCGACGGGGTGGCTCGTGAAGCTCAACCTCCCGTCCCACCATATCGATGAGCGTGGCCGCCTGGACCGGAAGCCCCACCACGAGCAGTAAGAGAAGGCAAAACGCCTTCGCCCTCTCTTTCCCCATTACGTCTCCCCCTCGAGCAGATGATAGATGGCGGGCATATCGAGGTGAGCACGGACCAAAGCCGCCACGCGATCGTACTCGCGGTCCAGGTTCCAACCATCCTGGATGCCTTCCGGGCAGGGAAGTCCCTTTGCCTCCCACAGCTCCTTGAGAAACCGGTGCCGGAACGACGCGTTCTCGAAAAGACCATGAATGTTGCTCCCCCAGACCTTTCCACTATCGTTCCGCGCCCCGTCGGGGATCCGCACCGGCTGGCCCGAGCGCTCGAAAATCTCAAAGGCAGGTCTGGATCCATCCAAGAGGAAGCAGACCCCATGATGAATCTCGTACCCCGCCACCTCGTCACCGCTCCACCCACACCTGGCCCGAACCTGATGGGTAATCTTCTCTCGGCGAAAGCGGGTCGCGACCTGGAGGAGTCCAAGACCTATGACTCGGTCACGCTCTGACTCCACGTGGTCGGGGTCGGCAATGGACGTCCCGAGCATCTGATAGCCACCGCAGATGCCCACCACCACCTTTCTATTCGCGGCTGCTCCCTTGATCGCATCGGCCAGGCCCCGCCCATGGAGATACGTGAGATCCGCCGCAGTGCTCTTACTCCCCGGGAGGATCAGGCAGTCGATTTCGGTGATCTCTTCGAGATCCCGAACGTACGTCAGCGTGACGCCCGGCTCCGCGGCGAGGGGATCGAAGTCGGTGAAGTTCGACAGGTGGGGGAGCGCGACGACCCCGATCCGCAGTCGGCCGGTGCTTTTCTCGCCGCTGCCCGGCTTCAAATGCTCCGGCAGGGCATCCTCCTCTGGGAAGCGCAGGTCCCTGCAAAACGGAATGACGCCGAAGACGCGCTTGCCGGTCCTCGCCGCAAGGAAGTCAAGTCCAGGAGCCAAAAGAGTGAGGTCTCCTCGGAATTTGTTGATCACGAAGCCGGCCACCCGGTCCCGCTCCTCCGGTTCAAGCAGCTCTACCGTTCCGACGAGCGCTGCGAAGACCCCTCCCTTGTCGATGTCCCCGACCAGCAGGACCGGTGCATCCGCGATCTCGGCGACCGCCATATTGGTGAGATCCCGGTCCCGGAGATTAACCTCGGCCGGAGACCCCGCCCCCTCGATCAGGACGACCTCGTATTCCGCCGCGAGGCGCTCGTAGGCCTCGCGGACCACGCGGCGGAGCGCCGGGATGCGCTCGCCGTAAGCGGTTGCAGAGAAGGTCCCAGTCGGCCGGCCCAAGACCATCACCTGGGCGTCCGTGTCGTTTGTCGGCTTCAGGAGGATCGGATTCATCAGGACCGAGGGGACGACGCGGGCGGCCTGTGCTTGCACCGCCTGGGCCCGCCCGATCTCGCCTCCCTCAGAGGTGACAAAGGAGTTTAAGGCCATGTTCTGGGCCTTGAAGGGCGCAACCCGGTAGCCGTCCT
>LXTG01000038.1 GCA_001643535.1 candidate division NC10 bacterium SPGG6 | reverse complement strand
GGTCGGGTTGTACGACCATTAACTTTGACAACCCACGGCCCCGCGGACGTATATGCCCTCCGTAGCACTCCGAGGCGGATCCTCCACCGGAAGATTCACGGCTACCGAATGGTCCCCCTCCTGGCCGACAAGGTGATCGATCCCACCTTTTCCAATTTTCGAGCCTCTGGCACGCAGATTGCTGACCCCGATCATACGGTATGTCTACTGGAGATTGCGTACGGGGTCATGGCGAGCGCCTATCTCAAGCTGGGGGAAAAGACCAAGGCCAAAGAGATCTTTCAGCATGCCTTGGCTCTCAACCCCAACTACCCGCATGTACTCAATAATCTCGGGGCCCTCGCCGCTCAAGACGGCCGGATCGCCGAGGCGGAGGCCCTGTTCCTACGGGCCAAGGAGGTCATGGGACGGCGCGAGATGAGCCCCTACGCGAACCTGGGGAACATTTACGAGATGACCGGCCGCATTCGAGATGCGCTTCGGATGTACGAAACCGCGGTCGCGCTCAAACCCGAGTTCGGCTCCAGTTGGTACACCGTGGCCCGGTTGAGGGTCTTGAGTGGTGATCCCGCGGGGGCCTATGCGCCGCTGGCCCGCGCCATAGCCCTGGATGAGGGGTGGCGGGCCAGGGCAGCCAAGGCCGCGGTCTTCGAAGACGTGCGCCAGGGTGATCCTCGGGTGCGGATCCTCCTGCGATTAGAATGAGCCTCGATCTCCTAGGGGAGGATCACGCTCGCTCAGTGGTATTTTCTCCCGACTAGGGTTGCGGGCGACGATATCGGCATCCGGGTTCGGTAACCCCCCCTCAGAAGTCCTTGGCACGAATATTGCTAAATATCTATTTATGTTGAGTTATTCAACCAAACGAAGAGTTTGCGATACATAATTCGATCTTTGTAGTCGTGCCTTGTAAGATTTCCTTAACGCCTCATTTTCTCTGGATAGAACCATTCACCAGCAAAGACCTTTGGTGTGTTTTTCAGAGACCGTTCGTGAGGTGACCTCGGGAGAAAGATTATGAAGCCTCTGGGACAGCGACTGATAGAAGCCGGTCTGATTAACGACACGCAGCTTCAAACCGCCATGCGGGAGCAGCAGCGGACCAGGGAGTACCTCGGAAAGATCCTGATTCGTTTGGGCTTCGTCAACGAGGAGGCGGTGGGGGCGGCCCTGGCAGCCCAGGCACGGGTGAAGTATGTGGACCTCGGGCAGTATACACCGCAATCGGAGGCGACGAAGATGGTGCCCGAGAATTTTGCGAGGGAGCACCGTCTGGTCCCGGTTTCCTATGTCGGCAAGGTCCTCGTGGTGGCCATGGCCAATCCCCTCGACATCATTACCATCGATGAACTTCGGCGCCTGTCGCGGGGGCCCGTGGAGGTGGTGGGGGCGGCTGAGACGGAGGTCCTGGAGGCGCTGGACCGCGCGTACGGGGTTGCGGCGGGAGCGGGGTGGAGTGAGATGGTGGACCAAAGTCTCCGCCAGGTGGTGGGACGGCGGGGAGGGGCGGCGGTCGCCGAGTCAGAGGGCGCGCAGGAACCGCCAGTCATCCGCCTGATTGATTCCTTGATCAGCCAGGCGATCCAAGAGGGGGCGACCGATATCCACGTGGAGCCAGAGGAGGGAGTGGTCCGTAACCGGTTCCGGATCGACGGCATTCTTCGCCAGGGGCCCGATATCCCCAAAGAACTCCAGGGGGCGGTCGTAGCCCGGATCAAGGTCATGGCCAACCTGGACATTGCCGAGAACCGCCTCCCGCAGGATGGACGGATCGATTTTCAATTTGGAGGCCGGCGCGTTGACCTCCGGGTCTCGACTTTCCCGACCATTCGGGGGGAGAACCTGGTCCTCCGCATCCTGGATCGGGGGAAGCTCGTCCTGGGGCTCGAGCAGCTCGGTTTTTCTCCGGATCATCTCACTTCCTTCAAGCGGATCCTGCAATCCCCCAACGGGATCATCTTGATCAGTGGCCCGACCGGGAGCGGAAAGACCACCACCCTCTACTCGGGCCTCTCATACCTGAACGCCGTGGAGCGGAATATCATCACTATCGAAGACCCTGTGGAGTTCGAGATCTCGGGCATTCGACAGTCCCAGGTCAACGTGAAGGCGGGACTCACCTTCGCCGCCGGCCTCCGCAGTATCCTGCGTCAGGATCCGGACGTCATCATGGTGGGGGAGATGCGAGATGGAGAGACCGTCGACATCGCGATCCGATCCGCCCTCACCGGGCACCTGGTCTTCAGCACGCTGCACACCAATGACGCCGCGGGGGCGATCCCCCGCCTCACCGACATGGGAGCGCCCCCCTTCATCCTCTCATCCGCCCTCCTCCTGGTGGTGGCCCAACGCCTGGTGCGGATCATCTGTCTCAGTTGCAAGGAAGAAGCGGAGGCCGATCCGGCCCTGATCCGGCGCCTGGGGCTTCAGGCGAAGGAGGATCAGCTCAAGTTCTTTCGGGGGAAGGGCTGCGACAAGTGCGGGTTCACCGGATACCGCGGTCGAATCGGGATTTTTGAATTGTTGCGGGTCAGTCAGGAATTGACCCCCCTCATCATGGAAAAGGCGGATAGCGGCACCATCCACCGGGCGGCCCGGGCCCAGGGGATGCGGACCATGCTGGAGGATGGGATTCGGAAGGCCCTGCGGGGAACCACGACGCTGGAGGAGGTCGCCCGCGAGGCCGTCCTGGCCTAAGTGATGCTCAGGGGATGAGGGATCTCTTCTCCGGATGATTGGCGACGGAAGGATGCACCATGAGTCTGAAGGCGAAACTAGAAAATCGAACAGCGACCATAAGCGTCCTCGGACTCGGATATGTTGGCCTTCCTCTCGCCGTCGAGTTTGCCAAGGTCGGATTTCCGGTGATCGGAATAGACGTGGATGAGAATCGGCTGCACACGATTAAGACTGGAGCCCTGGTCTCATCCGATGTGGATGCAAATACTCTCTCCCGTCTCGTTAGTAACGGCAGCTTCATCCTGACTTCAAGCTATGCAGCCATCGAACAGTGTGATGTGATTATCATCTGTGTCCCCACCCCGCTGAGCAAAACAAAAGAGCCTGATATTTCCTGCATCCTGACTGCTGCCGAGGGGATCCTAAAGTTTCTCCAAAAGGGACAGCTTATCGTTCTGGAGAGCACGACATTTCCCGGGACCACCGAAGAGATCTTCCTCCCCGGCATCGAGGCAAAGGGACTCCGGGTGGGGCAGGATATCTACCTCGCGTACTCGCCGGAGCGGATCAACCCGGGAAATCGAGACTTCCCGCTCCGCCAGATCCCCAAGGTGATCGGCGCGATTTCCGAGACGTGCCGGGAGATGGTTTCTGCCCTGTACGCTACAGTGATAGGAAGGGTCGTCCCCGTCTCATCAACCTGATCGCGGACCGGGCCCTCCTCGCGGCGTATGTGGCGGGGTCTACGCGCATCACGAAAGAGATGGTCCTCGAGGGCCGTCGGAGTCTCAGTGGAGGCCGGGTTGGAATCGTACCTCGCCTCTGGATCCCGAGGGGCCAGCATCTCAAGGCTGCCATGCTCACCCTCTGCTTCTCCCTCCTCTTCGGGGCCCTCTTCGCCGGGCTCCTGCAACAGGGGTTGTCAGGCTCCGTGAGCTGGTGGTCAGCCAACCCCGAGCGCCTCCCTTTCCCCCTCGTGGCGTCCACGCAGGGTGCCGGAGTGGCAGAAAGCGCACCGGCTGTCCGCGGGCTCACCCTCCCGACCTTCCATCCAGATCCGACCTTCCCCTACACCATTTCGGCCCTGCCGAGCCACCAGGGGAGGCTTCTCCCCCAAGTGGTCTGGAACCTTGAACAGGAGGGCCTCCAGGTCTTTGTTGGTGAGGGATTGGGAGAAGAGGGGATCTGGCGCTCGCTGCTGGTCGGCCGGTTCAAGACGCCGTCCCTTCGAAACGTCGGGTTAAAGGCGTCCATGATGCATGTCGGATGGATCACCGACCTACAGGATGCCATCGACTTCTACAATGCCGGCACGCTGGACACCGGCCACGTTCAGTTTACCGAAGATCAGAGCGGCATCCCAACAGGCCGACCAGGGTTCTTTGCCGACTACGCGTTGCGCGGCKRCGYAGCTCGCCAGGTACGACATCAACGTCAACGCGGTGGCCCCCGGGATTACCGAGACCGCGATGACTCGAGCGATGGGAGAGGACGGACTGCAAAAGGCCGTCGAGGAAGGTCCTCTCGCGAACCTGTTCCGTCGCGTCTCACAGCCGCCCGACGTGGCCGAGGCAGTTCTGTTCCTCTGTCTGCCCGGTAGCCGGCAGATCACGGCGCAAACGCTGCATACCAGCGCGGGCGCCGTCGTGTAACGTCGGCGTGCAATCCGGCGGCGGTGTTACCGACAGCGTTCCGGTTCCATACAGTAAATCTATCGGCATGCCGCCCCGCTTTCCCGGATTCGACGCCTCACTGGCTTGGGGAAACCCTAGCACCGTCCAGCAGCGCCCTGGCATTGTCGATGGTCGATGCTATCTTCAGCCTGTTCCGGACGATCCCAGCGTCGGCGAGAAGCTCCTGCACCCCGCCCAGCT
>LXTG01000012.1 GCA_001643535.1 candidate division NC10 bacterium SPGG6 | reverse complement strand
AGCCTGGGCAGCCAGCGGGGTGGCCGGCCTCGTCGTCGGGGTGGCGTTCCTTCTACCGGTTGCCCAGCTCCTCTACTGGACCGTGTCGGCAGTCGGGGGGCCGGACTACGATAACCGATATCCCGAGTTCGTGTTCAATACGCTGACGCTCGGGGTGATCGCCGCCATCCTGGCGGTGGGAGCCGCCGTGGTGGTGGCCTACGGCCTTCGTCTCAGCCGCAGCCGGGTCGTAGCCACCTTTGGCCGCGTGGCCAGCATGGGATACGCCCTTCCAGGCTCGGTCATCGCCGTCGGGGTCCTGGTGCCACTCGCCTTCCTGGACCACACCCTGGATGCCTTCCTGCACGCCACGTTGGGTATCTCGAGTGGCCTCCTCCTCACCGGTTCGATGGTCGGACTCGTGTTCGCTTACCTGGTCCGGTTCCTCGCGGTAAGTGTCCATACGGTCGAGGCGAGCCTTGCCAAGATTACGCCGAGCATGGACATGGCCGGGCGCTCGCTGGGCGCGAGCGCCGGGGGCGTGCTGCGGCGTATCCATCTACCGCTGATCCGTGGCGGCCTGTGTACCGCGGCAATACTCGTGTTCGTCGACGTGATGAAGGAGATGCCGGCCACGCTCCTCCTGAGACCTTTTGGCTACGAGACGTTGGCACTGCGAGTATGGCAGCTCACCTCCGAGTCCTTTTGGGAAGCCGCGGCGCTTCCGGCCCTGACCATCGTGGCAGCTGGGATGCTGCCGGTTCTGATCCTTGCACGGAGCAGCACGCGCCCCATGGGGGTGAAGCGCACCGACGCGGCCCCACGGGACGGGGATCAGGGGGAACACTCGAGGATGCCATGAGCCTCCTCCATCTTGAAGCATTGACAAAACGATTTTCTCCCCACGACCTGCCTGCGCTCGACGACTTCTCTCTGACCGCGGAGCATGGTGAGATCATCGCGCTCCTCGGGCCGAGCGGCAGTGGCAAGACCACCGCGCTTCGCCTCATCGCCGGCTTTGAGCGGCCGGATGCCGGGGTGGTCGCGATCGGCGGTAAGATTATGGCCGACAAAAATACCTTCCTCCCACCCGAAGCACGGGGCGTGGGAATGGTCTTTCAGGAGTATGCCCTCTTCCCGCATCTGACCGTGGAGGCCAACATCGCCTTTGGGCTCCGAAAGCTCGACCCAAGGACCCGGGGCCAACGGGACGAGGGGATGCTAGAAACAGTGGGCCTCACGCCTTTTGCCGGGCGCTATCCCCACGAACTGTCCGGGGGTCAGCAGCAG
The DNA here is from genome assembly GCA_001643535.1 of candidate division NC10 bacterium SPGG6. GTDB lineage: Bacteria > Methylomirabilota > Methylomirabilia > Methylomirabilales > CSP1-5 > CSP1-5. The sequence continues at coordinate 3,301 of LXTG01000012.1, read as the reverse complement.
CGGGTCGCGCTGGCGCGCGCCTTAGGTCCCCGTCCCTCGGTCCTCCTGCTCGACGAACCCTTCAGCAATCTGGATGCCGACTTGATGGCTCAGATGCACCAAGAGCTCTATACGATCCTCCGGGAACTCGGGACCACCGCTCTCCTCGTGACTCATGATCAGGAGGAGGCGTTTATGATTGCGGACCGGGTCGGTATCTTGAACCAGGGACGTTTGGAGCAGCTCGGTCGGCCTGAGGAGATCTATCACCGCCCGGCCACCCGATTTGTGGCCCGCTTTGTGGGAAAGGCTGACTTCCTGCCCGGCCGGGTAACCGAAGAGGGGATCGAGACCGAAATCGGCCTCCTCCCCAACACGCCCGGCTTCCCCAGGGGTACCCTGGTGGAGGTCATGATCCGCCCCGACCACATCGAGCTAATCCCCGACCCCATGGGCAACGCCATGATCCTTTCGCGACAGTACCGAGGTCCGGACATCTTTGTCGTGGTCCGGCTCCCCTCGGGAGCAACCATTCATAGTCACCAGCCATCGACCCTCACCCTCCACCCCGGAGACCGGGCCAAAGTTCTGGCAAGGCCAACTCACGTAGTGGCCTTTCTGGCCACCAAGCCGTGGCTCTAAGGCAAAGACGTTACATACGGCCAGCCGGACATGACTGCTGTTGTCGTGATCATGAGGACGAAATCAGGGAGGCCGTGTTACCGGACTCGGGCTACTCGTGGGTGTCATGTTTCTTGAGCGGCGCGGGGTGCTCGACGTCAACCGCGTAGGGCAGAGAAAGCGGACAACGGCGACAGGAGTCCTACGGTCATTCGGCAGGAGGAGTCGCTTCGGCGGGGAGGTGGAGGTCCCGGATCACCTGTCCTGGTTCCCCCAGCCGCGGGAGTGGCTCCCCATTTAGAACAAGCTCCACGCCACCCGCGTTCCCGACCGTCACCACGAACCCTTCCTGAGCACGCCACTCCCAGGTCTCTCCGGCCCGGAGGAGGACGTCCCGCGTCTCTCCGCCGTCAATCGTGACCAGCATCCAGGTCATCTCCTGAGCCTGGGCGCGCAAGGTATAGGCCGCCCCCTTTGTCTCGGATGGCACGGGTGGATGGGGGAGGGCCGGGGTCGCCGTGGCGACGGAATCCCCGGCGAAGGTCTCTCGAGCGCTGGGAAGAGTCTTGATGGGGCGGCTCGCCCCTACCAACTCAGATCTTCCGGCATATTCGGGACCCTCGGCGTCCTGGGCCCAATTGGCCACGAGGGAGAGTCCGATGAAGACGGAAGGGATGAAGAACGCCAGCAGGAGGAGCACCGGGAGGAGCCGGCGGAGTGAGAGGGTGAGGTTCCGCTTCATCGGAAAGACCACCAACGAACTGCGGTCACGCGCGATCTGGTGCAAGAAGCGGCGCTGAATCTCCTGGTGATCCAGGTCGAGGAAGGCGGCGTATTCGCCGAGGAAGCGGAGGATGTAGATTTCATCCGGGAGGAGGTGGTAGTCGTCCTCTTCCATGGCCGCCAGGAAGACGACTTTGATCCGCGTAGCCGCCGCCGCCGCCTCGCGGCTCATCCCGCGCGCCTCCCGGGCCGCCCGCAGCAGCTGGCCAATCGTCCTTTTGTCCTCCTGCTCCATAGCTACTCCGTTCACGGTTCACCGTTCAGCGTTCATAGTTCGTGGTTCATGGTTCATGGTAAAGCTGGGAGTATCCGCTATGAAACGTGGTCAGTCGACCCTGAACCCTGAACTATGCACCATGAACCATACACTCTGAACCCTCAACCCTGCACCTCCTGGAGGATCCGGGGAAGCTCCCCAAGAACCTCCATGGCCCGCACCTTTTCGTCCTCGGCAAGGGAGGCCTCGGGGGAACCAATGAGCACCGCCCACATCCCTACCCCTCGTGCCCCCAGGATGTCGGTCGTCGGATTATCCCCCACATGAAGCGCCCGATCCGGGGCAACCCCCAGGGGCTCAAGGGTGAGATGGAAGATCTGTGGGTCCGGCTTCCGTACCCCCACCACGTCGGAAAACGTCAGCACGTCGAAATGTTCCAGGATCCCCAGACGCTGGAGAACGATCTTGAGCATTGTTCCTGGGACCCGGCCGGTGTTACAGATGAGGCCCAACCGGTACTGCTCCCTGAGCCCGTTCAGCAGCTCCGCGGCACCCTGGTTCAGAACAGGCAAGGCCTTGAGAACGGGGGAGACGTAGGCCCACTCCAGGTTGGCCAGGGCCATGCGATCCTGGGGCACCTCCCACCCGTCTTCCAGGGCCTCGAGGAAGAGCTGCACCTGTCCCTCAGATCCCACATCCTCATGTCGCGTCCAGATCCCTTGGAGCCGCTCTCCGACTTCTTCATGGGCTGCTTCCACCCGTTCGAGAGTGCCCGGATACCCCTGGTCTTGGAGGAGCATATACAGGTTCCGGATCCTGGCCTCCTTGACCTTGCGGGCCGACTCGGAGGTCTCCTGGATTAACGTCTCCCACAAATCAAAGGTGATCGCTTCAATCACGCCTATCTCGCCTATCTTCCCCTGGCCCTTGCCGCTCCTACGTTAACACACCCCTCCCTGCAAAAACAACTTTGGAGGGGCTCAGGAAAGGCCATTCGTGGGGGCTGTCGAGGGCCATCCGATCAATTCAGCACTCCAAGGGGCAAAAAACAGGGAAATTAGGCCGGATTAGCCCCCCCTGGCACGATGATTGCTCAAGAGCCCATGAGGACGTCCCTGGAGCTAACACTCCGTCCCACAAGGGATGGGGAGGAGAATCGTTCCACCCATCGAGAGTTCGCTTCCGGGAAAATCCCTTGTGACCAGATGGAAGAGGAGGAGGGAAAACTGTGGCCTTCATAGGGAGGTTAGATCTGACCGTTCCCGATATTCTCCAGATCCTGAGCCTGAGCAAAAAGACCGGGAAACTGCGGCTCAGCCGTCTGGGAAACATGGGGGAAATCGTCTTCAAGAACGGTAAGGTCGTCTACGCCGTCTCCGACTCGACGCGGAACACCCTGGGCAACATTCTGATAAATCAGAAGCACCTGAACGAAAAAGCCTTGATGGCCGCCCTCGAGGTGCAGCACCTCTCTCCGGACAATAAACGGCTGGGCGCGATCCTAGTCGAGAAGGGCGTGATCACTCGGGCGGTGCTCCAGGAAGCGATCCGGCACCAGATCGAGCAGGTCCTCTCCGAGTTTCTGACGTGGGAGAGCGGCTTTTTCAGGTTCGATCACGCAGAGATCCAGACCGACGACGCGATCATGATCGACGCCAACGATTTTCTCGCCAAAGCGGGAATTTCCTCCGAGCACCTCCT
>LXTG01000055.1 GCA_001643535.1 candidate division NC10 bacterium SPGG6 | reverse complement strand
CGTATACGGGTCCCGGGGCCTATGACTATTTCTTGAGGGAAGAAGCCGCCCTTCAGGAATCGGCTGATGCATTGAGGACCCGGCCACTCGAACTCCCCGAGAAAGTGGACAGGTTGAGCCGGCGCGGGGGGGAACTGGAGCAAGAGAATCAGCGGCTTCGGAGCCGTCTTGCAGCTACCTTGGTCGAGGACCTGCTCACGCGGGTCGAGACGGTTGAGGGGATTCGAGTTGTCCGGGGTCGGGTCGAGCATTTCGACCAGAAAGGGCTTCGTGACCTGGTAGACCGAATCCGGACGAAGCTCGGCTCAGGAGTGGTCGTTTTAGGGACCCTCGTCAATAACAGGGTCGGTTGGGTGGCTGGAGTCACCGCGGACACCATAGCGCGGGTGCATGCCGGGCGGCTCGTTCGAGAATTAGCGCGGATGACTGGCGGGGAGGGCGGCGGCCGGGCCGACTTGGCCGAGGCGGGAGGAAAGGACCCCTCGAGGTTCGATCATGCCCTCAGTCAGGTCCCGGGCCTCGTCCGGCGGCTGTTGAACGGGGAGGCCGGGCAACCGTCCTAATGCATCGTCCTTGAAATGCGGAGTGCGGAGTGCTATACAGGGAGTCTCGAGGGTTGATACCTCTGACTACTCAGCGACGGAAGAGCAAGTTTCCCGTAGCCAGGGATGCGTGGCTCTTTGTGCTTCCGCTCCTGGGAGGAGCCCTGCTCCTCTGGATAGCGGGCCTCGATGCGGGTGGCTTCTTCCTGGTCCTGCTCGCCGGAGCGGTCGGTTTCTTCTTCCGGGACCCCGAGCGGGTTCCCCCTGCTGAGGCCGGGGCGATCCTGGCCCCGGCTGACGGACGGGTTGTCCGCATTGGACCCGCGGTCGACGGACGGAGGGGGATCGAGGTCAGTATCTTCCTCTCCCTCTTGGATGTCCACATCAACCGCGCCCCCTGCGCCGGTCGGATCGAGACGGTCCGTCCGAGCCGTGGGGTCTTTAAGGTCGCGTGGAAGGCGGAGGCGTCCCAGGTGAACGCCCAGACCTTGATTCACCTAAAGGGAGGGATGGGGGATATTTTCGTTCGCCAGGTGGCCGGCTTGCTGGCTCGGCAGATCGTCACGTGGGTTCAGCCCGGGCAAGAGGTCTGGGCAGGAGAGCGGATCGGCATGATTCGTTTTGGCTCTCGGGTTGATCTGCTCTTACCCGAAGGGGTTGATCCGAGGGTGAAGATCGGGGATCACGTGAAAGGTGGCGAGAGCATCATCGGGGTGGTCTCATGAAGCGGAAAGTGCGCCGCGGCGTCTACATCCTTCCGAGCATTCTGACCATCGGGAATCTTTTCTGCGGGTTTTATGCCATTATTGCGATCTATAAGATCGAATATTCCAAGGCAGCCCTGGCCATTATCATTGCCCTGATGGTCGATTTTCTGGATGGGGCAGTTGCACGGATCGCGAAGGCGACCAGCGATTTCGGGGTGGAGTTGGATTCCCTAGCCGATCTGGTTTCCTTCGGGGTAGCCCCCGGGATGCTTGCCTATGTCTTCGCGATGCAACCATTAGGGCGAATCGGCTGGCTGGCGGCTTTCCTCTTTGCTGCCTGCGGGGCGCTCCGCCTGGCCCGGTTCAACATCCAGACCAAGCAGACCAAGAAGCTCGATAAACGCTACTTTGTGGGGCTTCCGATCCCGGCAGCGGCAGGGATCATCGCTTCGTGTGTGCTCTTTCTGGGCGAATCTCCTTCCCTGGAAATCCTGGAGTATCAGGTGCTTTCCCCGGAGGTTACCTCGGCGTTGATGGTGGTTTTGGTAGCGGTCATCGCCTTTCTCATGGTGAGCAAAGTCCGGTACCGGTCCCTGAAAGAGTTCGACATCTCCCGGCGGCATCCCTTCACCATCCTTTTCAGCCTGCTCCTGGCCATGCTCATCGTCGCCTCGAAACCAAGTCTCCTCCTCTTCGGCTTCTTCTTCCTGTATGCCCTCTCTGGTTTCCTCCGGTACCTCCCCTTCGTGCGCAGGCGCGTCTCACTCGACCTGGGTGAAGAACTCGAGCTTACGCCGGGGGAGCCCCGCTCCCTCTGAGGGAGGGTTCCCCCGGCGTGGACGGCAGCCTTGTGGCATTCGACAGATTCAATGAACTCTCAGAATCATTCTATCCGCATCGTGATGGCGGATAGGCATGGAAAGAGGAGAGAGAGATGGCCACGCGGATTATGATTTTCGACACCACGTTACGCGACGGAGAACAGTCTCCCGGCTATAGTATGAATACCCGGGAGAAGCTGGAGCTGGCCCGGCAGCTTGCCCGACTCCGGGTCGATATCATCGAGGCCGGTTTCCCGATTGCCTCCCCCGATGATTTCGAGGCCGTCAAGGTCGTGTCGCAGAATATCCGGGATGGGGTGATCGTTGCCGGCCTGTGTCGGACTCGGGACCAAGACATCGATCGCGCCTGGGAGGCGCTCCAGCATGCCGAGCGTCCCCGAATCCACACCTTCATCGCCACCTCCGACATTCACATGCGACATAAGCTGAAGATGAGCCGGGAAGAGGTGCGTGAAGCCGCGGTCCGGGCTGTGAAAAGGGCCCGAGGCTTTACGAACGATGTCGAGTTTTCGTGTGAAGATGCCTGCCGGACCGATCAGGACTTTCTTTGCCAGATGGTAGAGGCAGCAATCAACGCAGGGGCGACGACGATCAATATCCCAGATACGGTGGGATATGTGATCCCATGGGAATATGGCGAGCGGATTCGCAACCTGATGAACCGCGTTCCCAACATCGACAAGGTGATCGTAAGCGTTCACTGCCACGACGACCTAGGGCTGGCCGTCGCTAATTCCATGGAAGGGGTGAGACAAGGGGCCCGGCAGATGGAGTGCACCATCAACGGCATCGGCGAGCGGGCTGGAAATGCCTCCCTGGAAGAAATTGTTATGGCGATCAGGACTCGCCGCGACATCCTGGATGTGGAGACGGGACTGAAGACCGAGGAAATCTACAAGACGTCAAAGCTTCTCACCAAAATCACCGGCATTCCGGTCCAGCCGAATAAGGCGATTGTTGGAGCGAATGCCTTTGCGCACGAAGCGGGAATCCACCAGCACGGGATGCTTTCTCACGCCCTGACCTACGAGATCATGACGCCGGAATCGGTGGGTGTGCCGCAGAGTCGTCTTGTCCTGGGCAAGCACTCGGGACGCCACGCATTGAAGAAACGGCTCCAAGACCTCGGGGTAGATCTCGGCGAAGAGGATCTGACGAAGGCGTTCCAGCGATTTAAGGAGCTCTGCGACAAGAAGAAAGAGGTCTTCGACGACGATCTCTTGGCCATTGTCGAGGAGCAGGTGTTCACGCATCCCGAGACCTACGTCCTCGACCATTTGCAGTTTTTGAGTGGGACCAATATGATCCCTACTGCCACGGTCCGCTTGAAAAAGGAAGACGAAATCCACCAGGAGTCAGGCTGGGGAGATGGCCCGGTCGATGCGACCTTCAAGGCCATCGACCAAGTTACAGGGATGCACCCGCAACTGAAAGACTATGGCATCCGAGCCGTCACCTCGGGCAAGGATGCCCTGGGGGAGGTGATGGTCTCTATCGAGATTGATGGCCAGACGATCATCGGTCGGGGGACCTCCACCGATGTCATCGAGGCCAGTGCGAAGGCGTATCTCAATGCGATCAACCGGGCGGTAGGCCGGAAGACCCCTCCCGAAAAAGAGGTCAAGCAAGGCATCTGATAGGAACGCCGTTGCCAACTGACAGACGACGGAAGGATGGGAAGTCCCGAGGCCAAGATCTCATTAAGGCATATGGCCGATCTAGGAGAATAACGCTACGATGGCTGAGACACTCCTCGACAAAGTCTGGCGTGCGCATACGGTCCGGATGCTCCCTTCCGGACAGACGCAGCTCTTTATCAGTCTGCACTTGATCCACGAAGTGACGAGCCCGCAGGCCTTCCAGATGATCCGGGAGGCGAATCTCAAGGTCCGCTTTCCGGAAAGGACCTTCGCCACCATCGACCATATCGTTCCCACCGCCTCCCAGCTTCGTCCCTTTGGCGATGTCTTGGCCGAGGAGATGACCGTCCACCTCGTGAGGAGCTGCAAGGAGTTCGGTATCCACTTTTTCGACCTGGACAGCGGCTGGCAGGGCATCGTCCACGTCATTGGGCCGGAACTGGGCTTGACCCAGCCGGGAATAACCATTGCCTGTGGCGACAGCCACACCTCCACCCACGGGGCTCTCGGGGCGTTAGCCTTCGGCATTGGTACCAGCCAGGTGCGGGACGTCCTGGCGACGCAGTGCCTGGCGCTAGCCAAGCCGAAGATCCGTCAGATCCGGGTAGAGGGCAGGCTCACCCGCGGCGTATACGCCAAGGACGTGATCCTGGCGATCATCCAGCGGCTAGGGGTCAAGGGGGGCGCGGGCTATGCGTACGAGTACGCCGGACCGGTGGTTGAGGCGATGTCGATGGAGGAGCGCCTGACCATTTGTAACATGAGCATTGAGGGAGGTGCTCGCTTGGGCTACGTAAATCCCGACGCGACGACGTTCAATTACCTCAGGGGCCGCCCCTTCGCACCGCAGGGTGAGGCCTTTGATCGCGCGGTAGCCTGTTGGAAGAGTATGAGGACGGAATCGGGCGCCAGCTTCGACGACGTGGTCATCCTGGACGGCGGGTCGATCCAGCCCGTGGTGACGTGGGGGATCAATCCGGGCCAATCCGTAGAGGTGAACGAGCGAATCCCGGATCCGGCCGACGCCCCCGAGACAGAACGCACCGCGTGGGCCGAAGCGCTGGCGTTCATGTCCTTCGAGCCTGGGCAGCGCATCGGCGGGACCCGCATCGACGTGGCCTTCATTGGCTCCTGCACTAATGCACGGCTCTCTGACCTTCGGGCCGCCGCCGAGGTCGCGCGTGGACGGAAGGTCGCGAAGGGGGTGCGCGCGCTCGTGGTTCCAGGATCACAGGCGGTGGCCAAGGCGGCCGAGGCCGAAGGGCTCCACGAGATCTTCGAAAAGGCCGGATTCGCGTGGCGTAACGCTGGCTGCTCCCTCTGTTTGGGGATGAACGAAGATAAGTTGAAGGGCCGGGAGGTTTGTGCCTCTTCCAGCAACCGGAATTTCAAGGGGCGGCAGGGTTCCCCTACAGGACGGACACTGCTCATGAGCCCGGCGATGGTGGCCGCGGCGGCTATTGCGGGGGAGGTCACCGACGTGCGGAAGGTACTGCGATGAGTCACGACGCCATTCGACGGCAGGTCGTCGGCCGCGGTATCCCCCTGCCCGGCACCGACATCGACACCGACCGGATCATCCCCGCCCGGTTCCTAAAAACCGTGACGTTCGAGGGCCTCGAGGAGCACGTCTTCGAGGACGACCGCCTCCAGGTACCGGATCATCCCTTCAACCACGGCCTGTACCGCGGCGCCACGGTCCTCCTGGTCGGCCAGAACTTCGGGTGCGGTTCCTCGCGGGAGCACGCCCCGGAAGCCTTGCGCCGCTGGGGAATCCGGGGGATCGTCGGCGAGTCGTTCGGAGAGATCTTCTTCGGGAACTGCACGGCGCTCGGCATGCCCTGTCTCGCCGTGGCCGCCGAGGACCTCGAGTGGTTGATGAAATCCACGGCGCAACATCCGGACCGAGAAATCTTGGTGGACGTGGAGAATCGAGAGGTACGCGTCGCTGAGCGAATCATCCCCGCTATGATTCCGGAGGACCACCGTAATCAGCTGTTGACGGGCACGTGGAATGCCACGGTGGTCCTGCTGGAGGCGGGTGAGGAGATCGAACGGGTCGCGAAGAGTCTCCCATACGTCACCGGGTACTGAGCCGAACTCGTTCAGGGTTCAGAGTTCAGGGTTCATGGATATTAAAAAGCTTCCGTGAACTGTGAACGGGAGTAGGCATGAGCATGACTGGATACCGTGTGGCGATTGTTGGGGCCACAGGGGCGGTAGGGCAGACGATGCTCTCGATCCTCGCGGAGCGGGACTTTCCGGTGCGCAGTCTCCGACTCCTCGCCTCTGAAAGGTCGGAGAAGAAAGTCCTAAACTTCAAGGGAGAAGAGATCAAGGTCGAACGCCTGACGGAACGCTCCTTCCAAGGGATCGAGCTGGCCCTGTTCTCTGCCGGCGCAAGCCGTAGTAAGGCGTTTGCTCCCGAGGCGGTGAGGGCGGGGGCGTTTGTGATCGACAACAGCTCTGCATTCCGGATGGAGCCGGAAGTCCCCCTTGTGGTCCCAGAGATCAATGCCGGGGCAGCCAAGCAACACAAAGGCCTTATCGCGAACCCCAACTGCACGACAATCGTTACCGCCATGGCCTTGAAGCCGCTGCACGATGCGGCCACGGTCAAGCGAGTTATCGTCTCGAGCTATCAAGCGGTCTCTGGTGCCGGGGCCCAGGCCGTCGAAGAACTCCGGGAACAGGTCCTGGCGTGGACGAGGGGAGAGGAAGCGGAGGCCAAGGTCTTTCCGCATCCGATCGCCTTTAACCTCATTCCTCAGGTGGATGCCTTTGAAGAGGGGGGCTATACCAAGGAAGAGATGAAACTGGTCCACGAGACCCGGAAGCTTCTGGGGGATTCGACGATAAAAATTGCCGCAACTACGGTCCGGGTCCCGGTCTGGTACGCTCACTCGGTCTCCGTGACCGCAGAGACGGAGCGGAAGGTGACCGTGGGAGAGGCCCGGCGGCTATTCGCTCTCTTCCCAGGTCTTGAACTCTGGGATGATCCAGCCCGTGGTCACTATCCGATGCCGCTCATGGCGGTCGGAAAGGATGCCTGTTACGTAGGTCGAGTGCGGGAGGATCTATCGAGTGATCATGGCCTGCATTTTTGGGCGGTAGGGGACCAGCTCCGGAAAGGGGCAGCCCTGAACGCCATCCAGATCGCCGAGCTGGTCTTGGGAGTGACGAGGTAGGGTGCCGGCTAGTGCCGCACCAACTGTTTCTCACTAACACATGTATCTCTGGTGCGGCACTTCCGCTAGGGGGGCAGGCCCCCCTTGTACTCACTGTGGACCGACGACCGATGACCGACGACCGATCACCGGTTCATGGTTCAGAGTTCATGGTTGAGGGAAAAACGCCAATTCCCATGCCCCTACCATGAACCACGAACCATCAACCCTGAACCACTCCCAACGATTATCGCTCAGTAGTTGGAGGGGCACTGGTGCAGAATCTCAAGCTCACCATGGAATACGATGGGACGGCCTATCATGGCTGGCAGGTCCAGCCGGGCCTGCCGACCATTCAGGGCGTTTTTGATGAGACGGTAAAACGGATTTCGGGTGACGAGGTGCGGGTCACCGGCGCAGGGCGAACCGATGCGGGTGTCCACGCCATGGGGCAGGTGGCAAACTTCTGGACGAAAAAGGATCTCGCCCCCGACGCATGGCGGCGGGCTCTCAACGGCTTGCTCCCGTCTGACATCGTGGTGCAACGTGTTGAGCCCGCTCCCGAGGACTTTGACGCCCGTCGCTCAGCCAGGCACAAAACCTATCGCTACACCATCCTGAATACCCCTCACCCCTCTGCCCTCGAGCGACACTGGGTCCTCCATATCTCCGACTCGTTAGCCCTGGCCGAAATGGCCGAGGGGGCGGCATACCTCATTGGCGAGCATGATTTCTCCGCTTTCCGTGCGGCCAACGACAACCTTCGTAATCCGGTCCGCCGAGTGTACGAGGCGCGCTTTGGGAGCGAGGCAAACCACCTCCATCTTGTCATGACAGGGAGCGGCTTCTTGAAGCACATGATCCGGATCATCGTGGGGACGCTCCTCGATGTCGGGAGGGGGAAGCTGACCCCTGACGACTTTCAGCGGATCCTCCGCTCCAAGGACCGACAGGGCGCCGGTCGGACGGCGCCCCCTCACGGCTTGTGTCTCATGCACGTGAGCTACTGAAAAGGGGGAGACACACGTGGCCATCACTGGGAACCCATTAGTCATGGCCCGAGAAATTGGAGACGGCTTTCGATCACTTAATCCTGGAGTCCTCAAGAAGTATACGTCTACTGATCTGAAGGTCATCAACACGAGTCTCCAACAGGTCCTCCGAGATGCCCGGGGAGAGGTGCCTCCGGCGGGGGACGCCGAGGGTACTCGAAAGAAAAACCTCCGCATGCAGCGCTTGAATCAGGCTATCCTCCTGCTCACCAACTTCTGCCGTCAACAGCGGATTCCCCTTTAATGTAAGAAGTGTTCTGGCGCTCGGGCGAACGATCATTGTTCCGACAAACCGATGCGATGCCCGGGAAACCATCGGGGGGACCGACGACCGATCAGCCGGTTCATGGTTCTGAGTTCATGGTTTAGGGAAAAGCCTTCATTCCCATCCTTCAACCATGAATCACTCCCAACGGTCATCGCTCAGTAGTTCGAGGGGTACTAGGCATGCGGGCAATGCTTTTAGACCATCCAGCACCAATTCCGATCGCGCCACTCAGGGAGGCCGAGGTCCCGGTGCCTGAACCCGGAGCCGGGCAGATCCGTATCCGGGTGACTCACTGTGGCGTGTGCCGAACGGACCTCCACATCGTGGAGGGGGACCTTCCTCCGCGCAAGACACCGGTCATCCCTGGTCACCAGATCGTGGGGACCGCGGAGGCGGTCGGCCCCAATGTCCACCGCTATCGCCTGGGCGATCGGCTCGGGGTTGCCTGGCTGAATTGGACCTGTCGCCGTTGCCAGTACTGTCGGGCGAGCAGGGAGAACCTCTGCGACGAGGCGAGATTTACCGGATACCAAGCCGACGGCGGGTACGCCCAATATGCGGTTATAGATGAGGCTTTTGCCTATCCGATTCCCGATGTCTTCAGCGATCCAGAGGCCGCCCCCCTCCTGTGTGCTGGCATCATTGGCTACCGCTCCCTCCGCCTGAGCGAGATCAAGCCAGGCCAGCGCTTAGGCCTATATGGATTCGGGGCATCGGCCCACATCGTCATTCAGGTCGCCCGCCATTGGGGCTGCGAGGTATCCGTCTTTACCCGCGGGGAAGCCCACCAGCGCTTGGCCCGGGACCTGGGGGCCATCTGGGCGGGGAGGGCCGAAGAGACCCCACCTCATCCCCTCGATAGCGCCATCCTCTTCGCTCCAGTCGGCGCGCTTGTGCCCGAGGTCTTACGGACGCTGCGCAAGGGGGGCACCCTCGCCATCAACGCCATTCATTTGAGTCCGATCCCCCCGCTGGACTACACGCGGCTTTATCACGAGCGGACCATTCGCAGTGTCACGAACTTCACCCGTCAGGACGCCGAAGACCTGTTGCGGCTCTCCGCCGAGGTTCCGGTTCGGACGGCAGTGGAGATTTTTCCGCTGCGCGAGGCCAACCGCGCTCTGCAGCTCCTCAAGGCGGCTCAGCTCCGCGGTGCCGCAGTGTTGGAAATCCCCTGACCCTCGGCCAACCGGGAGGACCGAGGCCTCGAAGGTCCGGGAATTGCGCGACCGGGAGCCAAGCGATCCGCCCTCTGTAAACTTGTTTTGACTGCCTCACCGAGGCGCTACGGCGGGGGAGGGGACCAAATATAAAATTACCAATGTCTGACCATCAATCCCAATTTTGAAGATAAATAAGTAATTTTATATCAATACGTTAACTCGCATTTCCTCGAAATGATCTTATAGTTTTAGTCGCCTCATAATCTGACGGATTGCCGCCTTTCCACCCATCCGATAATTTCCATGGGT
>LXTG01000090.1 GCA_001643535.1 candidate division NC10 bacterium SPGG6 | reverse complement strand
CCGTCACCCACCCCTACCCACCAACCACCCGCCCCGCGTCCCCCTGGCACGCAGATTGCTGCCTCCAATCCGGGGGTTGGCCACTCGGCCCCCCTGAGGCCGCTTCGCGGCCTTTCTTGGTGTCCGGTCGTGCCAGGGAGCGCGGAACTTGCGAATTCCCACCGCTCAAAATGTCACCCGTAAGGTGCAACCGTCTCCTGCCGTTGGATCGCCTGCTCGGGGAGGCGGCATGCAGTGCCGTGCTTTCGACATCGGTCTCGGGGTCCTGATCGCTGCCGTCCCGCTGGCCTTTTCTCCACTTGCCCCCGTGTTTCTGAAGTGGGCTATCCTCGGAGTCCTCACACCCCTCATCACCATCCTCTGGCTTTGGGGGGGGTGTGGTCGCCCCTTCCGGCCCCTCCCGAAACTGGTGGCCCCGCTGCTCGCCCTCCTGGTCGTCTCCGCACTCTCACTCCTGCAGGCTATCAACCTCTACTTCGGCCTTGAGCGAATCGCCTTCTTTCTGTTCCTGTTCCTGATCTACCTCATCGTGGCGTACACGTGCTCTCAACCTGATCGCCAGGATCGGCTCATCCGGTACCTCGTCTTAACACTGCTCTCGGTGAGTCTCCTCTCCCTTTACGGCTGCACCATGGGCACCTGCCTTGCATCCCTTTCGGTCGCCGAGACCCTCTTCCGACTGTTCGGAAATACGAATTACGGATCGGCCTACCTCCTCACGGTTATCCCTTTGAGTGTCGCCCTCTATCTCAACACCCCCCGTCAGTGGGAGAGGGCCTTGTGGGGGACGACACTCTTCCTTTCGATGGCGCTCCTGACCCTCTCGATGGTTAGGGGGGCGTGGGTCAGCATCTGGATCGGCCTCTGGGTCCTCGTCAGGGTGTTCTACCACAAGGATCGGAGCCTCGAACCATTCCGGAAAGCTCCCCGCCTCCCGCAGATTGCCACACTTCTTCTCCTCGGCTCAGCCGTCCTGGCTGCCTACGCTTTATGGCCCGTATGTCTGGCGGGCCTCACCTCTTTCGGGGAGCACGTGGCGAGCGTCTTTGATCCGCGGGCGGAAAGCCTGCAGTTTCGCCTGGCGATGTGGCAAGGAACGCTCCGGTTGATTTGGGACCATCTCTGGACCGGGGTGGGCGTCGGCAACTTCCCCCTCGCGTTCGTTCCGTACCGGACTGCTTTCATCTACCGGAATCCTGCCATACAGCTTGAGCATCCCCACAATGAATTTCTGAACCTGTGGGCCGAGCTCGGGCCTCTGGGCCTGTTGGTTTCCTTGTGGCTCTTCGTCAGGGTTGTCCGACTTGTCTGGCGTCTGGTCAATCGCTCTGGAGTGAAGAAGGAAGTCATTGCAGGGATCCTAGGGGGACTCGCCGCCTCTGCCGCCTACGCCAATCTTTTCTACGTCGGGCACGTTCCCGCCTCGGCCATGAACCTCGCCATCCTCCTCGGGCTGCTCGACGGGATGGATCGCCAGGGCGGACGCGAGGAGCGTGCGGGGCCGATCCGTCTGACTTATCTTCTTCCCGGCCTCCTGATCATGGGCCTTCTCACCTTTCAATATTTCCTGCGGCCCGTCGCTGGGGAGATCTACCATTATCGGGGTGAGCGGGATTTTCGGGCGCTGCGGATGGAGGCGGGCCTGAGCCGGCTTGAGCAGAGCCTTGTGTGGAATCCCGAATCGTTTGCGGTGCGGTATCGGCGGGCCGCGATCTTTTTCCTCATGAAGAGATATCCGGAAACGATCTGGGAGGCGGAGGAGGCTGTGCGGATCCACCCCAAGCTGGAGATTGCGTACGGGGTCATGGCGAGCGCCTATCTCAAGCTGGGGGAAAGGACCAAGGCGAAAGAGATCTTTCAGCATGCCCTGGCTCTCAATCCCAACTACCCCCACGCACTCAACAATCTCGGGGCGCTCGCCGCTCAAGACGGCCGGATCGCCGAGGCGGAGGCCCTGTTCCTACGGGCCAAGGAGATCATGGGACCACGGGAGATGAGCCCGTACGCGAACCTAGGGAACGTCTACGAGATAACCGGTCGTATTCAAGAAGCGCTTCGGATGTACGAAACCGCGGTCGCCCTCAAACCCGAGTTCGGCTCCAGTTGGTACACCGTGGCCCGCTTGAGGGTCTTGAGTGGTGATCCTGCGGGGGCCTACGCGCCGCTGGCCCGCGCCATAGCCCTGGATGAGGGGTGGCGGGCCAGGGCAACCAAGGACGCGGTCTTCGAAGATTTGCGCCAGGGTGATCCTCGGGTGCGGATCCTCCTKCGWTTAGAATARGTCTCARCCCCYTTCACCTGCCATTGACTACCGCCCACCACGCCGRCWACTGATGACCGATGACGGTTCGGCAGGYTCCGACGACGGTKYGACAGGCTCACCGCAGGCCCGGGTTTCGGATTTAAACCGCRGYTCTCKCAAATCCGMAATTCGCAATTCGAAATCCGAAATCGCCYCACGGTCCCCGATCCCCAGTCCCCCGTCAGCAAAAATCCGCAATTCGCAATTCGCAATCCGAAATCTATCCACTCTCGACTCTCCGCTTGCCCTGAGCCCCTGCCCTGAGTCTATCGAATGGGTGTCGAAGGGCTCTCCCCTCTCGACCCTCAACCCTCAACTCCCCCCAACACCCTTGTATAGGAAAACAAGTAGGGTATAATTAAAGATTGACCTCACCGGCCAGGAGGTGCCTATGGCGGCCGATGCCATCATCATTCGAGGGGCCAGGGAGCATAACCTCAAATCGATCAACCTGGAGATCCCGCGGGGGAAGCTCGTGGTGATCACGGGGGTCTCCGGATCCGGGAAGTCCTCTCTGGCCTTTGATACCATCTATGCCGAAGGCCAGCGGCGGTATGTCGAATCCCTCTCGACCTACGCCCGGCAGTTCCTCGAGCAGATGGACAAACCGGATGTCGATCTAATCG
Organism: candidate division NC10 bacterium SPGG6; assembly: GCA_001643535.1. Lineage (GTDB taxonomy): Bacteria > Methylomirabilota > Methylomirabilia > Methylomirabilales > CSP1-5 > CSP1-5. The sequence goes on along the minus strand of LXTG01000090.1, from coordinate 1,650 downwards.
AGGGGCTTTCTCCCGCCATCTCCATCGAACAGAGGACCACCAGCAAGAATCCCCGCTCCACCGTAGCGACCGTGACCGAGATCTACGACTATCTGCGGCTCCTGTTCGCCCGCGTGGGGAAGCCGACCTGTTATCAATGCGGCAAGCCGATCGCCTCTCAGACGGTCCAGCAGATCGTCGATCAGATCCTGACGTTTCCCGAGGGGACCCGATTCCAGATCCTCGGCCCCGTGGTCCGGGGACGGAAAGGGGAGTACCGGCACATCTTTGCCCAGATGCGCCGCGAGGGGTACGCCCGGGTGCGGGTGAACGGGCGCCTTCGGGAAGTCGAAGAGGAAATCACGCTCGACAAGAATAAGAAGCACACCATCGAGGTGGTCGTCGATCGGCTCGTCATCCGGCCCGATATCCGCCGGCGTCTCACCGACTCGCTCGAGACCGCCCTGCGGTTGGGCGAGGGGATCGTCACCATACACGTCCTGGGAGACAAGGAGAAGGATCACACCTTTTCCGAGCGGCTCGCTTGCATTGATTGCGGTGTGAGCTACCCCGAGGTCAGTCCCCGGATTTTCTCGTTCAACAATCCGCACGGGGCCTGCCCGAGCTGTGGCGGGCTCGGGACAAAGCTGGATGCCCGGGTCGACTGGGAGCAGGATCCGGATTTCTTTGGGACGAGCCTGCAGTCCCTGGATCGCCGCTACAAGGCCACTGAGTCCTCCCGGGTTCGGGAGAAGATCGAGGCCTATGTAGACCGTCTCTCGACTCTGCGCCCCTGCCCGACCTGTCACGGCACGCGGCTGCGCAAGGAATCGTTAGCGATCAAGGTGTCTGACCTGAACATCGCAGAGGTGACCCGCTTCTCCGTGAAGGAGGCCCTGCAGTTCTTCACCGACCTCCGATTGACTGAGAAGGACCAGGAGATTGCCCGCAGGATTCTGAAGGAGATCCGGGAGCGACTCGGCTTCCTGGTCAACGTGGGCCTGGACTACCTGACCCTCGACCGGACCGCCGCCACGCTGGCCGGGGGGAGGGGCAACGGATCCGCCTGGCCACCCAGATYGGCTCCAGCCTGGTCGGGGTCCTCTACATCCTGGACGAGCCSAGCATCGGGCTCCATCAGCGCGATAACATTCGCCTGCTCAACACCCTGAAGCGGCTCCGCGATCTGGGGAATACGGTGATCGTCGTCGAGCACGATGAAGAGACGATCCGGAACGCCGATTTCGTCATCGATCTCGGTCCGGGGGCCGGGGTYKCCGGCGGCCGGGTGGTCATCTGCGGCACCCCCCGCGAGATCATCGCCTGCAAGGCSTCGCTGACCGGRCGGTACCTGGCGCGGGARYTGGAGATCCCGGTGCCCCGGGTGCGCCGCCCGCCCAGCGGRCTGTACCTCACYGTCGTCGGGGCCAGGGAACACAACCTGAAGGGGATCGAGGTGGAGATCCCCCTCGGCCTCTTCACGTGCGTCACCGGCGTCTCGGGCTCCGGGAAGAGTACGCTGGTCACCGACATCCTCAAGCGGACCCTCTCTTTCCATCTGTACGGGTCCCGGGAGATGCCGGGGGCCCACGACAAGATCCTGGGGATCCAATACATCGATAAGGTGATCGACATCGATCAGTCGCCGATCGGGCGGACCCCGCGGTCCAA
>LXTG01000084.1 GCA_001643535.1 candidate division NC10 bacterium SPGG6 | reverse complement strand
AGGGGACCTAGCATGGAACCGGGGTAGGCATAGCTTCGAGCCCACCTCCGGCACAGGCGACGGCGCACCAGCCAATTCTGACGCCTTATCGGGCGGAGCACAGCCCGGAGGGCGTTTTATTTCGTGAAATGACCAAGACCATCATATCGGGAATATCGCCGATTTTGGAAAGCTGACATGAAAGAAGAAAAGAAGACGATAGAGACGGAACTCAAAGAGGCCCGCGAGCGGTTACAATACCTGTTCCCCCTCAGTTCCGCGATCATATACACCACTCAAGTTTCGGGGGATTATGCGTGTACATTCGTCAGCGAGAATCTCTGCGCGATCTTAGGGTATGCACCGGAGGAGATGGTTACTGATCCGAAGTTCTCGCCCGGCCGTATCCATCCAGAGGATGCCCCGCGGGTGTTCAAGGAAGTGTTTCCCCTGATAGAGAAGGGGGGAGGGACCTTAGAATACCGCTTCCAGCACCGGGAGGGGCACTACCTCTGGTTCCAGGATACCTTCAAGGTCATCCACGACGAGGCGGGCCGTCCATTGGAGATCGTCGGTTCCTGGGCGGACATCAACGAGCACAAGCGGGCAGAGGAGGCGCTCCGGGAGAGCGAGGAGCACTACAGGGCTGTGATTGAAAACGTAGCTGACGCCATCGTCATCAACGTGGGCACAAAGCGGGTCTTTGTCAACAAGGCCTTCCTTAAGCTTCACGCTCTTGACGATGTGTCCCAGGTCCTCGGAACGCCTCTGGACCAGTTCATCGTGCCCGAGGACAGGCAGCTCGTAAGTGAGCGGACACTGGCGCGCCAGCGGGGCCAGCCCGTGCCCGGCGTCTACGAATACCGGATTCGGAGACCGGACGGGGAAGTTCGGACGGTCCAGACTTCCGCCGTGTCCATCACGTACAAGGGGCAGCCAGCCGTGCTCGCAGTCATTCGCGATACCACCGACCGCAAGCGCGCAGAGGAGGAACTCCTCGCCGCCAACGTCGAGCTGCAGGAGAGGAGGCGGTATCTCGAACGGCTGATAGAGAGCTCAACCGACGCCATCATCTCGACGGACAAGGAAGGGAAGGTCGTGCTTTTCAACAAGGGCGCCGAGTTTCTGTTGGGCCATCGGGCGGACGAGGTCGTCGATCGGCGCGTGACGGTACTCTACGAGAGTGAGGAGCGGGCCAAAGAAGTCATGCGCGAGATGCGGAAGCGCGGCGGTACCGTTTCGGCCTTCGAGACCACCCTGGGGACGAAGGACGGCAGCCTCATTCCTGTCCTGATCTCGGCATCCATTCTGTACGACGAGGAAGGGCAGGAAGCCGGCACCGTGGGGTTTAACAAAGACTTGCGGCAGCTCAAACAGGCCGAAAAAGAATTGCAAGAGGCGAAAGAAGCCGCCGAAGCCGCCAACCAGGCCAAGAGCACATTTCTGGCGAATATGAGCCACGAGCTGCGCACTCCGATGAACGCCATCATCGGTTACAGCGAGATGTTGCAAGAGGAGGCCGAAGATCTGGGCCAGGAGCACTTTATCCCGGACCTCCAGAAGATTCACGCTGCGGGCAAGCACTTGCTTGGGCTCATCAACGACGTCCTCGATCTCTCCAAGATCGAAGCCGGGAGGATGGACCTCTTCCTGGAGACCTTTGACATCCCCACCGTGATCCGGGACATCGTGGCCACCATCACCCCACTGGTGGAGAAGAACGCCAATACGCTTGAGGTCCACTGCGCGGACGATCTTGGTGCCATGCGGGCCGACCTGACCAAGGTGCGGCAGGGCTTATTCAACTTGCTCAGCAACGCGTGTAAATTCACGGAGCGGGGGGCCATCACCCTGGGGGCCAACCGCGAGATCGTGGACGGCGCGGCGTGGATCAAATTCCGCGTGACCGACACCGGCATCGGCATGGCACCAGAGCAAATGGGAAAGCTGTTCGCGGCGTTCTCACAAGCCGAGGAATCGACCACTCGCAAATACGGCGGCACCGGCCTCGGGCTGGCGATCAGCCAGAAATTCTGCCGGATGATGAGGGGTGACATCACGGTCGAGAGCGCGCCGGGCCAGGGGTCCACCTTTACCATCTTGCTCCCCGCCGAGGTAGTTGACCCCGAGGCCGCACTGGTCCCGCGTGTGGAGGAAATCACAGCCACTGCCCTGTCGACGGCGGAAGGTGCGCCCACCGTGCTCGTCATTGACGATGACCCAACGGTGCACGACCTGATGCAGCGCTTCCTGAGCAGGGAAGGGTTCCGCATGGTGGCCGCCTTGGGCGGTGAGGAGGGGCTCCGGCTCGCCAAAGAACTGCGTCCCGCCGTGATCACCTTGGATGTTTTGATGCCGGGCATGGATGGCTGGACCGTCCTGACAGCACTGAAGGCCGACGCCGCCACGGCTGACATCCCGGTGATTATGCTCACCATCCTGGAAGAGAAGCGCATGGGCTACGCGCTCGGGGCAATGGACTACCTGACCAAGCCGATTGACTGGGGCCGCTTGACCACTGTGCTGCAGAAATATCGGCGCGCGGACTTACCCTTCCCCGTCCTGGTTATTGAAGATCACGCAGAGACCCGCGAGATGCTTCGCCGTTTCCTCGAAAGAGAAGGCTGGGCAGTAATCGAGGCCGCCAATGGGCGTGAGGCCTTGGAGCGCGTGGCCGCAGAGCGGCCGGAGCTGATCGTGCTTGATCTCATCATGCCCGAGATAGATGGGTTCGCCTTCATCGAAGCGCTGCGACAGGACGCCACCTGGCGATCGATTCCGATTGTGGTGGTGACGGCCAAGGATCTGACACCGGACGAGCGCCGGCGGCTCAACGGCACAGTGGAACAAATCCTCCAGAAAGGCGGGTACACCCGGGAGGAGTTACTGCGCGAGATCCGCGACCTGGTGGCGGCCTGCGTGCGACCCAGCAACCGGGAATAAGTGAAGGTCCCGCATGGCGAAGATTCTGCTCGTTGAGGATAATGAAGAGAATCGAGACATGTTGTCCCGGCGCCTCACGCGGCGCGGCTACGAGGTGGTGATCGCGCTGGATGGCGGACAGGGCGTGGCCATGGCCCAATCGGAAGTTCCTGACCTCATCCTGATGGACATGGATTTACCCGTGCTGAATGGCTGGGAGGCGACACGGCAGCTCAAGGCAACGCCCGAGACGCAGGCCATCCCCATTATCGCGCTGACCGCCCATGCAATGGTGGGTGACCGGGAGAAAGCGCTCGAGGCCGGATGCGAGGACTATGACACCAAGCCGATCGAATTCCAGCGGCTGCTGGGAAAGATTGAGGCCTTCTTGGGCAAGGGAACCACATCATGACTGCCACCCAAGCCTCCGTGCTCGTCGTTGACGACAACCCGGAGAACCGGGACATGCTGTCCCGGCGTCTGGCGCGGCGGGGCTACATCGTCGCCGTCGCGGAAGACGGAGATCAGGCATTGAAAATGAGTGAGGC
>LXTG01000016.1 GCA_001643535.1 candidate division NC10 bacterium SPGG6 | reverse complement strand
GCTCTTCCGATCTGCTACCTCCTTGAGCCCTCTCGCCATCCCCTGAATACGTTCGCTGGTCAGCCTGAGCCGATCCAGGAAGGCGGGCGGGTAACTCTTCCCCTCAGCCCCCGCCAAGTCGGCAGCGTTGGCTTGGCGGATCTCCTCCTGGTGATCGAGAAGGCCCTCCGCCATCGCGTGAAGGGCCCTATTCTTGACCTCCGGAGAGGCTACCGCCATGCCGCGCACCGCCTCCCGGGCCTGGCGGGCTAAGACCTCCACTTCTCTCACTTCCGCACCCCCAGGATCACCAGGTTATTCCGATGGATGACCTCGTCAGAGTGTTTGTATCCTAAGACCTGCTCGATCTCGCTGCTCCGCCGTCCCTTGATCCGCTCCACCTCCTCCGCGCTGTAGTTGACCAGGCCGCGGGCAAACTCCTGACCCTCTACCCCCAGGATCGACACGACATCCCCGGCATGAAACGCCTTCACCGTCCCCCGGACCCCGGAAGGGAGAAGGCTCCGCCCCTGATGGGTAAGGGCCTGTTTGGCTCCCTCATCCACCTGGATCCCGCCTTTCGGGCGTGTAGCAAAGGCCAGCCATCGCTTTCGACCCCCCATCTTGGCGGCTTGGGGGAGGAAGAGGGTTCCCAGAGACTCGCCAGCGACGAGGCGAACGAGGATATCCGACGTGAGGCCATTCGCCACCATCGTCGGAACATGGGAAGCGGTGGCCAGCCGGGCCGCCTCAATTTTGGAGGCCATCCCTCCGATCCCGGTGAGGGTCTGCGTAGGACTCGCCCAGAAGGCGTCAGGGGTGAACGGACTGGAGATGACCGGGACCAGTTGCGCCCCGGGATCGGTGCGGGGATCCGCGGTATAGAGTCCTTCCTGATCGGTCAGCATCACTAACAGATCCGCATCCACCAACGAGGCAACGAGCGCCGAAAGGATGTCGTTATCCCCGAACTTGATCTCCTCCACGGCCACCGTGTCATTTTCGTTGACAATCGGGAGGACGCCGAGGCCGAGCAGCGTAAAGAGGGTGTTCCGAGCATTCAGATATCGGACCCGGTCCCGCATATCCTCTTGCGTGAGGAGGATCTGGGCGACTTTGATCCCGAACGGCGCAAAGGCCTCCTCGTACCTGGCCATGAGCACACTCTGACCGATGGCGGCGGCCGCCTGTTTCACGGGGATGCTGCGCGGCCGTTCCGTGCGCTCGAGCCTTTCCATTCCGGCCATCACCGCCCCCGACGAAACCAGAAGGGTCTGCACCCCCTGGGCCATCAATGAGGCGATCTGCTTTGCGAGCCCCTGGATTGACTCCGGCTGCAGGCAAAGGGTTCCCCGGGATAGGACCCCTGAGCCCACCTTGACCACCAGGCGGCGAACGTGTTTACAGAGCTCGGCCCGGTCCACGATATTCCTTTTGTCCTGCCGCTTGGTTGAGGCTCTCTTGGAGTCCACCATTGAGGGCGGAAAGGCCTTGTTCCGTTAAGGCCGAGACGGGATAGAAGGGAATTCCCCGGCCAGCAAAATAGGGGCGGCAACGCCCCAGATTCTTGTCATGCGGCAGATCGACCTTATTGGCCGCCACCAGTCGGGGGAGATGCGTGAGGGGGTGACTGTACGCCTGAAGCTCTTCCTCCACCACCTCGAACGCCTTGAGGGGATCCTGACCCTCCGAGATATCGAGGACGTGCACGATCAAGCGAACCCGCTCGATATGCCGGAGAAAGCTCAGGCCAAGCCCGGCGCCTTCCGAGGCCCCAGCGATGAGCCCCGGAATGTCGGCAACTGTTGCTCGCGCGTGTGGAGAGAAATCGAGGACCCCTAGATTGGGGACAAGGGTGGTGAAGGGATAATCGGCGATCTTCGGCTGCGCAGCGGTCAGGGCCCGAAGGAGCGTGGACTTCCCGGCATTGGGAACCCCCACCAAGCCGATATCGGCCAGGAGCTTCAGCTCTAACAGGAGGCTCCGCTCCTCGCCTGCCGCTCCCTCCTCGGCAATCCGGGGTACACGACGCGTCGCCGTCGCAAAGGCCACGTTTCCCTTGCCGCCCCGGCCGCCGCGGGCGACCAAGACCCGTTGCCTTTCCTCCGTGAGGTCCCCCAAGATCTGACCAGTCTCTTGGTCTTTGATCACCGTGCCCAGGGGTACCCGGATGATCACATCGGCCCCATTACGACCGCGCTTTTTCTTCCCCTGACCGTGGCGTCCGCCTGGCGCCCGATACACCTGTTGGTACTTCAGATCAATGAGGGTACGGGCCGACCGGGAGGTTTCCACAAAGACGTTCCCCCCCCGTCCTCCATCCCCCCCGTCCGGTCCACCTCGGGGGACATACTTCTCGCGCCGAAAGCTGATGCAGCCCTTTCCGCCGTGACCCGCTTTGACCCTGATCCGGGCAACATCGATGAACACATTGGTCATCGGTCATCGATCGTCGGCCGTCGGTCGTCGGCCGTCGGATACCGGGGTGATGTCCACGAACCGGCCCCGGCCACCTCGCGCTACGACGGAAACGATCCCCGTCACCTTTGCGTAGAGGGTATCATCCCGACCGATTCCGACATTCCAGCCAGGTTTGAATCGGGTGCCCCGCTGCCGAACCAGGATGCTTCCGCCGGGGACCATCTGCCCAGAGAAGGCCTTCATCCCGAGCCGCTTCGACGCGCTCTCTCGGCCGTTTTTCGAACTACCCAACCCCTTCTTATGCGCCATCCTTGCCTCCGTTCATGGCTCATGGTTCATAGTTCATGGCTGATGGCTCATGGTTGATAGTTCATGGCAAGTTCTCTGCATGGAGAAGGTAGGGTACTCTATCTATCTATGAACCATGAACCCCGAACCCCTGAACCAATTGACCCTGAACTATCAACCAAGGGCGATTTCCTCGACCCGCAGACGGGTCAGCCGCTGGCGGTGTCCAGTCTTCCGCCGGTACTTCTCCCGCCGTCGGAACTTGAAGACCGTCACCTTGGAACCCCGCACCTGCCCCAGGATCGTCGCCCGCACCTTCGCCCCGGGGACGACCGGAGACCCAACCCTGACCTCCTCTCCCTCGCCCACCAACAGGACTCGGGAAAGCTCTACGACCTCGCCCACGCTCCCCGGTAAGAGTTCCACCGCGATGACCCCTCCTGGGGCCACCCGGTACTGTTTTCCTCCGGTCTCCACGACGGCGTACATACCGACCTCTCACTTCATTCTGTCACTTGCTGTGTGGACCTTTCTTTTTAGCAAGAATGCTCAACCCTGTCAAGAAACACCATCTTTGCGGGAGTACCCCGCCGTGGTCAAAGAGGGGGAAAGAGGGGGACGTCCATAAAATTATAAGAAACGTTTATTTCTCCAACAGCTCAAACCTTTCTGCAATGCTCGCGCAGCGCGGCGTAGACGAGAGGGAAGGCGAGTTCCAGAGAGCAGACTTGAAACCTTAGAGGGCGGACTCGGGGTGTGCGGTTACCCTTCGGAAACCTGATACTTCTGGGCTAACCACCCCTCCTGAGGTGCGAGGGAGATCTCACCCCCGTGCTTCTGCTGCAAGGCCTCGATCGCTTCCCCCTCCTCCGCCCGCAGCCAGTTGATGACGTCAGGGTGAGCGCGAATATTGAGGTGGGCCGGCTTCCGCTTCACCATCCGCCACTCGGCCTCCCGGAGAATCTGATGGGCGACAGAGGTAATCGCCCGGAGAAGGCCGGTCCCCCCGCAGGTAGGACAGCTCACACTGAGAGAGCGAATGAGTCCCTGCTTCACCCGCTTGCGGGTCATCTCCACGAGGCCCAGTTCCGAGAGCAGGGCCACATTGGTTGGAGAGCGGTCGGACTTGAGATGTTCCTTGAACTCGCCAAGCACCCGATCCCGGTGGTCTTTCCTCGCCATGTCGATGAAGTCGATAATGACGATGCCCCCCAGATCTCGGAGGCGCACCTGACGAGCAATCTCCCGGGTCGCTTCGAGATTCGTCTTGAAGACGGTCTCCTCGAAGTCGTGTTTGCCGACGTAGCGACCGGTATTGACATCAATAGAGACTAACGCCTCGGTCTCTTCGATGACCAGATACCCTCCCGATTTGAGCCACACCTTGGGTCGAAGGGCCTTTTCGATCTCCCGCTCCACCCCGAAGGACCGAAAGATGGACTCCTCCTCGGTGTAGAGGAAGAGATGGGAGCGGAGATCGGGGAAGAGGGCCTCCACAAACTCCAAACACCGCTCATATTCCGCTTCACTGTCCACTACCAAGCGAGCGACTTCGCGCGTGAAGAGGTCGCGGAAAATTCGAAAGACCAGATCGAGGTCCTGTCGAACCAAGGCGGGCGCGGTGACCGTCTCGGCCCGGGCCCTGATCTGTCGCCAGAGGGAGCGGAGAAACTCCAGGTCGGCCGCGATCTCATCGCGCTTCTTTCCCATCCCTGCGGTCCGGACAATGACCCCCTCAGTCCCCGTACTCAATTCCTGCACGGTCTGGCGGAGCCGGACCCGCTCCTTCTCGTCCTCGATCTTCCGGGAGATTCCGATGTGCTGCTCAGTCGGCATGTAGACCAAATAGCGCCCTGGGAGGGTGATATGGGAGGTGATCCGGGCCCCCTTCGTCCCCAACGGTTCTCGGGCCACTTGGACCAGCACCTCCTGCCCCTCCTGGAGGAGCTCTTCAATGGAGGGCTGTCCCGGGCGGGGGGGGTGTTTGGGCGGAGGGGCTGGTGGAAGCCTCTCCTCCCCCTCGAAATCCTCACCCGCCGCGAAGATGCGCTCGTAGTCCTCCAGATCCTCGTAGATATCTCGAACGAAGAGGAAGGCATCCTTGCTGAGGCCGATATCGACAAAGGCCGCCTGCATCCCGGGCAGGATCTTCTGCACCCGCCCCTTATAGATGTTGCCCGCGAACCCCTCATTCCTCGCGTCCCCGATCATCAGCTCCGCCAGCTGACCGTCCTCAAGGATCGCCACGCGGGTCTCCACCATTGATGAATTCACGATGATCTCACGCTTCATGGGCACCGGGTCAGGTCGGATGGACCGCGCTGAACCCTTTCCCCTTTCCTGCGGCCGGTGTAGGCCAGGTGGTTTTTTTGATAATTTATCGCACTTTCAGGCGGAAGTAAAGGCGCCCGCCCGCGCACCGGGCGGAAAGATTTCGCTGAACAAAAGGGGGGAGTGCCTTTATTGACGACGGGAGTGGACTGTGATAGAAAGTCCCCGCTCCCATGGAGAGCGGGATGAGCCACAGGATTCTTATCAAGACAGGAGATGTCACGACCCAAGGGGTTCTCAACGACACCTCGACCGCCAACGCGGTCTGGGAGGCCCTCCCGGTCACTGGCAAAGCCAACACGTGGGGAGGCGAAATCTACTTCGCCATCCCGGTCAAGGAAGAGCTTGAGCCCACCGCGAGAGAGACAGTCGAAAAGGGGGACTTGGGATATTGGCCGCCCGGCCGGGCCTTCTGCATCTTTTTCGGGCCCACCCCAGCCAGCACTGGAACCGAGATCCGTCCCGCAAGCGCCGTCAACATCATCGGTCACATCGAGGGAGACCCCGCCATCTTCAAAAAGGTCAAAGACGGGGCCCGCATTCAGATCGACCCCGCATGATCCCCTCGCGCTTGCCCAGAGAACCGCTTCCCTTTGCCACGAAGTTTCGAACCCTTGGGAAACCGGAAAGCATAGCATGTCCGATCACCTCTCTGACCCCTCCGGATGGTCGAGACCGGACTTCCCTTTGGGTGAGGACGTGGGGAGAAAAACCTTTTCTGTTCTGCGCCGGATCGGCTAGAATACGGGGCGCCTGATCCACAGGGGAGTGGTGACGCCATGGATACGAGACAGCAGCTCTCTCATAAGTCTATCAAGCGGGCGTACGCCGCCGTCTCTCCTATTTACGATCTCTTCTTCGATCGCATCTTCCTCCCCGGGCGGGTCGAGGCCATCAAGCTTTCGGCCATCGGCCCGGAGGATCGTGTATTGGAGGTCGGGATCGGCACCGGCCTGAACCTGCCTCTCTACCCCCTCCACCGCCGATTGGTAGGGATGGATTTCTCGGAGCAGATGCTCCGAAAGGCCGGGGATCGGGCCCGCACACTCAACGCCGCTCACGTGCGTCTCGTGGTAATGGATGCCATGCAGATGGGATTCCAGGACAATTGCTTTGACCATGTCTTCGCCACGTATGTGATAAGCGCCGTCCCGGATCCGATCCAGGTACTCCGCGAGATCAAGCGGGTCTGTCGGCCGAAAGGCCACATCATCATACTGAATCACTTCAAGAGTGAGCACCCCGTCATGGGGCGGCTCGAGCGATTGATGTCACCCCTTATCACGCGGACGGGCTTGTTCAAACCGGATCTCCCACTGACCCCGCTCCTGGAGCAGGCGGGTCTGGTCCCGGACCAGATCCACCGCGTCAACCTCTTAAACGGCTGGCGCCTGATCCGGTGCACCAACTCCGAAGAGACCTACCCAGAGGCCCGGCCCATTATTAATTAATTGAAGGAGGTAAAAATGATTGCTAGCCCCCCCTCCAGGCGGTGGGTCCTGCCGCTCCTCCTGCTGCTCATCGGCACCGTTCCCAACCTCAGCCACGCCCAGGAGACCGGAAAGCTCCACGAGATGGAGGTGCTCGGGGTGATTGCCGATCCCGGTGGACAGGCGCACATCTTGCTCCGCAGCAAGAGGAACAAGCGAAGGCTCTCTATGGTCATAGGACAGTTTGAGGCGGTGGGGATCGCGCTCCCCCTAGAAGGGGTGACCCCTCCACGACCGTACACCCACGATCTGACCCTGAACATCCTTCGTTTCTTCAAAGCCACCCTGGCTAGAGCGGTGATTACCGAGCTGCGGGAGAACACCTATTACGCCAATCTTGTCCTCCAGGTGCAAGGTCGAGAGGTGCTGATCGACTCCCGACCGAGCGACGCCGTCGCCCTGGCTCTTCGGGCCGGCGCGCCGATTCTGGCGACGGAGACGTTGCTCGAGGCCCGACCCGTGGGGGCGCAGCCGTAACCCAGGACCGGGAGTTCCCTCGGACCAGCCTGTGCGTCCGGATTCGCCATGCCGAGGTCCACTACGCGGGAGAGTTGATTACCGGATCTCAAATTCTCCGCCTCTTCGGCGACCTGCCAACCGAACTGACCATCCGCTACGACGGAGATGAGGGGCTCCTGCGAGCCTCCGAATCGGTGGAGTTTCTGGCCCCGTCTACGGAGGGGACTATATCGAGGCGCGGGGGAGGATCCTCTCGGTCGGGTGAACCTCCTGCCGCATGGCCTTTGGGACCCACCAGGTCCTCACTTGCGAGGACGCAGGTCCCTTTCCCTCGTCGGCCCGAGTCCTGGATTCCCCAATACTGGTGGCCCGGGCCGCGGGGACAAGCGTGGTTCCCGAGGAGCGGCAGCAACCGGCCTGACATGCCGATGGACCGCGCACACCTCATCACAGGCCCTCCCGGAGTGGGGAAGACATCCTTGCTCCTCTCCCTTCTGGAGTCCCTCCCGGGCAGCAAAGGAGGCTTTTACACTCTGGAAATTCGCGAAGAGAGGCAACGTGTCGGCTTTCAGATCGCCGATCTAGCCGGGCGGGAGGGGATTCTGGCCCATGTGAGACGCCCGGGGCCGCCTCGGGTCGGACGCTACGGGGTAGACCTCAAAACCTTTGAAGTCATCGGGGTCCAGGCCATTATTCGTGCCCTCGACGAGGCCGATCTCATCGTGATCGATGAGATCGGCAAGATGGAGCTTTACTCTCCCCTCTTCCAGACAGTCCTCTTCCAGATCCTGGAGAGCTCCCGACCCCTCTTGGCCACAATCCTGACCAAAGCCCATCCGATCGCGGACCGGATCAAAGTCCACCCCGACGTGCGGCTCCATCGGCTCGGGCCGACGAATCGACAGGAGGTCGCCCAGGCCATCACGGCGGACTTGACCCGGTGGATTGCAGGCTGAGCCAGGATTTGGCAGAGCCGGTTTCCTGTTGACGCACCCCGGTTTGCTTGGGTACGGTAAGGGGAAACGACCTTTGAGGGGAATCCATGGCGAGGCGGTATTTCACGACTGAAGAGGCCAATGCCCTCCTTCCCGAGCTGCGGGTGATCCTAGAACATCTCCAGGCGCAACGACGGGAACTCGAGGAGCGACAACAGGTCTTGGAGGCAATCCGGCAACAGGCGGGCTTAAACGGCTACCAACTGGGCGGGGTCGATTTTCTTCGCCTCAAGCGAGAGGCCGAATTCATCCTGGAAAAATACAACACCGCCATCGAGAAGATCGAAACCCTGGGATGCCTCCTCAAAGACCTCCATCTGGGTCTCATCGATTTTCCCTCCCTCCGGGAGGGCCGAGAGGTCTTCCTCTGCTGGAAGCGAGATGAGGCAGAGGTGGCGCATTGGCATGGCCTCACCGAAGGCTTCGCAAGTCGAAAGCCGATCCATCCACACCCGTTTCCTTGACCCATTCCCCCCCGGGCCCGGATTATCCCTTGACAACAGGGAGGGGGGGTGTTACCACAAAAAAGAAATACCTTCCATCACCAACAGGCATTCGCGTGAATCCTGGGTAGGGACTATCCCCTTGTACAGGCGATGGATTTCAGCCGAGGGTACCCATCCCCCTTCCCTTTCCCAGGCCCCTCCCCCGGGAAGCAGCCCTGACGGGGGGCCGTGCATTCCGTCTGAATTTTCTCTTCTCCTCGAATGCGGAAAGGGAGCGGAGTCCTCCTCTGCCTATCCCCCCGCTCTGGCGCCTCTCCCCGAGGTGCTGAGGAACTATGTCGAAACGCTCCAGGTTCCGTTCTACTTTCTGGGGAATGGGGACCGATACTCAAGACCCCTCCACGGAGGGGCGATTTACGTCCATCACTTCGCCCTCCCGACCCCTCCTGTCTTGTTCGGGATCTGGCCCCGCATTCCGCAGACCTGCATCCCTTTCGCTCTTGGGTATCCCATCGCGCCGGCGGCCCAGGAGGCCTTCCCCGCCAGCTCTCACATCGGCCGGGGACGGGTTCTTCGAGACTCCGAAGGGCGAGCGGTGGCAGAAATCGTCAACAGAAACGTCTACGTCCTCTTTAATCTCCTCGGCCAGGACGGAGTCCTCAGGTCGCTCCTCCTGCGGCGCCTGCTCGACTTGAGCCTTCCGCGGCTCCTCAAGGAGCTCAGAACCCTCTCCCCTCTCGAACTCGATCCCCTCCAGGCCACCCTCGAGACCCTTCGACAGGAGACGGAGGCGGCAGCAACCGCGTGGGACCGACAGCGCCAGGCGAAGGTCCGGCAACTCTATCTCCAGGAATGTCGCAGTCGCGTCCACGAGGAGACGGCTTTTCTGGAACAGGAGATGCGGTTGACCGAGGCAAACCTCGAAGAGTATGCGCGACGGATCACCACCGAAACCCGGCGCCTCTACGCATACAAGCAGCGTCTCAACACGCTCCGGGGCAGCCCATCTGCGAATGAGCAATACCTTCGAGACCTGGACCAGCTCAAGGCGCTCCCCGAGGTCCGGGAAGTGCAGACCCAGGATGGCCGGATCACGGTCTTCACCGCGCCTCTCCAGGCGGAGCACGACGGGCGTGAGTTTCACCTGGGGAGTTACCGGATGGAGATCTCCTTTGCCGGCGAGATTCGAATCCGAAATCTCACCGACGCGGTGGGAGCCTACGACCACCCCCATATCTATCAGGGCCGCCCCTGTCTCGGCAACATCCGGGAAGGTGTCGCTAAGATGATCGGGGAGTATCAATTCGTGGCTGCCGTCTTTGTCCTTCTCGATTTTTTGAAGACGATCAACCCGAAGGATTGGCGGATCCCGATTGTGTACTGGCGGGAGGTGGGATCGTGAGACCCGGTCAACCCATGGAGTTCCTCCGCCAGCTGGACCTGGTGAACCCCGAGACGTTAGACCTCCCGATCCACCTCATCGGCTGTGGCGGGATTGGTTCTTTTACGGCCCTGGTGCTCTCGAAGATG
>LXTG01000035.1 GCA_001643535.1 candidate division NC10 bacterium SPGG6 | reverse complement strand
GATTGCCCGCCTTAATTTTCTTTACTCCCTTGCACCCTCAACCCTGACTGTGATTGCCACGGTCGGAGCGCTAACGGCCTTCTTATCGGCGACCGTCGGCCTGGTACAAAACGACATTAAACGGGTCCTGGCATACTCCACCGTAAGCCAATTGGGTTACATGTTCCTTGCCATGGGCGCCGGAGCTTATTCAGCCGGGATCTTTCATCTCGTTACCCATGCCTTCTTCAAGGCCTGTCTGTTTCTCAGTGCGGGGTCCGTGATTCAGGCAATGCATCATGAGCAGGATATGCAGAAGATGGGAGGGCTCAGGTGGCGTTTGCCTTACACGCACTTAACATATCTCGTCGCCGGCATAGCCTTGGCCGGGATCCCGCCCTTTGCGGGATTTTTCAGCAAAGACGAAATTCTGTGGAAGAGCTTTAGCCATGGGCTCATCTTTCAGTGGGCCCTGGGGTTTGCCGCGGCTGGGTTGACGGCATTCTACATCTTCCGGCAGATCTTCCTTGTCTTTTACGGTTCTCCACGTGCCGATCCCCACACCCAGTCACTAGTCCATGAATCTCCACAAATAATGGTGCTGCCCCTG
Organism: candidate division NC10 bacterium SPGG6; assembly: GCA_001643535.1. Classification (GTDB taxonomy): domain Bacteria; phylum Methylomirabilota; class Methylomirabilia; order Methylomirabilales; family CSP1-5; genus CSP1-5. The sequence goes on along the minus strand of LXTG01000035.1, from coordinate 2,890 downwards.
TTAATTCTGGCCTTTTTGTCCCTGATCGGGGGGTCCCTCGGGGTGCCTGAAGTCCTGGGGGGATCCAACCGTATCGAGCATTGGTTCGAACCAGTGTTCGGCTCTCCCGGAGGCCATGAGAATGCTCCGGTGGCCATGGAGATTCTGCTAATGGCCCTCTCTGTCGGAATCGGCTTATTCGGTATCACCCTCGCTTATTTGATCTATTTGCGTAAGACTCTTGTGGCCGATACCTTCTCTTCGCTGGCTGCTGGAGTCCCTTACCGCCTGCTCTTCCAAAAGTACTACGTCGATGAGCTCTACCAATTTACTTTCGTCCGTGGAACGCTCTTTTTCTCCCGGGTAGGGGCTTGGATCGATCAGTATATCATCGACTTTATCGTCGATGGCTTGGCCAAGACGACGACCTTTATCTCCTGGTTTAATGGCCTGTTTGATAATTATGTGGTCGATTGGATCGTGAATAAGATCGCAGACTCGACGTTTGGGGCGGGAGATAAGTTCAGGAAAATCCAGACCGGGAACATCAACAGCTACCTTTACGTGGTCCTAGGGGCTGTGGTCCTGGCCATCATCGTTAAATTGCGTTACTCGGGCTGACTCGAAGAGGAGATTCTAGGAGATGGCAGAAAGCGTGCTTACACTTATCGTCTTTTTCCCCTTAGCAGGGATGATAGCGGTTCTCTTCTTGCCGTCTGAACGGCACAACCTGATACGCTGGGTCTCTGCGCTCTTTACCTTACCCCCACTTCTCCTTTCCGTCTGGCTCTTCGTGAATTTCGATCGTTCGGAACCGGGGTTTCAGTTCGTCCAGAAGGTCCCGTGGATCCCTGCGTATAACATCGATTATTTCGTGGGAGTTGATGGACTCAGCATCTCTATGGTGATTCTTACCGCACTTCTCTGCTTTCTCTCCATCTTCGCTTCCTGGGGAATCGACAAGGGCGTGAAGGGCTATTTTGCCCTCTTTCTTCTCCTCGAGACCGGGATGGCGGGGGTTTTTGTTTCCCTTGATTTTTTTCTCTTCTACATTTTCTGGGAAGTGATGCTGCTCCCAATGTACTTTCTGATCGGGATCTGGGGAGGGTCCCGTAGAGAATACGCGGCGATCAAGTTTTTTCTCTATACCCTCTTCGGCAGTGTCCTGATGCTTCTCGCCATTTTGGCCCTTTATTTCACCACCGAGCCCCACACCTTTGACATGACCAAACTGATCGCCCAGAGCGGCAAGTACAGCACCACAGTGATCTCCTTCTGGCCATTTGATTGGCTGGGATGGGGCTTTCAACACGTCGTCTGGATGGCCCTCTTTATCGGCTTCGCTATCAAGATCCCTGCCTTCCCCTTCCACACATGGCTCCCGGATGCTCACGTGGAGGCCCCCACGGCAGTCTCCGTTGTCCTGGCCGGCGTCCTCCTCAAGATGGGAACCTACGGGATACTGCGGATCAATTTTCCCATGTTGCCGGCCGCCACAGCGGACTTCGCCTTTTATCTCCTCGGGGCCTTGGGGGCCTGGAATATCATCTACGGTGCCCTCTGTGCCATGGCGCAAACAGATCTCAAAAAACTCGTTGCCTATTCCAGTGTGAGCCACATGGGATATGTCATGCTGGGGATGGCAGCTTTTACCCCACAGGGAATTAACGGTGCGGTCCTGCAGATGTTCAACCACGGAATTATTACCGGGATGCTCTTTCTCCTTGTAGGCGTGATCTACGACCGGGCTCATCACCGCAATATCGACGGATTTGGCGGGTTAGCCACTGTGATGCCAATCTATACCGGCGTGACTGCGCTGGCGTTTTTCGCCTCTATGGGACTACCGGGCCTCTCCGGTTTTATCTCTGAGGTTCTTGTCCTTCTGGGAGCTTGGGAGAGGTACCAAGTGCTTGCCATGATAGGTGCAAGCGGGATCATTCTTACTGCGGGTTACTTTCTATGGACGATGCAGCGGGTCTATTTAGGTCCGCCCAACGAGAAGTACCACGACCTACCAGAGATTAACGGTAGGGAGCTGTTTACGTTGGTACCTTTGGGGATCATCGTGGTCGTCCTCGGAGTCTATCCTCACGCGGTCCTCGATCTTATCAGTTCCACCCTCAATCACCTGAATCAGATCGTGATCCCGCACCTTTCCTGAAGGCCTATGGATCTCACCAACCTTGAGAGCCTTAAATACTTTTATCCCGAGATCATTCTTTCGGGGACCGTCCTTCTGCTCGTGATCCTCGACCTGGTCATCCAGAACAAGAGGGTTCTTGCCCCATTCGCCGCGCTCGGCTGCCTGCTATCCCTCGGGGCCACCCTCCAGCTTTACGGCACATCTGAAGGTTGGCTCTTCCACCGCATGGTCGTCCTGGACAACTTTAGCCTCTTTTTTAAAGTGGTCTCCCTACTGGCCGTCCTGTTGGTCATCTGGATGTCGGTGGGTTGTCATGAAATCCGTCAGATCTACCAGGGAGAATACTATACGGTCCTCCTGGCCTCCACCCTTGGCATGTTCTTCATGGCCTCTTCGACCAATCTCCTGATGGCCTACCTCTCTTTAGAACTGGTAAGTCTCACATCCTATATCCTAACCGGTAGTCTGCATCACAACCGCCGCTCCAGTGAAGCTGCTCTTAAATACCTCATCTATGGCGGAGTGGCCTCGGGCAGCATGATCTACGGCATGAGCTGGATCTTTGGCATGACCGGGAGTCTGGATTACGCGGTGATCCGGGAGGTCCTTAATCAAGGCGAGGCCAATCGGCTGACTCTTTTCATGGCCTTCCTCTTTATCCTATCGGGTTTCGGTTACAAGGCCGTTTTTGTGCCATTCCACATGTGGTCCCCCGATGTCTATCAAGGCGCCCCAACACCGATTACGGCTTTTCTCTCCGTGGGA
>LXTG01000115.1 GCA_001643535.1 candidate division NC10 bacterium SPGG6 | reverse complement strand
GTGCCCAGGAGCCGTCTTCGCCTACGGCTACGCCGAGGTGAAAACCTGGTCACAAATCTCGGCGTAGTCCGCCAGAGGCGGACAAAGCCGGATGGTGCCCAGGAGAAGACTCGAACTTCCACGGGATTGCTCCCACACGCCCCTCAAGCGTGCGCGTCTACCAGTTCCGCCACTTCGGCCCGATTTTCATTTTAGGCTCGAAGGTCGGGATGTCAATTGGAAAATCTGCTCGTAGCGCGAGTTTCGATGACCGATGACCGATGACCGACGACTGCAAGAGGCCGAAAGAGTTGTTGCAGTTCGCTGGTTGATAGTAGGTCCACGGTCATCGGGTGACGGTCAACGGTCATCGGTGTGTGGCGTTGGCGGCGCGAGGTGTCTGGCCACCTCCTGGCAGAGTGCCCGGGTATCAACCGGCTTCGCAATATATCCGCTGCAACCGGCCTCGAGGATCCGCTTCGGGTCCCCTTTCATGGCGAGGGCGGTCAGGGCGACAACGATGATCCCCCTCGTCTGCGCGTTCCGCTTCAGGGTCCGGGTGAGCTCGAGCCCGTCGAGCCCGGGAAGCTGGACGTCCATRAGGATGAGATGCGGYAAGGTCTCWTYAAGGCTCTCCAGAGCCTCYGCCGCCGAGGCCGCGCACCGGACGTGGTATCCGCCGGCTTCRAGGACGTCCCGGGTCAGCTCCATATTCAGGGGGTTATCTTCGACGATCAAGATCGTCGCCATGGCTCTCTCCACCCATCGTCTTCTCTGTTGAACGTGATTGCAACACTTATGCCACAGCGATTATTTCTTCCCCCGCCGGACTCGGGAAGCAATTATCTGATTGACTTTTGTCCGGTAGGTTGATATGAAAAAATGTTATTTTGTTTTGACGTTTTCTCTCGATAGGGAGGGTCGAACAACGATGTCTATTGAAGACAAACTCAAGGATCTTCGGCGACGGAAGGAAGCCGCTCTCGCCGGCGGGGGTCCCGAGCGGATCGAGCGGCAGCAGAAAGCTGGCAAACTCACCGCGCGGCAGCGGCTGGATCTGCTCTTCGATCCGGGAAGCTTTACCGAACTCGATATGCTGGTCACCCACCGCTGCACCGACTTCGGGATGGAGAAGCAGAAGATCCCGGGGGATGGGGTGGTGACCGGGTACGGTATGATTGACGGCAGGCCGGTTTACATCTTTGCGTACGATTTCACCACCATTGGCGGAACCTTGAGCATCACCAACGCGCAGAAAATCTGCAAGGTCATGGACCTGGCGGTGAAGATGGGTGTCCCCCTCATCAGCCTCAACGATTCAGGAGGAGCCAGGATTCAGGAGGGGGTCGACTCCCTCGCCGGCTATGCCGACATCTTCTTGAGGAACGTCCTGGCCTCGGGGGTGGTCCCCCAGATTACGGCGATCATGGGGCCCTGCGCCGGCGGGGCTGTCTATTCGCCGGCCCTCATGGACTTCACCGTCATGGTCAAGGGGACGAGCTACATGTTTGTGACCGGGCCGGATGTCATCAAGACAGTCCTGCAAGAGGAGGTGACCTTTGAGGAGCTCGGGGGGGCGATGACCCATAATGCAACCTCCGGAGTGGCCCACTTCGCCGTGGATTCAGAAGAGGAGTGTGTGCTCACCATCCGAGAGCTCTTGAGCTTTCTCCCCCAGAACAACCTCGAAGATCCTCCTCGGCGACAGACCGGGGACGATCCCAACCGGATGGACGAAGCGCTGAACACCGTCGTCCCCGACAATCCGAACAAACCGTACGACATGAAAGAACTCATCCGGATGGTCGTTGATGAGGGCTATTTCTTCGAGGTGCAAGAACATCTCGCGCAGAACATCCTCATCGGCTTCGCGCGGCTGGACGGCCAGCCCGTGGGGATTGTTGCCAACCAGCCCATGGTGCTGGCCGGCTGTCTGGATATCAACTCCTCGATTAAGGCTGCCCGGTTCATCCGGACCTGCGACTGCTTCAACATCCCGGTCATCACTTTTGAGGATGTCCCCGGATATCTCCCCGGGACCGCCCAGGAACACGGCGGGATTATCAAGCACGGGGCCAAGCTCCTCTTTGCCTATGGTGAGGCCACGGTGCCGAAACTCACGGTCATCGTCCGCAAGTCCTATGGGGGGGCCTATTGCGTGATGGGGTCCAAGCACATGCGGGCCGATTACAATCTGGCCTTCCCGGCCGCCGAGATCGCCGTGATGGGGCCCGAGGGGGCCGTGAATATTCTCTACCGGCGGGAGTTGGCGCAGGCGACCGACGTCGAGGCCTTCCGGGCTGAGCGGGTCGAGGAATTTAAAGACAAATTTGCCAACCCGTACGTGGCGGCGGAGAAAGGGTACATTGACGACGTCATCGAGCCGAAGGAGACTCGCCCGAAGCTGATTAACGCCTTGCGGATGACCGCCACAAAGCGTGACACGAACCCGCCGAAGAAGCACGGTAACATCCCCCTCTAGCGCGCTCCGCGCACTCGTTCACCGTTCACCGTTCACGGTCGAGCGGGGGCGTTCGTTTTAGGGTAATCCAGCGCGACGAGGTATTGCTGCTGCAACCCAAAAGGGACCGGTGAATATCTGTGAACCGCGAACCGTGAACCATGTTTAGGAAGATCCTGATTGCTAATCGCGGAGAGATCGCGCTGCGGGTCATCCGGGCCTGCCGAGAGATGGACATCCGGACCGTGGCGATTTACTCGGATGCCGACCGGTCGGCTCTTCACGTCCGGAAGGCGGATGAGGCCTACTACGTCGGTGCGTCGCCCGCGGCCGAGAGTTACCTGCGCGTAGACCGGATCCTCGATCTGGCCCGACAGAGCCAGGCAGAGGCCATTCACCCCGGCTACGGCTTCCTCGCAGAGAATCCCACCTTTGCCGAGGCGTGCGAAAAGGCAGGCGTTACCTTCATCGGCCCTTCCTCCGAGACCCTGAGGCTCTGTGGGTCCAAGACCGCCTCCCGCCGACTCGCCAAGAAAGTCGGGGTGCCCACGATCCCAGGGACCGAGCAGGATCTCAGCGATGAAGAGATCCTCAAGAAGGCGCCCGAGATCGGCTTTCCTGTCCTCATCAAGGCGGCGGCAGGCGGGGGGGGAAAGGGGATGCGGGTCGTCCGAGAAGCGGCGGAGCTCCAATCGGCCATCCGGGCGGCTCGCTCGGAGGGTCAATCCTCCTTTGGTGATCCCGCCATCTACGTGGAGAAGTATCTCATCCGTCCACGGCACATCGAGATGCAGATCCTGGCCGATGCCACGGGCCATACCCTCTACCTCGGAGAGCGGGAGTGTTCCCTGCAGCGGCGCCACCAAAAGGTGGTCGAGGAGTCTCCGTCCCCGTTCATGACCCCGGACCTGCGACGCCAAATGGGGGAGGCCGCCGTGGCGTTAGCCCGTGGATCCGGCTATAAGAATGCGGGGACTGTCGAGTTCTTGGTCGATGCGGACCGGAATTTTTATTTCCTGGAGGTCAACGCGCGGCTGCAGGTGGAACATCCGGTGACCGAGCTCACCACCGGGATCGACCTGGTCAAGAACCAGATCCGTATCGCTGCCGGGGAGCGCCTCTCGCTTCGTCAGGAGGAGATCGAGCCGCGAGGTCACGCTATCGAGTGTCGAATCTACGCAGAGGACCCGGCTTACAACTTTGCTCCATTCCCCGGAAAGATTACCCTCTATCGACCCCCTGCCGGACCGGGCATCCGGAATGACAGCGGGGTCTACGAGGGGTTCGAGGTGCCGATCTATTACGATCCCCTGATATCCAAGCTCGTCGCCTGGGGGAAAGATCGGCCCGAGGCCATCAGCCGGATGCGGCAGGCGTTGCTGGATTATCTCGTTGCCGGGATCAAGACCACCGTCTCCTTTCTCGTCGAGGTCATGGCAGACCGTCGGTTCCTCGAAGGAGACGTGGATACCACCTTCGTCGATACTTTCTTGCAGCAGCGGCGTAGCGAACCTCAACATCGTGAGGTGGCGGTGGTCGCCGCCGCGCTCCATGCATACCTCTCGGAGAAGGATCGGCAGGCTGCGGCCCCGGCGGCCGGGATCCCCGCCGGGTCAGCGTGGACGGCTGCGGCCCGCCAGGACGCCTTACGGCGTCGATAGTGCGGCAGGTTCATGGTTCACAGTTCAGGGTTCAGGGTTGGAAATACGGTCCAGCGGGCAACGCGGGTCAGGACAGGAGATGTTGCTTTGACACAAGGCTCCGCGTTTGACACCATGAACTCTGAACCATCAACCATGAACCATTATCTATGAACCCTGAACCGGGAACCCGGAGGGTGACCTGTGCAGTATACGGCTAATAGTGGGGGACAGGAATATCGGATCGAGGTCTTAGGCGCGGAGGGCTCCCTCTTCCGTCTCTCCGTGGACGGGGTGAGCTGGGAGGTGGACTGTGTCAGGATCTCGGATCGCTGCTATTCTCTCCTTTTGGACGGCACTTCCTATGAAGTCGACATCATCAAGGGCGTGAGCCCCTATGCGGTGGGGGTCAAAGGGGAGGTCCACGAGGTCGAGGTTTTGACCGAACGGGAAAGGCGCCTAAAAGCGATCACCCGAAAGGCGGAAGCGGGTGTGGAGGGGCGACAGGTGATCGCCGCCCCGATGCCCAGCAAGGTCGTGCGGCTCCTGGTGGGTGTGGGGGATCAGGTTGGGCCTGGCGACGGAGTTATCGTAGTAGAGGCCATGAAGATGGAGAACGAGCTCCGGGCTATGGGCAGTGGCACCGTCCAGGAGATTCGAGTCAAGGAAGGCGAGGCGGTGGGAGGGGGCCAC
>LXTG01000098.1 GCA_001643535.1 candidate division NC10 bacterium SPGG6 | reverse complement strand
AGTCAGCGGATTGTTGGTGCGAAGGCGATATCCCGACAGGTTTCTGCAAATGAACAGCTAAGTGATTCTTCTTGTTGGACTTAGTCCTGCCCGCGGTCACGGTACTCTTCGTGCCAATTCTGGACCACGTGGATGCTAACCGGACGGGTCGGGCGTCCTAGACAGGCAGGCGAACACGCTCCGACTCACTGGATGTACCCCAGCGACCGCAACGTCCGAAGCTGCTCGGGATTCAGGGGAGAGTCTTCGCCACGACGTGCGGCTCCCGCACCGCGACGCATCCGCCTCACTCGGCGAAGCAGTAGAAGTATCCGTTGCCGCCGGTGCCTTGCAGATCCGCTTGACTGCAACCCCGCGAGCCATGCGCCGCATTCCACGACGTCGGCGCGGAACCCCCGCCTTGGCGGTCGTGATGGCCGACCTGTGCGCTGCCTTCACCGCTGCTCGTCCAGTTGCCGCAGGTGTGGTCGTCGTCTTCGAAAGCGCTGCCGTCGGCCTCGGTGCCGGTGAGGATGTCGTGCTGATTAGGGCTGTCGCCGCCGCCGTTGACCACGCCGCCCTTCTCGTTGAGCGATGTCTGCTTGCCCAGCTTGTTGTTGTCCGAGTGCAGGTCGGCGATGTTCTCGGCGACGCGGACACCTCTGGCGTTGTGCCAGGGGCCGCTGCCGATGCGGTCACGGGCGTTGACGCCCGGTGCGCTGATGCTCAGGTACGCGCGCCAGGTGCGGTTGCCCGCCCCAACCGCCTTGGCGAGCGACTGGCAGTGCGCGTCGGCACCGGCCAGACCGCCGAGATCGGCGCCCTTCCCGGGTCCCGCGCTGGTGATGAAGAAGCTCATCTTCTCATCGGCGTTCTGCGCTGAGGCCGGCTGTAGCGCCAGCGTACACAGCGCAACCGAGGTCAATAACAACAACAGCTTGTTCATAGCGTTCCTCCTTGATGAAAGCCGCCGCCGGCGGCCACCATATYCTCCGCGCTCACCTCGGCATCTTCGTCTAACATGTCGCTGGTCAGCACGGTCTTCAGTTTGCCCGCCGTCGAGCCCGACTGCGACGAGTGCGCCTCGTCCGCAATGATCGCGTAGCGGCGCTCTTTGAGGCTGACGCTGTCCTCGATGGCGTCGAGAACATGGGGGAAGGTCTGGATCGTCACGATGACGATCGGCTGGCTGTGCTCCAGTGCGTGCGCGAGCTTCTCGGACTTGGAGCCTTGGCCCTCGTCGCGGCTGATCCGCCCGACGACGCCATCCGCGTGTTCGAACTGGTAGATGGTGTCCTGGAGCTGGTCATCGAGCACGGTTCGGTCCGTCACCACGATGACCGAGTGAAAGACCTTCTCCCCGTCGTCGTCGTAGAGCGACGAGAGCTGATGCGCAGTCCACGCAATGGAGTTCCAGGAGAACGAGGATCTGCCCAACACGACCAATCCGGATGACTGGGCCAAGATCGCGGGGCGTAAGTCTGAACGCATCGTCGCCGTCCGCTCCCTCCCGCGGGCCGGGGAGAAGCAGATCAGGGTCGAAACGGTCGTTCCGGGCCACTATCTGTAGCTTGAAGCTGAGCAGTGCGTCCTTCAGGTTGTCCTTCCTCCTTCCTTGACCCCTCTTGGGGATGAGGTTCTATTCCCTGCAAGGGGTTCATCCTCGCGCTGAAAAGTTATGCGAAAACTCCCTTGTGGTATCGGGGATGTCTTTCGTTGTATAATATATGATCGGGAGCTAGGTCCCGTTTTCGAGGTAGGGGGGGGCGGAAGGGAGACTATGGCAGTTGAGAAGGTCGTAGGTATCGAGATCGAATTCGGGATCACCGTCCGGAATCCTCAGGGGTTTGATCCGGTGGGGAATTCCATCCTCCTCATCAATAGTCATGAGGCGGTCCAGGCGATCAAGGCAATCTGGGACTATGCGGGTGAGAACCCCTTGCTGGATGCCCGTGGGTTTGAGGTGAGCGGCGAACGAGAGCGCCCCAGCCAACAGGACAACCGGGCCATCAACAAGCTCCTGCTCAACGGCGGGCGATTGTACGTGGACGGGGCGCATCCGGAGTACTCCTCGCCCGAGGTGATGAACGCGCGGGATCTCGTGCTCTATGAAAAGGCGGGGGAGCATATCCTCGAGATAAGTCGACAGGCGGCCAACCGGGTCCTCCCCCCTGAAGCACAGTTGTACATCTACAAGAATAATACGGACGGGAAGGGAAACAGCTATGGCTACCACGAGAATTATCTGATGGCCCGCGGTGTGCCCTTCGAGAAGATCATCGAGGGCCTCACCCCCTTTCTTGTCACCCGACAGGTCTATACTGGCGCGGGGAAGGTGGGGGCGGAAAATCAGACCGACCCCGTGGCGTATCAAATCTCTCAGCGGGCCGACTTCTTTGAGGCGTGGATTGGTCTCGACACCATGGCCAAGCGTCCGATCATCAATACCCGCGACGAGCCGCATGCGGATGAAGAGAAGTACCGCCGGTTGCACGTCATCGTGGGCGACAGTAACATGTCGGAGTTCGCGACGTATTTGAAGGTCGGGGCGACGGCGATCGTGCTGAGCATGGTGGAGGATGGATGGGTCCGGAAGGATCTGGCGTTAGAGGACCCGGTCCGGGCGATCAAGGAGATCTCGCACGATGTCACCTGCCGGCGGAAGGTCCGGTTGAAGCGGGGGGTGGAGCTGAGCGGGGTCGAGATCCAGCGGGAATATCTTGAGATGGCGTGGGCGTACTACCAGGGGCGGGAGGCGTCACCCCAGGTGCTGGACATTTTGGAGAAGTGGACGTGGGTCTTGGACAAGTTGGAGGAGGACCCGTGGCAGCTCCATCGGCATCTCGATTGGGTGATCAAGATGGAACTGATCCGGTCGTACATGGAGCGGCGGAAGGTGGGATTCGAGGACCAGCGGATCTCGATGCTGGACTTGCAGTTCCACGATATCCGGCGGGAGAAAGGGCTCTTCTACGTCTTAGAGCGGCAGGGGTTGGTGGAACGGATTGTGACCGACACGGAGATCGCGGAGGCCGTCGATTTTCCGCCACCCGATACCCGGGCCTACTTCCGAGGCATGTGTCTTCGGAAGTATCGGGATCAGATCTACGGGGCCAGCTGGAGTTCCCTCTTGTTCGACACCGGTGAGGCATCCGTGAAGAAGATCCCCATGGCCGAGCCGACCCGAGGGACTCGTAAGTTGGTTCAAGAGATCTTGGACCGATCGGACTCCGTGAGCGAGCTTTTCGACAACCTCACGGGATGAGAGGGTGGTGCCCATGAGCGAGCAAGAACGGAAGGTTAAGCGCCCCAGGGAATCTCCGAAGAGTGACGAGGCTCAACCGAAGGCGACTGTGACGGAGAAGGGGAAAGAGCTCAAAGAGCGCATGGACGAGGTCATTGACGAAATTGACGAGGTCCTCGAGGAAAATTCGGAAGAGTTTGTCAGAAATTATGTCCAGCGAGGAGGCGAGTAAGATGTTTTTGGACCTCTCGTATAGCGGCTCCAGCTTTTGCGACCTCGTGACGGGACGTTTCCCTCTCCTCCTGACGAGGTGGGATGGTCTGCAGTTTTCCGCGGAGGAACTGACCCCCCTCCCGAGAGGGACCACCGTGTTGGCCCTCAAGTACCGTGATGGAGTGGTCATAGCCGGAGACCGGCAGGCCACCGAGGGAACCCAGATCGCGACTCGACGGATTGAAAAGGTTTTCAAGGCAGACGAGCATTCGGCCATTGCCATTGCCGGCGTGGCGGGGCCATGCCTCGAACTGGGACGCCTCTTTCAAACGGAGCTGGAGCACTACGAGAAGCTGGAGGGGGTCGAGCTGAGTACCGAGGGGAAGGCGAATAAGTTGGCTCAGATGGTCAAGATGAATTTTCCGATGGCCCTTCAAGGACTAGTGGTCATCCCAATCTTTGTTGGATATGACGTCAAACGGGGGGAAGGAAAAATCTACAAATACGATGTGACCGGTGGAAGGTATGAGGAGACTGAATTTAACGCCACCGGCTCTGGGGGAGCACACGCTCGGGCCACCATGAAGAAGCGGTACCGACCGGATATGGACGAGGAGGAGACGATCACCACCGCCGTCGAGGCCCTGTGCGACGCGGCCGAGGAGGATGTCGGGACGGCAGGACCTGATTTTATGCGCGGAATCTTCCCTACGATCAAAACGGTGACGACCCGGGGAATCCAGGACGTGGAGGAAGACCGGGTGCGCGCTGTAAGTCAGAGGGTTACCGACACCAGAGCGAGGAGCTACTGAGATGCCGCTCCCTTTCTATGTCTCTCCCGAGCAAATGATGCAGGACAAGGCGGAGTATGCCCGCAAAGGCATCACGAAGGGGAAGTCGATCATCGCCTTGGCCGGAAAACAGGGCATGCTCCTGGTGGCCGAGAACCCGAGTTCCTCGCTGAACAAGATCTCGGAGATCTATGACCGGATTGCCTTCGCCGGTGCCGGCAAATATAGTGAGTTTGAGAATTTACGAAAGGCTGGCATCCGATATGCAGATCTGAAAGGGTACTCGTACGGCAGGGAGGATGTGACCGCCAAATCTCTAGCCAATGCATACTCGCAGAGCATTGGGAATATTTTCAGCCAAGAGATCAAACCGCTGGAAGTGGAGATCCTCGTGGTGGAAGTGGGAACAACGTCGGCTCAGGACGAGATGTACCGGATCTCCTTCGATGGGGCCATCGCGGACGAGCAAGGATTCGCCACCATCGGCGGGCAGGCGGAGGAGTGGAACATCCACCCCGATCACGACACTCGACAGCCTTCGGCGGGAGCGGCAGC
>LXTG01000036.1 GCA_001643535.1 candidate division NC10 bacterium SPGG6 | reverse complement strand
TTTATCTGGCCTTGAGGGCGATCCGCCTTGGGAAATCAACGTCTCTTTTTCGGTGGCTGTTAACCACGGTGTTTCTCGGGGCTGTCTTTCTAGTTGTCCAGGGATATGAATGGTTACGTTTAATCCACTTTGGCCTCAAGATGTCGAGCGGGATTTACGGTGCTACCTTTTATACGTTGATTGGCTTCCACGGGTTCCATGTGGTTGGTGCCATGCTCTGGTTGATAGCAGTCCTGGCACAGGGTTGGCGAGGTCGCTTCACGTCGAATAGCCATACGGGTGTTGAGGTGTGCGCGATATACTGGGTGTTTGTCGTAGTCCTTTGGCCGATCCTCTATGGGCTGGTTTATCTATATTGACAGGATACGCGCGTTGCGCTAATTTTCGAGTTCATTGTAAGAGCGGAGTTCCTGTTCTGCTTGTTGGTTGTGCCATTGCAGCCTGGATTGTTCATCCTCACACGCGCTCGGTGATGGAACTGGGCGGCACTTGCAGAGGAGGAGCCTTTTTGCACTTGGTCGAGGTATCAATGGAGGAGGGAAGATGAGTGAGGCTGTCGTGATGGATGCTGCCGTCGAGCCGGCGGAATCGCCCCTGACACCCGAGAGCTGGGGTAAACTCGGCATGTGGGTTTTCCTGGCTGGAGATGCGATGAGCTTTGGGGCGCTCATTGTGGGCTATGGTCTCTTTCGCGTTGGTAGTTCTAACTGGCCCAGGCCTTCGGATGTCCTCGGGATCAACCTCACGGCCCTCATGACCTTCCTGCTCATCTGCAGCAGCGTGACTATGGTGCTCTCCCTCTCGGCGATCAAGAATGGAGATCAGTCGGGATTTAAAAAGTTCCTGTCTCTGACCGTCCTGGCCGGGATAGCCTTTTTAGGATTGCAGGCCTACGAGTGGACCCACCTGATCCACGAGGGGCTCACGCTGACGGGTAATCCCTTTGGGGCTGCCTTGTTCGGTGCGACCTTTTTTGTGCTGACAGGCTTTCACGGCTGTCATGTGTTTGGGGGAGTCGTCTATCTCTCCACAGTCCTGGTTCAGGGGGTTCGCGGCCGTTACGGGGAGCATCGGCACAACGAAGTGGAAATTGCCGGTCTGTACTGGCATTTCGTCGATCTGGTTTGGATCCTGATTTTCACATTTGTCTATCTCGTGTGAAAGGCGGATTGGGGGATTAGCGATGACAACAGCTCACACAGAAACTAACTACATCGGTGTCTTCTGGTGGCTTTCGGGGCTGACCATTCTCGAGATAGCTGTAATCTACGTGCCAATGGCGAGGCTCATCGTCGTGATCCTTCTCATAGGGCTTGCCCTGTCCAAGGCGGTTCTGGTGGCCATGTACTTTATGCACCTCAAGTTTGAGCGGGTCACGCTGGGAATGATTGCTCTTACCCCGCTGATCCTATGTGTCTTTTTAATCCTGATGCTCCTTCCTGACATTACCTGACCGTTCCCTTGATCCCCCTCTCGTATCTGCCCGGTATCAACGCTTCTCACAACTCGGTCGTACGTTGTTTCTGGTCATGGGGTATCTGTTGATACGACGAGGGTACGTAAGGGCTCACTAGCTCTGCATGCTGTCCGCGTTCGCAACCTCAACTCTTTTTCTGGTCTCTTATCTCACCTATCACTACCAGGTCGGCTCTGTCCCGTTTGAAGGTCGAGGTTGGGTTCGCTCTCTCTACTTCTCGGTCCTGATCCCCCACACAATACTGGCCGCTGCTATTGTCCCGCTGGTCCTGGTCACCCTGGTCCGGGCTCTCAGGGGAAGGTTCGAGAGGCACATGCGGATCGCCCGTTGGACATTGCCTCTCTGGCTCTACGTCTCCGTCACCGGAGTCGCCGTGTACGGGATGCTTTACTGGCTATAGCGCGAGCGTAGATCCCCCCTCAGCACCACACTTTTGGAAGGGGAGCCGTTAAGGGCTTGACAGGGGGGCGGGTTATCTCTATTATGCTATTTTACATTATGCAATTATACATAATGTAATCCTGCATTATTTTTAGGTTGGCATGCAGAACCCTTTCAAGTTCGGTTCCGTGGTTACCGGTAGCGACTTTGTAGACCGTCGTAGCGAGCTGGAGGAATTGTCCCGAGAGCTCGCGGACGGACAACATCTGTTTCTTCTTTCACCCCGTCGCTACGGTAAGACTTCTCTGATCTTCACGCTCCTGGATTCATTGCGCTCGCGGGGAACGCTTGTTGCCTATCTGGACATGTTTCGAACAACCACACCCAGGCAGTTACTCGAGCTAATGGCCCATACGTTGCTTCGAGCGGCCGAGTCCCGACCAGAACGGGTGTTGCGTCTCGCATTGGATCTTCTGGGGCGGCTCCGTCCTCAGGTCGGAACGAATTCCACCGGCGAGCCCACGCTCTCCTTCGACATCGGTACGTCACCACGGAGTGACCTTGCCTTTCAAGAAGAGGTTTTGTCCCTCCCGCAACGACTCGCGGTGAAGCGAAAGAGTCGGCTCGTGCTTGCCTTTGACGAGTTCCAAGAGATGCAGCGGTTCCCTGGCGGTGGGCTCGAGAAAGCCATGCGTTCGCATTTTCAGCGGCATCGGCATGTGAGCTATGTCTTTGCGGGCTCCAAACAGAGCGTGCTTCAGGACATGGCAACCCTCGAGCGGGGCCCGTTCTACAAATTTGGCCGGATCATATCCCTCAGCAGCATTCCCCCAGAGGAATTTGCGCCTTTCATGGAGGTGAGGTTCAGGAGTGGCCGCATCCACGCCTCTGCCGAGATGCTGGACACCATCCTGGCTGCGGCCGACGACGTCCCATACAATGTCCAGCGGCTCTGCCATCAGTTATGGGCTCTTCGTGCAGGAAAAGTGGTCAGGATCACCCAGGCTGACATCGGGGAGGCCATTGCCACCATTGTAGATCAGGACGGGCCGTACTTCAGCGGTGCCTGGGATCGCCTTTCCCTGCATCAGCGACAGGTATTGCAGGCGATCGCCAGGGCTGGTGGCCGAAACGTGTTTGCCGGCGAATTCCTGGCAGCCCATCGCCTAGGCTCCCACTCCTCGGTACAGACGTCGCTCAGGAAGCTTCTCAAAGAGCAGATTATATTCAAGACCAACGGAGAGTACCGAATCGCTGATGCCTTCTTTCGGGAATGGATCGGCGGGCGGTCCCCCTGAGCCGGAATTTTCAGGATTATTCCTGCAGCGATCAGATAAGCGCGTCTTGGATGGTCCAAATTGCCCCTGTCAATGATCTAAACCTCGGGCCTTGATTGACAAGGAAAAGCAGATCGGGTTACAAGTCCTGGAAGGAAGGGAGATCCCATGAAATCCGTCGGGATTGTTGGATGTGGGGCTATTGGCCGCGCGCTACTCAAGGCAGTTGACGGTGGAATCCTCAATGTGAATGTTGCCGGCGTGACGAGCCGTACGGAGAAGGCAGCACGGGAGTTTTTATCAACCCTGCGCCACCCCGTGCCTTATCTGAACTTGGCCGAGCTGATCTCTCGCTCCGACCTGGTGGTCGAGGCGGCAGGGGGGGCCATTGTCCCGGGGCTTGCCCGTGACACCTTTGA
>LXTG01000017.1 GCA_001643535.1 candidate division NC10 bacterium SPGG6 | reverse complement strand
AGGCGGGCTATGGTGGCTGCTGAGCCGCCGGTATCGTGGCAGCACCTAGCGTTCCCCCCGTAGGCCGACATTCGATTTCTAGTTGACGGCCACAAAGTTAAAGGATATTCTTAAAGGTGTTGTTCAGGGGAAGCTTGCGGAAAGAGAAATCTGCGACCGGAAGACCGGGACGCAGCCGTTCATCAACGGGGAATCCCTGGACGCCCAACTCTGAGACTGAGAACATAACGGCGCGGGAGAAGGGGTTCCGCTGCTTCCTGAAGGAACCCGAAGAGACGGAGGGGCCTCTATGCACGATGTAATCGTGGTGGGGGCAGGGCCGGCAGGGAGCCAGACGGCGGCGAGTCTGGCCCAGCGGGGATACACCGTCCTCGTCCTTGAAGAGCATCCACAGGTTGGTGCGCCAACCAACTGTTCAGGCCTTATCGGGGCCGAGGCGTTTGAGCGGTTTGATCTTCCGCGGGCCTCGGTCATCAGGGGATTTGATTCCGCCACCTTCTTTTCACCCAAGGGCAGCTCCGCGACGGTCGGGGCGAGCCGGGTCATGGCCTATGTCGTCCGCCGATGTGAGTTCGATCAGACGATGGCTCAGCGAGCCCTCGCCTGTGGTGCGAGTTACCTTCTGCGAGTTCGGTGTGTCGGTCTGGAATATGGGGACGATCATGTGAAGGTGGCGGCGGTCCAGCGGGGGCCGGAGGGCGACGAGGCCCCGATGACTTTGAGTGCGCGGGCCGTCGTCTTGGCTACCGGCGTCCGCTACGGCCTCCTACAGAACCTCGGACTAGAGCGCCCCTCCCGGTTTCTGCAGGCAGCGCAGGTTGAAGTGGGAATGGAAGGTGTGGATCGTGTGGAGGTCTACCTGGGGCGAGAGGTAGCCCCCGGCAGCTTTGCATGGGCTATCCCTGCTGGCCCGTTGGCCCGGGTTGGGGTCTGTAACGGTGCCGGAGCCGTCCCCTCCCTGAAACGATTCCTTCAGCATCCATCCATCGCCTCTCGGATCTGTGAGCCAGCGGGTCATATCAAGAAAAAAGCAATCCCCATTGCGAATGTCTCTCGGAGCTTTAGGGACAGAATCCTCTTGGTGGGGGATGCGGCCGGGCAGGTGAAGGTGACGACGGGGGGCGGGATATCTTATGGGATCCTCTGTGGCGATACGGCAGCAGCAACGTTGGACCGGGCTTTCTGCCTTGGTGATCTGAGCGAGAGGAGCCTGGTGGAGTACGAGCGGCGGTGGCGCCAGGAGATCGGTGTCGAACTCCGCGTGGGATCCTTCTTCCGCCGGGTGGGAGGAATGCTCTCGGATGAGCAGATCGACCGTCTCATCCGCGCCTATCATGATTCCGACCTCCCCGAGCTGGTAAAGCGGTGGGCAGATTTTGAGCGGCATCGGAAATTCATCTTGGCACTATGCCGCTCGGGTGTCTTCTTTCAGGTCGTCTGGAGTTGTTTTCGCCGGAGTTCGCCCTCGTGAGGATTTCCCTCATACAGGCCGAGGCATGATGCGGGACGCGATGCAGACAGAGTCTCTGAGCCCTTTTGATGAACTTTTAACCCAATTTCCCCAGCGGAAGATCCTCGTCCTTGGGGACATCATGGTTGATGAGTATATCTCGGGAACCGTGTCGCGGATTTCTCCCGAGGCCCCGGTCCCGATCCTTGAGGTGGAAGAGGAAGGTATCCGTCTCGGAGGAGCTGCCAATGTGGTGGCCAACGTCCGGGCCCTTGGTGGGCAGGCGGATCTGATCGGGGTGGTCGGAGGTGATGTCCTAGCGGACCGGTTGATTCAGGAGATCGAGCAGATTGGCGTCAAGTCGGATGGCATTGTCATGGATCGTTCCCGGAGGACAACCATGAAGACCCGGGTTGTCGCCAGGGGCCACCATATGGTAAGGTTTGACCGGGAATGTACAGAGGAGTTGGATGAAGAAACGCGCAGGAGGATCGAGGGGCTCGTCCAGGATCGGCTGGCCCACGTGGATGCCCTGATTATCTCTGATTACGGTAAGGGTGTAGTCAGCGGCCGGCTCCTTGAAGAAGTCCTTCCTCTGGCCCGCACGCGCGGGGTGGTCACGGTGGTGGACCCGAAGATTAGCCACTTTGGACTGTACCGCCAGGTCAGCGTTCTGACTCCCAATCACTGGGAAGCGGCAGCAGCGTGGGGACATCCTATCAAGAGTGAGGCAGACGTCGTCGCAGCGGGGCGACACCTCGTCGATGCTCTGAAGGTCCAAGCTGTGCTCATTACGCGCGGGGGGAAGGGGATGTCGCTTTTCGAGGCAGACGACCGTGTAAGCTACATCCCGGCGGTGGCGAAAGAGGTATTTGATGTCACCGGGGCAGGGGACACGGTGGTGGGGGCCATGGCCCTTGCCGTGGGTTCTAAGGCACCCATGTTGGAGGCGGCCCAGATTGCCAACCATGCCGCGGGGGTCGTGGTGGGGAAGCGCGGGACCGCAACAGTGAGCTTAGCAGAGCTCAAGCGATCCTTGGGGCGTAAGGAGGAATAGGATCGTGAAGGCGGTAGGGGTCATCCCGGCCCGCTACGCCTCCTCGCGGTTTCCCGGCAAGCCGTTGGCCACTCTGTGCGGACGGCCTCTGATTCAGCATGTGTACGAACGGGCGCGTCGGAGCAAGACGCTGGCACAGGTGGTGGTTGCGACCGATGACCTTCGGATTCGCGATGTGGTGACTGCGTTCGGCGGGGAAGTCCAGCTGACGGCGGCGCATCATCCTTCCGGGACAGACCGGGTCGCCGAAGTTGCCGCATCCCTCTCCTGCGAGCTTGTCGTTAATATCCAAGGGGACGAACCCCTCATCGAGCCGGCTATGATCGATGAGGCAGTGTCCCCCTTTTTTGTAGAGTCGGACCTGATCATGGGGACGCTCTGCCGTCGCCTCGAAACGGAAGATGACTGGCAGAGCCCGCATGTGGTCAAGGTGGTACGGGACTGCCGGGGATTCGCCCTGTACTTCTCGCGCGCTCCCATACCGTATGTTAGAGTCGAGGGTCAAGAGCGGAGAGTCGAGGGGAAAGGTCGGCCAGGCCCTCAAGTGAGAGTGCGCCGCCTGTGATCAGCAGATATCGAAGATCGGGTAGCGCTACGTTCCGTAGCTCGCTTCCATGTAACAGTGCCGAAAAGAAGTACGGCACCCCCGAGAAGCCGCTCACACGATGCTCGGCAAGTTCTCGAAGAACTTGGGCAGGGAATTGAAAGCCGGCCGAGAACGCGACGGTTCCGCCGATGAGCATGTGAGTCAGCAACTGCATCCGTCCGTGAATGAAGTACAACGGCACCACAATCAGGATGCTGTCATCACGCGTCAGTTGCATGTATTGGTTCGCCGAACGGATGTTGGAGATCAGGTTCTTGTGCGAGAGCATCACGCCTTTCGGTCGACCGGTTGTCCCGGAGGTGTACACCACCATCGCCACATCGGACTCGCGCACCATCGGCTCGGAGTTCTCGATAGGCTCGGTTTCACATATCTCCGTCAAGGTATGAACCGAAAGATCTGAAATGCCGGCATCAGAGACTGGTGTCTCCGGTAGGAACGTGATGCCTGGAAACCCAAGCGGTCTACATTCCTTGGTCAACCGCACAAGTTGACG
>LXTG01000032.1 GCA_001643535.1 candidate division NC10 bacterium SPGG6 | reverse complement strand
TTCTGTCTGGTAGAAACGGGCACGGCCGCGCAGGGCCCGCTCGAGCAGGTAAAGGGCAAGGGCGAAGAAGAGGAGCACACTTGCTAGCTCCGTCGCGGCCCCCCGGTCAAACAGGCCGAACCAGACGCGATAGATGGCCACCGTAAAGGTGTTGTAGCCGAAAATCGCCACGGTCCCAAAGTCCGCCAGGGTTTCCATGAGGGCCAGCATCACGCCGGTTACGATTGAAGGTCGCCCCAGGGGGAGCGCCACCTTCCAGAAGACGTCGCGCCGGCTCATCCCGAGGGCGCGAGCCGCCTCCAGCGTCGTCTCCGACTGCTCGAGGAACGCGGCGCGTGCGAGGAGGTACACGTAGGGATAAAAGACGAGGGTCATAACCAGGACCACCCCTCCGTATGAGGCGAAATCCGGGAACCAGACCCCCGGCCCAAAGACGTGGCGGAGCCAGCTCTGCACCGGACCGGCATAGTCGAAAATCGCGAGAAAGACGAAGCCGATCACATAGGCGGGCATGGCCAGGGGGAGAATGAGGAGCCATTCGAAGATCGATCGGCCCGGGAACTGGTACATGGTGACCAGCCAGGCAAGACCCGTCCCGATCACAGTGACACCGAACCCGACGCCCACGATTAAAGCGATCGTGTTCGACACAAGTTCGGCGAGCTGCGTCTCCCAGAGATGGTGCCAGACCTCGACACTCGGCGTGGCGATGGAGGAGACCACGACCAGGATCGGTGTGGCGACCACGAGGGCAATGGCCCCCGCGGCTACCGGCCACAGGTCAGGCGGACGCCGCAGACCGAGGCGTCGCAGGCCCTCTGCGACGGAGCTGACCAGGCTGTTTGCCATTTCGAGACGGTCTCCCGCCTACTTGTAGCGGACCTTGTCGAGGAGCTTGACGGCGGCAGGCTGCAGGGCACCCGCGGCGGCCACGTCCACCGTGTCGGCATTGAATGATCCCCAGGCGGCGATCAACCCATGCGGCTTGACCGCCGGGTTGGCGGGGTACTCGTAATTGCCGTCGGCGTACAGGTTCTGGGCCTCGGGTGAACTCAGGAACTCGATCAACTGGATCGCCTTTGCCCGGTGCTGGGTGTACTTCGTCACACCGGCGCCTGAGACATTGACATGAACCCCGCGGTCGTCTTGATTCGGCCAGAACACCGCCACGGGAAATCCGGGGTCCTTGGCCTGGAGCCGGGCCAGATAGTAAGTATTGGCGATCGTCGCGTCGCACTGTCCCGCGGCGATGGCCTTGAACATTTTGGTGTCGCTGTTGAAAATGCGGGGCTCGTTCTGCATCCACCCGCGGAGCACCTCCCTGGTCTCAGGCTCACCGAGCGTCTTGAGCATCGTGGCGACCAGCGACTGCGTGTAGACCTTGCGGGACGTGCGGAGGCACAGCCGTCCGCGCCACTGGGAGTCTCCCAGGGCTTCGTAGGTGGACAGGGCAGACGGCTTGACCCGCTCGGTGCTGTACATAATCGTCCGGGCGCGCACCGACAGTCCCACCCAGGCGTTATCCTTGGCCCTGAGATGGGGTGGAATGTTCTTCTCAATGACGGAGGACTCGAATCCCTGAAGGAGCCCGGCCTGCTCGGCGAGCCAGAGGTTGCCCGCATCCACGGTCATGAAGACGTCAGCCGGCGTGTTCGGGCCTTCCGCCTTCAGGCGTTCGAAAAGTTGGGCCGCCTTGGCGGTGGAATACCTCACCTGGATGCCTGTCCTGCCCCTGAAGGCGTCGAACATCGGCTTAATCAGCTTTTCGATCCGGGCCGAGTAGACGACGACCTCACCATGCCCATCGGTTTCGGTCGTCTGCCGGGCCTCTGATGCGTAAAATAAAGAGATGAGTGCGGTGAGGAAAAGGCTGAGAACTACCAGGTACTTCCATGTGCGTGCAGTCCTTTGCATTACTCTCTCCTCCTGTGGTGATGTGTTTAATCGGTATTATATATCAACGTTCACGGTGGCTTGGCCTCCAACGAGAGCTGGGGTAAGTACCCAAGGTATATTCATTATGCCATCCTTATTTTCAAAGTAAAGTATGCTTAACTTCATGTGTTGTCAAGCCCTTTTTGCCCCATAAGACTCACCACATCTGAAGGTACTTGACATCATACTCGGGTGGGTATAGTCTCCTAACTGATAGGAAAGGTTGCGGGGCTGGAGGCGCCATGACCCACGACATCGGTCTCATGGAAAAAACGGAGATGTACCTGAAGGCGATTACCGTCCTTCAGCAGTCGGCCTCGCCTGTCACCACATCCAAGGTCGCGGATTTCTTGGGGATCACGGTCCCCGCCGCGTCAGACATGGTGAAGCGACTGATGCAAAAAGGTTTTGTGCTGGCCGAGGGGGATGGGGGGATCGGAGTCACCGCCGAGGGGCTGCAGATCGCACTCCAGGTGATCCGTCGGCTCCGGGTCGCAGAACGCTTCCTCACCGATGTGCTGGGGTTATCCTTAGAAAAGGTCTACGACGAAGCCTGCAAGTTTGAACATGTCCTCGGCGGAGAGGTGGAAGAGCGGCTGGTTCAGCTCCTCAAAGATCCGATGAGCTGCCCCCATGGGCACCCGATCCCTGATGTCCACGGCCGGCTGCCGTTTGGGTACCCGGCCACCACGCTGGTCGAGTTGAAGGAGGGGGCGAAGGCGACTGTCTTCTGCGTTCCCGAGGAGGATCCGGAATTGCTGTTGTACCTCACGGAACTCGGCCTCTTACCTCATGTCAATCTTCAGGTGAGACAGATCGCCCCGTACGATGGACCCATCTTTCTGCTGATCGGGGATATGCAGCAGGCAGTCGGACGCGATGTCGCTGGGCGGATCTACGTCACTTCCACGTAATCTCTCTCCAATTCTGCATTGGTCACCGCGTGAATAGGGCACTCCCAAAGATTCTCTTGACAAAAGGTTGATGTGGTTATACACTACAGGGGTAGGGTATATGATGTTCTCTCACCGGGGGGCGCAGGATGATAAACGACGCGACGAAGCAGGAGGTCTTGAACCGGCTGAAGCGGATTGTGGGACAGGTCCAGGGAATTCAGCGGATGGTAACAGAGCAGAAGTATTGTGTCGATATCCTCCTCCAAGTTTCGGCGGTCCAGGGGGCGCTTGAGCAGGTGAGTAAGCGTCTCCTAGGTCGGCACATCGAGAGCTGCGTGGCGGCAGCTTTCACCTCGGGAAATGATCGGGAGCGGGATCGAAAGATTGAAGAACTTCTGGAGGTCTTTTCCCGTTTTGGCCGCCCGGGTCGGTGAGGTGTCAACAGGGGGGCGTTTCGGGCCCTGAGAATGCGCCCGGGGGCCGTCGCGGCTCCTCAGGGGAAAAACTAGCTGCGCGGCGTTCCTGCAGCAGGTGGCACAGGGGTCCCTGTCTCACGGATACAGGAGGCTCATGCTGGCCGCATGATTTCACAGGAAGAGGGGATTATCCGCCATGGTGAGTGAGCAGATAGAAGAGCACGAGGTAGAGAGACTCACGATCGATTTTCCCATCCGGGGCATGCACTGTGCGAGCTGCGCCAACCGGATCGAAAAGGGACTCAAGGCGGTCTCCGGAGTCCAGCACTCCACAGTCAACTTCGGGGCCGAGAGAGCCGAGGTACACTTTGATCCTTCGCGGACGTCGCCTGAGGCCCTCCACCGTGCAGTTCAGGACTTGGGGTACGAGGTGCCTCAGGAAGAAGTCGTGATCCCCATTCAGGGGATGCATTGTGCCTCCTGTGTTAGCCGGATTGAGAAGGGACTCGCGTCGGTTCCTGGGGTCATCCGGGCCACCGTGAATCTCGCCACGGGGCAGGCCGTGATTGCCTACATCCCCGGACCAACGACGCTCACGGATCTTAAACGGGCGATCCGGGAATCAGGGTATACCCCACTCGAGATCGCCGTGACGGAGGCCGGGGCGGATCGGGAGAAGGCAATCAGAGAACGGGAGGCACGAGAGCTCGAGAGAAAATTTCTGGTGGGGGCCGTGCTCAGCACTCTGGTCGTCATCGGGGCTCTCCCCCATATGGGGCTTCAGACGCTTAGTGCCTGGATCCCATCTCTCCTCTCCAGTCCGTGGACCCAGTTCCTCCTCGCGACCCCCGTCCACTTCTGGGTCGGATGGCAGTTTCACCGCGGCTTCCTCATCACGTTACGGCACCGGACGGCTGACATGAATACCCTGGTCTCCCTCGGGACGAACGCGGGGTATTTCTACAGTGTGATTGCCACCTTTTCTCCTGCCTTCTTCGCGACCGAGGGGCAGGCGGCCGTCTATTTTGAGGCGGTTGCGGTCCTCCATACCCTGATTATCCTCGGCCGATGGCTGGAGGCGAGGGCGCGGGGGCGGACCAGCGAGGCGATCAAAAAGCTGATGGGGCTTCAGGTAAAGACCGCCCGGGTTCTGCGCCGGGTCGGTCCGGAGCCCTCGGCCACGGGTGATGAGTCGAGAACGGGCGGGAAGGCCGCGGGAGTGAGTACGGATGTCGTGGAGATGGACATCCCCATTGAGGAGGTGGAGCGCGGGGACCTGATTCTTGTACGCCCCGGAGAAAAGATCCCGGTGGATGGCATTGTCCGGGAGGGGGCCTCGGCGSTSRAYGAGTCSATGCTCACCGGTGAGTCCCTCCCTGTAGACAAGAGACAAGGCGACGATGTGTTCGGCGGCACCGTCAACCAGGAAGGTCGCCTGACGGTAAAGGCCACGGCAGTCGGCTCCGACACCGCCCTGGCAGCGATCGTCCGAATGGTCGAGGAAGCCCAAGGATCCAAGGCGCCAACACAGCGTCTCGCTGATCGCGTCTCGAGCGTCTTCGTACCCACTGTCATGCTCCTCGCTGTCGGAACAACCCTTGTTTGGTTGGCCCTCGGCAACGACATTGGCCCATCATTTCAGGCCGGGGTGGCGGTCCTGATCATCGCCTGCCCCTGTGCCCTGGGATTGGCGACGCCTACAGCGATCATGGTGGGGAGTGGACGAGGCGCTGAGCTCGGGATCCTCTTCAAGCGCGCCGAGGTGTTCGAGCAGGCCGGGAATATCGACACGGTCCTCTTCGACAAAACGGGCACGCTCACAACCGGGGTGATGACC
>LXTG01000041.1 GCA_001643535.1 candidate division NC10 bacterium SPGG6 | reverse complement strand
CCAACCCGCCCCCTCTCCGCAACCCCACCACACCGAGCAAGTCCAGGGCAAACATAAGCGGCGACGACCCGCATCAAAGGGGCTGGCCGTGGCCCAGCAGGATTGTCAAGATACCAAAGCCAGCCCCCAGTTAACCAATACTTGGAGCCGGCGGTCGCGCTACTGCCCCTGTTTCTTCGGTTTTGCAATGTCCACAAACAGATCAGCAACTTCGAACACGTCTACTGTGCCATTGGGCTTCTTGATCGCTGACCAACGCTGGGTCTCATCGAGGGTAAACCCCAGGCGCTTCGCGACAGTTCCAACGACCGTGGCCCGAAACATCTCTGCACACTCCACAGCCTGGGCCGCCGCATCCGTTGCGACAGGGTCGAAGCGGTGGACGAACCCGTTACGGAGGCTCCAGAGACGGTCAACGATGAACGGCCAGACAAAGACTCCGCTGGCTGTCCTCACTTTGTTCAGGTCCAGACCCCATTCGCGCAGGATAGCGGGGAGCATCTCTCGATCTTCGGCAGTGCGCCCCCCCGTAACCCTGGCCGCGAGGATTGCGGCCCACTTGTCAGACAAGAAAGCCCCTTGGACGAGGGGTCGCAGAAGGAGGAATCGGATCATGATCTCAAGCGCGGAAGCAGCGAGGGTAAGGGCTGGACCGGGGTGGTTTGTCGCCATTAACCGCTTCGCCTGGCCGAGGCAGGTTTGAATGCGGGTATCGACCGCATCGCCGTACTTCGTCAGGTACCCTTTCGCCGCATCCTTCGAGATGGTCCGCAGAGCCTGGCGGATCAGGTCAGCTTCGTAGTCGCGCTCGGCCTCCTGCGCTTCCCGTGCGAGGTCATCAAGCTCCTCCTGCGACATGTGCTCGGCAGGATCGTAGTCAGAGTCGGGCTCCCCCTCAAGATCGCTGTCATCAGGCTCGAAGTCATAGGGCTCAAGCTCGGGGGGTTCAGGCTCGTCGGGTTCTACGGGTTGCTGTTGCGCGGTAGCGTCATCGGGCATGAGCGCTCCCTCATTCTCGTCAAGGCGCCGCAGTCAAATGGAATGGAGGGGCGAGAGTCACGTCTTGACTTTGCATTTTTCGGCGCACCCCCGCAAAGCCAGATCCGGGGTCAGGTCTTGAATTGGCATTTGGACTCGTCAGCGAAGCCGCCTCGTGTCCAAGGCTGCCCTCACATCGTTCTTGACAGAATACCTGATGCCGGAGCGGTAGGCAACCTCGCGAGCCCAGAAAGGGAAAGGAGGGCGCGGTTAGCATGGAACGGATGATGGCTAGACCCGGTACTGGGCGGGGCTGGCCATGTGGCGCAGGATCGCGGCGACCGCGCGGCGGGAGTACTCGGGCAGGGGGGTCGGTCTTGCAGCATTTCTCTTGCCAGAAAAATACCTCTCTCCCGAATATCTCGCCTGAGGGAGGTGGAGGGAAGCAGACATACTGCCGGGCGGGAGAATGGTGCTGGAGGGCTTAGGGCAGGACCCTGGCAACCGCAACCGGAAGCACGCCCAGCGGGTGATCCATGAAGAACCCCACCATGAATGCTACCCATCCAGCAATCACCAAGGCGATATCCCAAAGGACACCGGCTTTACGTCGCATCTTTTTGCCCATAACACCACCTCCCTTTTGCCCATTCGGACGACCAGTGAGGCGGTTGCCAGAGCTACCCTGCTCCGCATCGCGTGATGCCCTAAGCCCTCCATCCTAATGGCCGCCTACGTATTGAGTAGTCTGTCTCGCATATTCCGATCCTCAGAGTAGCAACAAATGTGCCGATTCTCGGCGGTTTCCAGGGACTGGTCAAGGTGCGTTGCCGAGAAACACTAGTCAGCGTAATCCCGTTACGGTTGCGACGGATGGGGCGCCACGGTCAGTGCATCTGTCGGAATAACATTAATAGTTTTTCGAGAAAGTAGTATATAACCCATTGAAACACTGGGACGAGCACGTGTCGAGGAATCGAGCGAAGGGAGGGTTAGATGCGGTACTGGTCGGTGTTGGCCCACTGCACGAGGACCTCTGCCACCTCGCGCCGCGAATACTCGGGAGGCGGCAGCTCCACCCGATGCAGCATCTCCCGCACCTTGGTCCCGGACAGGCTGACCCGCTCCTCCGGGCCGTGCGGGCACGTCTTGGTGGTTGCCATCCCTTGGCAGCGTCGACAATAGAAGGCGTGGTCAAAAAAGAGGGGCGTAATGCCCAGCTCGTCTGGGGAGAAGTCCCGAAAGATCGTATGGGCGTCGAAGGTGCCGTAATAGTTTCCCACCCCGGCATGATCCCGGCCGACGATGAAATGGGTACACCCGTAGTTCTTTCGCATGAGGGCATGGAAGATGGCCTCCCTCGGCCCGGCGTAGCGCATGGCCGCCGGGAGGACAGCCAGCATTACACGATCTTTCGGATAATAACCATCCAAAAGGACTTCATAGCAGCGCAACCGGGTTTCCGCGGGGATGTCATCCTCCTTGGTCTCCCCTACTAACGGATGGAGGAGCAGCCCATCCACCATCTCCAGGGCACACTTCTGGATGTATTCGTGGGCCCGATGGACCGGGTTTCGAGTCTGGAAGCCCACGATGGTCCGCCATCCTCGGTCCATGAAGGCCTGCCGGGTCTCTGCGGGCGTCAGATGGTAAGGGTGGTAGGTTTGATAGTCGGGAGGCTCGAGAATGCGGATCGGACCGGCCAAAAGGACCTCGCCTTGTGCGTATAAGGCGTGGACTCCGGGGTGGGTCCCGTCGGTCGTCCGATAGACCTCCGAGGCCTCCCGCTTCTTATCATACGGAAACTTCTCTTGGAGCTCTAGGAGACCGCGGAGCTCCCCATGTTCATCCAGCAGGATGATCTCCTCACCCACTGCAACAGAAGCGGCCTGGCCCACCCTCACCGCTAATGTGACAGGGATAGACCATGGGAGCCCGCTGGCCAAATGCATCTCTTTCACCACCCGTTCGTAATCGGCCTCCCCCATGAACCCTTCCAAGGGACTCAGGGCCCCAGTTCCGATCAAGTCCAGGTCCGAGAGTTGCCGCCGATTCAGATAGATTCGCTTGAGGCTGCTCACTCGGCGTCGCGTCTCCTCCCGCTCCTCCGGCGGGACCAGCCGATTGATCAGTCTCCCTCCATGTGGCGCGATGCTGCGCATGCGACCTCCAGGCTCCTTACGAAGTGGATCGGCTCGTCTGAACGGATGGTACATGCAGGCCGCACTCCTTGCCCTCTGGAGTTTCCCACCACCACCGTCCGGCCCGAATATCCTCTCCCGGCTTGATAGCCCGCGTGCAAGGGGCACACCCGATGCTGGGGAATCCCAAGTCGTGCAGCGCGTTGTACGGAACATCGCGGGTACGGATGTAGTCCCAGACCTGCTTCTCCGACCAGTCGACTAAAGGATTCACCTTGATGATTCCTCGATGGCTTGCGTCAATCTCTACCTTACCAATCGCAGTTCGGGTCACCGCCTGTTCCCGCCGGAGTCCCGTGATCCATGCATCGAGACCGTTGAGGGCGCGGCCAAGCGGTTCCACCTTGCGGACACCGCAGCAAAACTTCCGCTCCTCCACGCTCTGCCGGAAGGAGTAGAATCCCTTTTCTCTTTCCAGGGCCTCCACGGCCTCCCGCTCAGGAAAGTAGCTCTCGACGGCAATGCCGTACTTTTCCCGAATCTGTTCCATCACCGAGTAGGTATCTTCGTGGAGGCGACCGGTGTCCAGGGTAAATACCCGAACCGCCGGGTTGATCTTCCAGGCCATGTCCAGAATCACCATCTCTTCCGCCTGTAGGCTGGACGCCAAGGCGATACGCGGGTGAAACCGATCGAAGGCCCATCGGATCACCGCCTCAGGCTCTTCCCCTTCAAAGCGAATCTCCAGTTCTTTTACCTCTACCTCATTCAGTCGAGTCTTGGTCTCCATCCATATCCCCCTTCCGGTTTGGCTGGCCCTTACAGGTCGTCAATGAACATACAAGGACGGTCCAATTCCTGGCTCCTCGGTTATCCACTTTCATCCGCAATGAATTCAGGTTGCATCCTGGCGAGAGCCCTCTTTCGTGTCCAGGCGTGGTCGTGCGCCAGATAATCAAGCGTGGCTTTCATCATGGGTCCCAACTTGTAGACATCCGGCATGACATCGACGTGCACCTCGTCCTCCTCAATGGCTCTCCGCGTAGGTGGTCCGACGGCGACAACGAGAACCTCCTCGTTCAGAGATCTTCGAAGCTGGACGTCGCGCCCGTGCGCCTCCGCAAATCGGAAGAGATTTCTCACCGAGGGCGGGCTCGTGAAGGTAATGATATGAATTCCTCCCTTCGCGAGATCGTCGACCAGTTGAAGCATCCTGCTTTCACCGGGGGGGATGGACTTAAATCCGACCCCCTCCAAGAGGTCGGCACCCCGCTTCTCGAGGTCGAGCGAATATTTATAGGCCATCGCCTCGAAGACTGTGGCCCCTCTTCTTTTCAGGCTCTCAGGGAGCATCGGATGGGAATCCCCGTGCCAGAGAAGGGCGACGCCTTTTCCGCTGAGGTCGAACCGTTCCATCGCTGCGGCGATCCCCTCCGAGGTATTGTCAGATGGCACCAACGCCACTTTGACTCCGTACTTTTCCAAAACCTTCTGTGGCTTCTGGCTCCGGGCGATGACACAGGTGCTGTTCAAGACATCGACTAACTCCCGCTCTAAACCCAGCTTCTGGGCCGTTGACATCAATCGATAAACCCCTGGGCCCGTCATGAAAACCGCATAGGCAAGTTCTCCACCGACAATCCTGTGGACCAGTCCCTCCGTTTGAAGGTCCACATCCTCCTGGACTTCAATCCCCACCGTGGGGGCCACGTATGGGACCCCACCCAAGTTCGTGATGAGCTGGGCGAACTCCGACGCTCTCCTGCTGCCGGTGACCGCCACTGTCAGACCCTGAAACCCCATCATCTGAACCTATTGTGAAGGTCCGCCATGATAGTCACAAATACGCTTGACCCTACCCCTGCATATATCACGCAGCCGAAAGCAATCGCCCTTTCCCGTACGGAGGGCTGCCCCCCTATTCCCACCGACTGATCACAATGAGGCGTATCCGACCTCACCATGAAGTACTGACCACAGTCAGGATCCCCACGATCGTGACCACACTGCCGAGAAATTTTCTCATCCCGATAACGGAGAACCCATTCGACATCCGGACCCCGAGATATACTCCCGCGCCCCCTGCGAGCAGGAGCGGAAGCAAGACACTCAAAGAGAGAGCACCTCCCTGAAGGGTGTACGAGCCGGTCGCGGCCGCGGCCACCAGTGACCGGGCCAGGAGCGAGGAGCCCACCACAGTATGGGGCGGAATCCCTGTCCATACGAGCAGCGCGACACCGATCGTCCCCCAACCCGCGCCAAACGCTCCGGCGGACAACCCGGCAACTAACCCGATCCCAAAGATGGTCGCCCGCCTCTCGTGCCATTTCACGGGCTCGTGAGCACCGTTCTGCACACTGACCCCATTTCGCCTCAAGAGCATAAGGAACCCGATGATCAGGGTTGTCACGCCAATCAGAAGTCGAAGGGTCACTGCCGGGAGCGCCGGACTCAGGAAACTCCCCACGAAGGCCCCTCCCACACCCCCCACCAACAGCGGGACGAGAGGGGCCACCCGTGAGCGGTCATACCGCCAATGGGCCATGCCACCAAACAGGCTCAGGAAAATGGAAGCTGCCAGACTCGAGCTGATTGCGGTCAACGGCTCGACCCCTACCAGAATCAGCAGGGGAACACTCACAGCCCCCCACCCTGCGGCAGAGATCCCCATGACCGAGCCTGAGACAAGTCCCACGAAGGCGATTGTCGGCAGCGAAGCCATCACCAGTTACTTCCTTCCAAAAGCCGAGACTCGTTTCGGAATCCCGGGGCGACCCCCAGCATCCCTCTATCTCTAGGATCTATCACTCCGTGGGCAGAAACACCTCCGGCGCCCGCCGGGGCCTGATCTTCTCGATCAGCGCCCGCAGGGCCGCCTCCACATTCTCCGCGTAGACCGTGAACTCAGGCCTCGGGACGCGTTCCGGGTGGTCAGGTCGCGCCGTGCATCGTTTCGACGGGTCCCGGACCTCGCCCAGGCTCTCCTCCACAGAAAGGATCAGACCTCCCATGGTGCATCCCACAGCCCGCAGATACCGAAATCGATGGATGCGAATGAGGCGCTCGCCCGACTGGAGGAAATCGAGTTGTAGCGCCTGGGCTCCGGCCACTCCCTCAGCGATGACCCCCCCGCTGCCGTGCCTGGACTCAATCGGGTGACCTTCCGTCTCCCACCGTTGTGTTCCCCCCTCCAGGTTATAGACCTCGTCGAGCCCGATTGCCGCCGCCGTCTCACAGGCGACAGCGCTCCTGATGCCTTCCGAGCAGATGAAGAGGATTGCCCCCTCTCCCAGAAACTCCCGTGGGGACCTGATGAGGGCCCCCAGCGGGACCAGAGTAGAACCCGGGATCCGGACCTCGGCATACTCCTGGGGCTCCCGGACATCCACCACCCGGACCCCTTTCTCCATTAAGACCTTGGCTTCCGCCGGCTCAATCCGAAAAAAGGGTTCATCCAATCGGAGTTCTGTCAAGTCGGACTCTCCTCATCTCTCGATCGGCACATGCACCAGGCTGCCGTACTCGGTCCAGGAGCCGTCGTAATTGACCACCTTGGGATACCCCAAGAGATACTTCAGCACAAACCAGGTGTGGGAGGAGCGTTCGCCGATCCGGCAATACGCGATGATCTCCTTCTCCGGCGTAATCCCCTTCCCCTGATACAGCTGTTGCAGCTCCTCCAGACTCTTGAAAGTCCCGTCCTCCTTCACCGCCTGGCTCCAGGGAATATTCGCCGCCCCCGGGATGTGGCCCCCCCGCTGGGCCCCTTCCTGCGGCAGGTTCTCGGGCGCCAAGATCTCCCCGCTGAACTCCTTCGGGGACCGCACATCCACCAGCGCCAGCCCCGCCTTCCCCACCGCCGCGATGACTTGATCCCGCACCACCCGGATCGCTTTGTCCGGGGCTTTCGCCTTGTAGCTGGTCGCTGGGTACGATGGGACTTCCTTCGTCATCGGCCGCCCTTCGGCGATCCACTTGGCCCGTCCCCCGTTCATGATCCGCGTATCGCCATGCCCGTAGTATTTCAAGAGCCACAGCCCGTACGTGGCAAACCAGTTATTGTTGTCGCCGTACAGGATTACCGTCGTGTCGTTGCCAATCCCGGACCGGCTGAGCAGTTTATCCACGCTGCCCTGGTGGGCGATGTCCCGTTCAATGGTCTCCTCCAGGTCGGTCTTCCAGTTCCAGCCGACTGCCCCCGGGATGTGCCCCTCGCCATAGGCCGCGGTGTCCACATCCACCTCCACCAGGCGGATCTTCGGATCCTTGAGATTGTCGGCCACCCACTGCGTCTCGACGAGTAGCTCAGGATGTGCATATTTCGCCATGATTCCTCCCTCCTTCTTAAGGTTAAAGGTCCTGTTTCACGCCTACACGATAATCCCGATGGATTTACTCGGGAATGTTGCACAGAAAAAGATACTCTCTATGCAACAACCACCTCCTCTTCGCCGATCTCACCGTCGACAATCCGAAACGCCCGGATGACCGGTGCGTCGGCTTTCTGGAGGGAAACGATGAAGTAGAGAGCCTCGGGATAAAAGGCCAGTTCCAGATCGGTCTTCGAGGGATAGGCCTCGGTGTGGGTATGAGAGTGGTAGATTCCAATGAGGTCCCACTCCTTCTGATCCAGCTCCCGCATGATCCGGATCTGATCCTTCGGGTCTACGTAATACCGGAAAGGACTCTTCTCGGCGCTGTCACATCGATAGAGCTGCAATATTGTGCCGTCCTTCCCCGCCAGCAGACCGCAACATTCATTTGGAATTTCGGCGCGGGCATGGTTAATCATCTCCTCCGCGAATCGTCTGGCCAGTTTGAACATCGCTGCTCTAGAGTCTCAACGCTCCCTAGCGCAAATTACCACCAGATATGACTGTAGACATCCTCCCCGAGGTCCGGCAGCTCCTTGGCCCACACCCCGAGGCTCACATACTTCCCGCCGCCATCGGCGAGCAAGCAGACAATATTTCCCTTCTCCATTTTGTGGGCCGTGCGGACGGCGCAGTGGAGAACAGCTCCCGAAGATATCCCCGCAAACATTCCCTCCTTCACCGTGAGATCCCGCGTCATGGCGAAGGCACAACGGGAATCGACAATGATCTTTCCGTCGAGGAGGCTCAAATCCAAGATGGGGGGGATAAACCCCTCCTCCAGGCTGCGGAGTCCCTGAACGAGATCTCCCGGGTGGGGTTCTACGGCCACCACCTGCGTCTTGGGGTTTACCTCCTTCAAGCGCCGGCCGACGCCCATGAGGGTCCCGCCGGTCCCGAGCCCGGCCACAAAGACATCCACGTCCGGCAGCGCATCGAGTATCTCTCTGCCGGTGGTCTCATAGTGCGCCCGGGGATTGGCCTCATTGCCGTACTGGTATGGCATGTACCAGTCCGGATTCTCGGCGGCCAGCTTCTGGGCCAGCTCAATGGCCCCGTTAGTTCCCCGGCGAGCATCGGAGTAGATGATCTCGGCTCCGTACAGCTCCAGCAGTTGCCGCCGCTCGACGGTGATGTTCTCGGGGACCACCACCTTGACCCTATATCCCCTCCGCCGACCGATCATGGCCAGGGAAATTCCGGTATTGCCGCTCGTCGGCTCGATAATCGTCTTACCCGGAGTCAGTTGCCCTTTCTGCTCGGCCTCGTCGATCATAAACTTGGCGATCCGGTCCTTCAGGCTGCCTGTCGGATTGTAGAATTCGAGCTTGCAGAAGATGCGGACCGACGGCTTCGGGCTGACCCGGGGAACCTCCACCAGGGGGGTGTTCCCGATCCCCTGCACGACGTCACCATCTATCCACGACCTGACGGCTTCTCCGCGTTTGTGGATTGCCCTCTTTCGACTAGCCAAAATGCTCTCCCCCCGCAACGGCAGGAAGGATAGAGATACTATCCCCTTCCCGCACCTCGGTATCCAGGGACTCGAGGAACCGAATATCTTCATCGTTGCGGTAAATGTTCACGAACTGGTGCAGCTCTCTGCCGTCGAGCAACCGGTCCCGGAAACCGGGATACGCTTGGTCCAGGCTTTCCAGGACTTCCCGGACCGTCTTGCCTTGCACGAGCACCGTCTTCGCTCCGCCGGTATGCTTCCGGAACATCTGGGGGACGTGCACCTGAACGCTCATCTTTCTCCCCGTGTCTTGGGACGTTCCGTCGAGCTTTAACGATGTCCCCTTGGACGAAATTCCATATCAAGCATCAATGGGGCGTGGTAACTTTGCCTCGTATGCGGACAACACATGCCCCTTCTCGATTCGTGGACGAGGCGAACTTGAGGACGAGCCGTCAGTCGTTGGCGCCTCGGCCACCTGGCCGTCGTCATCACCTCTCCACGGGGAGCTCTGGTCGGTTTCCCCAATCGAGCCAGGATCCATCGTAATTGCGTACTTTCTCATATCCGAGCAACCGGGCAACAAAGTAGTTGTGGGCCGCGCGCACCCCGCTTCGGCAATACGTCACGATCTCCCTGTCCTTCGTAGCCCCAGCCTTTTCGAAAATCTTCTGTAATTCCTCGGCACTCTTAAACGTCCGGTCGTCTGAGTTGATCGTATCGACCCAATTGATCAGCACCGCCCCCGGGATGTGGCCCGCGCGCTCGATGTCCCAATCTAATCCGTTTCCCTGATATTCGTGCGGCGTTCGGGCATCTACCAAGCAGACTCTGGATTGCCTGAGGTTGTCCTTGACCCACTCCGCGGTGGCGATCAGGTTGGGGCTCGGACGGGCCACGAATTTCTTCGGGCTGATCCCGGGTTTCTCGGTACTCAAAGGGCGGCCCGCCTGCACCCACTTGGTGAGCCCCCCATTGAGGACTGCCACGTTCTTGTGGCCAAAGAACTCGAGGACAAAGAAGAGACGGGCTGCCCAGAGACCACCCGAATTATCGTAGGCGATGACCTGGACGTTTTCATCAATCCCGAGCCGACTAAAGAGCGCCTCCGCCTTGGCCTGATCCATCGGAAGGCCCTTCCGGTTGCTCGTTATATCATCAATCTCCTGCCAGTTGACGTAGACCGCCCCCGGGATATGCCCTTGGGCATACCCAGCATAGCCACGTGGCCCCTGGGGCCGGAGGTCAACCAGCCGAATATTGGGGTCCCCCAGACGATCTGCCACATCTCGGGTGTCGACCAGCAGCTGGCCGTTCGGATACCCCGAGGTCTTGGCCCCGTGCCCCGCGCTCTGGGCCAAAGCCACAGGGGCGACAAGCACCAAGGCCAAAATCGCGCTGAGACCCCCGAGGGCCGCCCGGGCAACCCGAAGGGCGGTGACCGAGTTTTGGTGTTCCGGTGACGTGGTGAGCAACATCCCCAGTCTCATGCTATCGCTCGTTCAGCGTTAATAGTTCAGGGTTCAGGGTCGATCCTGATCCCTATCTTTCCGTCCCTGACCTCTGCACCTTCTTCGCCGTCCCTCAACACTAAGCCCTCAACTCTGAAGTGCCCTTAGCTTTTCTGAACCATGAACTACGAACCCCTTCTCATCTCACCGGCTGCGCGTGGGGGACGCCACAGAATTCGTCGTAGTCAATCAGCTCTGTGATCGTCGGACGATCGCCACAGACCGGACACTCTGGATCCCTGCGAATCTTAACCTGACGAAATTCTAACGCCAGGGCGTCAAAGAAAAGCAGGCGATTGACGAGCGGTTCTCCCGTGCCCAGGATGAGTTTAATTGCCTCCAGGGCCTGGAGGCTTCCGATGATGCCGCAGAGGACCCCCAGGACTCCCGCCTCCGCACAGCTCGGCACGAGGCCAGGTGGGGGTGGGGCGGGATAGAGGCAGCGGTAACACCCCTTCCCCGGTAAAAACGTCGTCACCTGCCCCTCGAAGCGGAAGATACTTCCATCCACCAGCGGTTTCTTCAGGAAGTAACAGGCGTCGTTTAATAGATACCGAGTGGGGAAGTTGTCACAACCGTTCACAATCACATCGTAGCCACCAATGATTTCTTTGACATTCTCTGA
>LXTG01000004.1 GCA_001643535.1 candidate division NC10 bacterium SPGG6 | reverse complement strand
CGGGAACCCCTACGAGACGGTCATCGAGGATGAGGTCTTTGTGGGGAGCAACACGAACCTAGTGGCCCCGGTGACCATAGGGAAAGGGGCGATCATTGCGGCTGGCTCGACGATCACCGAGTCGGTCCCGCCGGATGCGGTGGCCTTTGGGCGGGCCGCCCAGGTGAACAAGGAGGGCCGGGCGGCGGCGACCCGCAAAAAGCGGCAGGCCATGGCGCCCCCCGAGCCTGACGATGACTGATCCTTCGATGCATAAGTTCGGTGACGAACTTATTTACTCAGGACATAGTGCTGAGTGAGCAAAGTCTCTGATGTAATTCTCAAGAATATGTAACCGTATTTGCGAATCGAAGCACTGATGGCTCAGGGCTGATCGCTCGAGGTTGGACGGCATGTGTGGGATTATCGGATACGTAGGCCCGAAGAACGTGGTGCCGGTCCTCCTGGATGGGTTGAAACGGCTCGAGTACCGGGGCTACGATTCGGCAGGCGTCGCCTTCCTGCATCAAGAGGCGCTCCAGATCTACCGGAGTGTCGGGAAGATCAAGGAGCTGGAAAATACCCTGTGGGGCAAAGAGCTCGGGGGGGATATTGGCGTTGGCCATACCCGCTGGGCCACCCACGGCCGCCCCTCCGAAGCCAACGCCCATCCCCTCGTGGACTGCACCGGCGAGCTCGTGCTGGTGCACAACGGCATCATCGAGAACTACGTGCCCCTGAAGGAGAAACTGGCTGCCGAAGGGCACCGGTTCACGTCGGATACTGACACGGAGGTGATCGTTCATCTCATCGAGAAATATCTCGAGGGCGACCTGGAGGAAGCGGTACGGCACGCCCTCAAGGAGGTCTCGGGGGCGTATGCCATCGCGGCGATGTGGAAGGGGGACCCAGACCGGATCGTGGGGGCCCGATCTTCCAGCCCGCTGGTGGTGGGGCTGGGAGAGGGGGAGTTCCTGATTGCCTCG
This sequence comes from candidate division NC10 bacterium SPGG6, assembly GCA_001643535.1. GTDB lineage: Bacteria > Methylomirabilota > Methylomirabilia > Methylomirabilales > CSP1-5 > CSP1-5. Next base: position 10,227 of record LXTG01000004.1, on the reverse strand, counting down.
GATATCCCTGCGCTCATCGCCCACACGCGGAATGTCCTCTTCCTCGAGGATCAGGAGATTGCCGTGATCAGCCGGGAAGGGGTCATGATCACCACGCTGGAGGGGGACCCGGTCCAGCGCACGGTCGAGCGGATCCCATGGAGCCCCATCCTGGTCGAGAAGGGGGGCTACAAGCATTTTATGCTGAAAGAAATCTATGAACAGCCCCGGGCTATTCGAGATACGATCCTGGGTCGCTACTCCCTGGAGGCCGGTGAGATCTATCTCGACGGGATGGAGGAGGTGGAGGAGATCCTCCCGCTCGTGCAGCGGGTGGTGCTGGTGGCCTGTGGCACTTCGTGGCATGCGGCGTTAGTGGCGAAGTTTCTCCTTGAGGAGCTTTGCCGGGTCCCGGTGGAGGTGGACTATAGCTCCGAGTTCCGCTACCGGGATCTCATCCTCGATCCGTCCACCCTGGTGCTCACCATTAGTCAGTCCGGGGAGACCTTGGACACCCTCGTCGCTCTTCGGGAGGCGAAGAGGCACGGTTGCCGGATTGTCTCCGTCGTCAATGTTGTAGGGAGCTCCATCGCCCGGGAGAGTGATGGGGTATTGTACACCCATGCCGGACCCGAGATCGGTGTGGCCTCGACCAAGGCCTTCACCGCTCAGCTCACGGCCTTATATCTTTTTGCCCTGTATCTCGGGCGGCGGCGGGGGGTCCTGGATGCGGCGCGGGTGCAGGAGCTGCTGGCGGGGCTCCTGAGACTGCCGCAGTTGGCGGAAGAGACGCTGCAGTCCGATGGCGTGATCGAGCGTCTGTGCCACCGCTACGCTCAGCACACTGATTTTCTCTTCTTGGGGCGGGGGATTCATTACCCCATTGCCCTCGAGGGGGCCCTGAAGCTCAAAGAGATCTCGTATATCCATGCCGAGGGATATCCGGCTGGGGAGATGAAGCATGGGCCGATCGCCTTGATCGATTCTAGGATGCCGGTGCTCGTCTTGGCCCCGCAGGGTCGGACCCACGCAAAGATCCTGGCGAACATCCAGGAAGTCAAGGCCAGAGGGGGAGTCGTGATCGCCGTGGGGACCCAGGGCGACACGGATCTCTTCTCTCGGGTCGATGATTACGTGGCCATGCCGGCAACCAGCCCACACCTGAGCCCGATCCTCTCGGTGATTCCCTTGCAGCTTCTCGCCTACCACATCGCCGTTCACAAGGGCTGTGATGTCGACCAACCGCGGAACCTTGCCAAGAGTGTCACGGTAGAGTGAGTAGGGATAACTCTGCAGGCTTTGCCTTCCCCCGGCAAATTTCCCAAAAGCATCCGATGACAGGGAGGCCGATGTAGCGCATGGCCGAGGAGAAGGAAGAGCAAGGAGCGTCCCCTGGTTATCTTCGGCGCATCCTCCTCCGTCTCGCCTATCATCCCCGCATCCCGGAAGGGGCCTATCTCACTGTCGTCTCTATCCTCGTGGGGCTTGCGACCGGTGTTGGATCCGTAATCTTCATTAAGCTACTCCAATATACCACCCACTTTTTCTTCGAGACTGGGCGCGGGGCACTTACCCTCTTGGGGGAGTATTACGTCATCCTTCTGCCGGCGATCGGGGGCTTGATCGTCGGGCCATTGATCTATCGCTTTGCCCAGGAGGCTAAAGGCCATGGGGTCCCCGAGGTTATGACCGCTATGGCAGTCAAGGGGGGGCGGATTCGGAAGCGGGTGGCCTTCGCCAAGATTGTCACGTCCGCCCTCACCATCGGCTCGGGCGGCTCTGCGGGTCGAGAGGGCCCCATGATCCAGATTGGGGCCGGGATCGGCTCCACCGTGGGACAATATCTTAAGATGTCTGACGAGCGGATCAAAACGCTCGTGGCGTGCGGGGCCGCCGGGGGGATCGCCGCCACCTTCAACGCCCCTATCGCGGGCGCGATGTTCGCCCTCGAGATCTTCATGGGGCAGGTCAGTCTCGACTTCAGTCTGGTCATCCTTTCCTCCGTGTCCTCGGCCATCGTCTCCCGTGCCATGCTGGGCGATTTTCCTTCCTTCACAGTTCCAGCCTACGGCCTGCTGAGCGCCAAGGAGATGCCCCTTTATCTGTTGCTCGGAGTCCTCGCAGGCCTGGCGGCGGTGGCCTTCGTGCGCGTGCTCTACTGGTTTGAGGACCGCTTCGACAGCTGGCGCTTTCCCGCCTACTTGATGCCCGCCGTGGGCGGTCTCCTCGTGGGGGTGATGGGATTTTTCCTTCCTCAGATCTTCGGGACCGGTTTCCCCGCCATTGAGGAGGCGCTGAACGGGAGAACGTCCCTCGCCCTCCTGGCGATCCTCATCTTCGCCAAGATGCTGGCTACCCCGCTGACCCTCGCCTCGGGCGGATCCGGGGGGGTCTTTGCTCCGGCCCTGTTTGTGGGGGCCATGCTGGGCGGGGCGTACGGCCACATTGTCCATGGCCTCTTTCCGAGCTTCACTGCGGGTGCGGGGGCCTATGCCCTGGTCGGGATGGGGGCGGTCTTCGGTGGGGCGGCCCAGGCACCCATCACCGCCATCATCATCATCTTTGAGATGACCGGCGACTACCGTATCATCCTGCCGATCATGACCAGCACGGTGATCAGTGTCCTCATCTATAACGTGCTGAACAAGGAGACCATTTATACCCTGAAGCTCGTGAAGCGGGGCATCAGATTCCGGGCCGGGCGGGACGTGGATGTAATGGCTTCTATCCCGGTGCGGGAGGCTCTCACCGATCGGCTCCTCTGGTTGCCCGAGGAGGTGACCGTCGAGGGATTCCTCCAGAGGTCCGCCGAGGAGCAGCATGAGTGGTTCCCGGTGTTGAACCAGTCTGGGGAGCTCACCGGGGTGGTCACGGCCCAGGACGTGCAGAAGGCCCTGGACAACGGAGACCTGCAGGCCAAGGTAGGGGAGCTAGCCACCAAGGATTTGATCACGGTGACTCCGGACAACAGCCTGCATGATGTCCTCGTCCGCTTCCACGTGCGGGACCTGGGGCACTTGCCGGTGGTGGATCCGGATAACCCGAAGAAGTTGGTGGGAATTATCTCGCGGTCCCACGTCATCCGGGCATACAACCAGGCCCTGATCAGCAAACATCTGCTTTGACCTTCCCCGAGGGTGTCGGTGAGCTCTGAAGCGTGCCTGATCGACCTGAACCCGCCGCAGCGGGAGGCGGTCCTCCACACCGAGGGCCCCCTCCTCATCCTCGCCGGGGCCGGATCGGGGAAGACACGCGTCATCACCCACCGGATTGCCTACCTCATCGGCGAGTGCCACATTCGTCCCTGGAATGTCCTGGCGGTGACCTTCACCAACAAGGCGGCCGAGGAGATGCGGGAGCGGGTGGCCCGGCTCCTGGGGGCCGAAGGGGTGAACGTCTGGGTGGGGACCTTTCACGCCACCTGCGTCAAGATCTTGAGGAAAAACGCCCAACACCTAGATCTCCGTTCCTCTTTTGTGATCTACGATGAGGGCGATCAGCTCGCCCTCCTCCGGGGGTGCCTCAAGGAGTTGGATCTGGGTGAGCGGGTCATCCACCCCAGGGTAGTCCGGGCAAAGATCAGTCGAGCCAAGAACGATCTCCTCACCCCGGCGGGGTTTGCCTCCCAGGCGGCCGATTACCTCGAAGAACGGGTGGCTAGAATCTATTATCGATACCAGGCGGCGCTGCAGAGAAACGGGGCCTTGGATTTTGATGACCTCCTGATGGAGACTGTCCGGCTCTTCGTGGAGCGGCCGCTGGTTCTCAGCGCCTATCAGGAGTTATGGCGGTACCTCATGGTGGATGAGTATCAGGACACCAATCATGCCCAGTACCGGTTGATCCGGCTGCTGGCCGAACGGCACCAGAACCTGGCGGTGGTCGGGGATGATGATCAGTCGATCTACCGGTGGCGCGGGGCCGACCTCGCAAACATCCTGGATTTTGAACGAGACTATCCCTCCTGCAAGGTGATCCGGCTCGAGCAAAACTATCGCTCGACTCAGCGTATCTTGGAAGCGGCCTCTTCCGTCATTGCGCGGAACCGGGGCCGGAAGGTCAAGAGGCTGTGGACGGAAAACGAGGTGGGGGAACTGGTGGGCTTTTGCCACGCGCGGGATGAGGGGGATGAAGCGACCTTCATCATGGAAACTATCAGACATCTCGCGGTACAGGAGGGATACGACTTTGACGACTTCGCCGTCTTCTATCGTGTGAACGCCCAGTCCCGCGTCCTGGAGGATGCCCTGAGGCGGGCCGTCGTCCCTTACGCCATCGTGGGCGGCCTCCGGTTTTACGAGCGCAAGGAGATTCGGGACCTCGTGGCGTATCTTCGGTTGATTGCGAACCCTGCTGACTCTGTGAGTTTTCTCCGTGTGGTGAATGTTCCGGCAAGGGGGATTGGCCGAGGGACCTTGGATCGGGTCTCCGAACTTGCCGCGGCCAGGGGGCTTTCTTTATGGGAGGCGTGTCGGGAAATCGAAAAGGAAGGTTTTCTTGCGGCACGACAGATGAAGGCCCTTCTTGAATTTCAGGCCCTCATCGAGCGGTTCATCGCTCGACTTCATGAGACCCCGGTCCCGGACTTGGTTTCAGTCCTCCTGCAAGAGACCGGGTATTCGGCGGAACTAGAGCAGGAAGGTACCCCAGAAGCCCTGAGCCGAATCGAGAATCTGCAGGAGCTGATCTCGGCTGCTCTAGACTTTGTCCAGCGAAGCGAGGACACGACCCTGCAAGCATTCCTTGATATGGTCGCGCTTCTCACGAATGTGGATGAGGGAATGAGAGATACACGGGGAAGAGTGACTCTGATGACCCTGCACATGGCCAAAGGATTGGAGTTTCCCGTAGTCTTCATCGCAGGGATGGAAGAAGGGGTCTTCCCCCACGGTCGGGCCTACACCGACCCGGAAGAGCTCGAGGAGGAACGGCGTCTCTGCTACGTGGGGGTAACCCGGGCGAAGAAGCGCCTTTTCCTCACCGCGGCCGTGCAGCGCCGCCTTTACGGGGGGGAGAGCTTTAATCTTCCTTCCCGGTTTTTGGAAGAGATCACCCCTCACCTCCTCGAGAGGATCGAGGCCCCGAGCCCTTCCTATGCAACCTCTCTCGAGGGCTATGGCGCGTCTGTTCTTCGGTATGAGGTGGAGGCGGACCAGACACCCTTTGTGGATTTCTACCAGCCTGGGATCCAGGTAAGGCATCCTGAGTGGGGGGTGGGCAGGATCCGCGAACGGATGGGGAATGGAGACGAGATGAAGGTCGTCGTGACCTTTCCCGGGATCGGGACAAAAAAGCTCAAGGTGAAATACGCCCAGCTCACCCGGGCCTGAAGGAAGAACGGCTCGGGACAGCATCCTTCGTCGGAAACAACACCTTTGGCCCTTGCTCCGGGCGTCACCATAGCCGAGCCCGGGAGGACTCGGCGAGTGGATCTTCCCCGGCGGAACAATTCCATAGGTCGGTCGGGCGGAACCCTGTACTTCCGCGCCGAGCGGTTTGTCCCGTCCGCAGGACGGCCATCCCCCACCTTCACTTTGTTCCGGTGGGAGGTTCCCCCTGGCCGGACGCAAGCCAGGTTCCGCCGGGTCCAGGCCCATCTCCCCTCGCCCTCCCGTTGGCCTCACGCCGCAGATGTCGGCTGCCCACCGCGATTCCTTTTTTCCACAACCCCATGCAGCACGTGTAGGTCTCGAGCGACATGCCGGGAGTCCGAAGGTCTTCGGACCGACCAGGGTCGCCGCGGGCCCGAAGGGTTCCGGGCTCTTGCGGAGAGGCCTGGGGGGAGGGGGGTGTAGGTGAAGGGTGAAGGAAGAGAAGCTCCCATCGGAAAATCTTTGCGGGCCCATCGTGAAATGCTATTATCGCTATAGTTTACTTTGGGAGGGAAAACGATGAAGATCACGCGCCAAGAGGTGGAACATGTGTCCAGGCTGGCCCGGCTGGGCCTCTCCGACGAGGAGCAAGAGAGGATGCGGGACCAACTGGATACAATCCTCACGTACATTGACAAGCTCGACCAGCTGGATACGAGCGGGGTCGAACCGACTTCCCACGTCATCCCTGTGACCAATGTCTTTCGCGAAGATGCGACCTGGCCATCCCTTTCTCAGGAACAGGCCTTGGCCAATGCTCCTGATCGCCACGGGTCTCTCTTCCGCGTCCCCCGGATCCTAGAAGAATGAGCTCACAGTTGAGAGTTGAGTATTGAGAGCTCACGGAATTAAGCAGGGGTGCCTTCAGGTAATACATCCTGTCCGTGAACAGTGAACTATGAACCGTGAACGATGGCTTTGATGGAACTATACGAGCTCACGATTCATGATCTGCAGAGACTGATCCAGCGCCGGGAGGTGACGGCTGGTCAGGTTCTGAGAGCCTTTCTCAAGCGCATCGCACAAGAGGAAGGGAAGATCCAGGCCTACATGACCGTGACGGGTCGAGAGGCGCTGGCGAGGGCGGCTCGTCTTGACCGGCGCCTTGAGCAGGGGGACCAGGTCGGCTCATTAGCGGGCGTTCCGCTCGCTATCAAGGATGTCATATGTACCCAGGGCATCCCGACCACTTGCTCCTCCAAAATCTTAGAAGGATTTGTTCCGCCTTACGATGCCACGGTGATGAAGCACCTGTACAATGCTGGCATGATTCTTCTCGGGAAGACCAATATGGACGAATTTGCCATGGGTTCTTCCACCGAGAATTCGGGCTACAAAGCTACCCGAAATCCGTGGGACGTGAGCCGGGTCCCAGGGGGATCCAGCGGGGGATCGGGAGCGGCGGTGGCGGCGGGCCTCTGTGCCGGGGCCCTCGGCTCGGACACCGGGGGCTCGATCCGGCAGCCGGCTGCCTTTTGCGGGGTGGTCGGGCTGAAACCCACGTACGGTCGCGTCTCCCGATACGGCCTCATCGCCTTCGCGTCATCTTTAGATCAAATCGGGCCCATGACCAAGGATGTTCGGGATGCGGCGATCATTTTAAACGTCATTGCCGGCCACGATCGCTGCGACTCCACTTCGGTGGACCTGCCTGTTCCAGACTACACCACTCAGTTAGGCCGAGAGATCACAGGCATGAGGATCGGTATCCCGGACGAATACTTCATCGAGGGGATGGACCGGGAAGTAGAGACGGCCATCCGGGGGGCGATCGGCGTTTTAGAGTCCATGGGGGCCAAGGCGGAACGTATTTCCCTTCCCCATGCCGAGCATGCCGTGGCAACCTACTATCTCGTGGCCACGGCTGAGGCGAGCTCGAATCTGGCCCGTTATGACGGCGTGAAGTACGGCATCCGCGCTCGGGGGGCGAATGACCTGCTTGCAATGTACACGAAGACCCGACAGAACGGATTCGGTGCCGAGGTGAAGCGACGGATTATGCTGGGAACCTACGGGCTGAGCGCCGGATACTACGACGCGTACTATCTGAAGGCACTGAAGGTACGGACCCTGATCCGGAAAGACTTCGAGGATGCCTTCAAGCGTTGTGAGGTGATCTTGACTCCGACCGCACCGACCCCTGCCTTCGGACTCGGTGAGAAGACTGATGATCCCCTGACCATGTATCTCTCAGATATCTTTACCATCTCCGCCAACCTCGCAGGGATCCCCGGGATCTCTCTCCCCTGTGGTTTTACCCAAGCCGGGCTTCCCATAGGTCTGCAGCTCCTTGGGAAGCCGTTTGATGAGTCGACCTTGCTCCAGATGGCTTTTGCCTACGAACAGGCCACGGAGTGGCACAGGCGCAAACCACCTCTCTAAGGGGCGTTGACCGTTGACCCTTGACCAACAACTAAGGGCTCGGAGGGACCTTCCTCGGCGGCGCCAAATTCTCCGGGGACTTGATGCGCAGAAGCAACATTACGCACGCGTAGGCGGTGTAGTTTGCCGATGCGGGCCACCCCCGCCTGTGCTGCGCTTTCCGAATGCCTTCGGAACCGACGCAAGCCAGATGTCGCCTGCCTCGGAAGGAACCCCCTCCTCGCCCTTTCCGACTTCGGTCATCGGTCGTCGGTCGTCGGTCATCGAGGGAAGCTAATGTTCTACTTCGCGTACGGCTCCAACATGGAAAGGTTTTGGTTCAAGAAACGCTGCCGTGGGGCCAAGTTCGTCTCGGCGGCCACGCTCCGGGACTACGATATTGCCTTCGCCCGAAGCTCCACTATGTGGGGTGGCGGGACAGCGGATCTCAAGCCTACGCCGGGAGGGGTCGTGGAAGGGGTCCTCTGGGAAATCGGCGAGCAGGATCTGAAAGCCTTGGACCAGTACGAGGGGGTCCCCAAGGACTATATCCCGACGACGGTGACAGTGGAGACCAAGGATGGGAAAACGCTCCAAGCTCAGGCATATATTGTGGCTCAGCCGGGGGACTACCGGCCGCCGTCGAGACGTTATATGCGCCTGTTGATCCAGGGAGCCGAGGAACACGATCTCTCCGACGCATATGTCATGCGCCTCGAATCGATCAAGACCTCTGGCTAGTGTCGATGATTGACGACGACCAATCACTAACTTCGTTCATGGTTCATAGTTCATGGTTCATGGTAAAATCGTGGTACTTAAAGTCTTAACTCTGAACCCTCAACCATGATCGCTGAACCGTCATGGGTGAACCGTGAACCGTGAAATAACATACGAGGCGGTGATCGGGCTCGAGGTACATGTCCAGCTCCTCACCGAATCGAAGATCTTCTGCGGCTGCAGTACCCGATTCGGGCAGCCCCCCAACTCGCAAACCTGTCCCGTCTGTCTGGGCATGCCGGGAGTCTTGCCGGTCCTTAATAGAAAGGCGGTGGAATACGCCATTCGAACCGCGCTGGCGGTCCACGGGACGATCGCTCCGCGCTGCCGCTTCGCTCGGAAAAACTATTTTTACCCCGATCTCCCCAAGGACTATCAGATCTCCCAATATGAACTCCCATTGAGCACCGGCGGCTTTCTGGAAACCAGTGACCACGGGACGGTGAAGCGGGTGAGGATCCGGCGGATTCATCTGGAGGAAGATGCGGGGAAACTCCTCCACGCCGGGGCCATGGACCAGGCGGAGTACAGCCTCGTGGATTTCAATCGGTGTGGGGTGCCGTTGATTGAGATGGTGACGGAGCCGGACCTGCGTACACCGGAGGCGGCGGCGGAGTTTCTGAAACTGTTTCGGGCCACTCTCCAATACCTGGGCGTATCCCAGGGGAACATGGAGGAGGGTAATCTTCGCTGTGACGCCAATGTCTCGGTTCGACCGACGGGGGCCTCGGAGTTCGGGGTCAAGACCGAGGTCAAAAACATGAACTCCTTCAAGAACGTTCAGCGGGCGTTGGAGTACGAGATCCAACGACAGATCACGCTCCTGAAATCCGGGCAGCCGATCGTCCAGGAGACCCATCTCTGGGATGCCGAGAAGGAGGTCACCCTCCCCATGCGGGGGAAAGAGGAGGCCCATGACTACCGGTACTTCCCCGAGCCGGACCTAGTCCCGCTCGAGGTCTCTCCTGCTTGGGTTGAAGAGATCGCAGGGAGTCTGCCGGAACTCCCCACCGACCGGCGGCGGCGCTTCGTGCAGGCGTATGGGCTGCCGGAGTATGATGCGGCGGTGCTCACTGCCAGCAAGGCGCTCGCCGACTATTTTGAAGAATGTATTCAGCTCCACCGGGATACGAAGCTGGTGAGCAACTGGATCATGTCCGAGCTGCTGGGATATCTCAATCGCGACGGGAAAGAAATCACTGAAAGCCCTGTCACTCCAGCCCAAGTAGCCACCCTCTTAAAGCTAATCCAGGAGGGGGTCATCAGTGGGAAAATCGCCAAGACGGTCTTCGAGGAGATGTATCAGACGAGGAAGAACCCAGAGACGATCGTCCAGGAAAAAGGACTCGTCCAGATCAGTGACCGGGAAGAGCTCAATCGGATTGTGGATCAGGTGCTGGATCAAAATCCTGGTCCCGTATCCGACTTCAAGGGGGGGAAGGAAAAGGCCCTCACCGCATTGGTCGGAGCAGTGATGCGCGCGACCAAAGGGAAGGCGAATCCGCAATTGATCAACGATCTGCTCCGGGAGAAACTCGGCGGGGGGTAAGCAACCATCCACGAGAGGGACCAGGGCGACTGGTGGTCTGGAGCGGCGCCGTCTTTTCCGCCTCGGTAAGGGGGGTATCGTCCTGTAGTGTGTCGTCGCCGTGAATAGTTTTGGGAAGAATCGTTGAGGCAGGCGCACTGTCGGCGGTTGGCCCTCGGCAGAGGCATTGGCCTAAGGAATGGAAGA
>LXTG01000099.1 GCA_001643535.1 candidate division NC10 bacterium SPGG6 | reverse complement strand
TCGGCGTCGATACGCCGGAGGACCTTGAGCGGATTGAGCGGATGGTAACGGCGAACAAACGGTGAGCGGCGGGTAACGGGTAGTCATGGAGGAGCAATGACACCAAAGTTTATCTTTGTGACCGGCGGCGTGGTGTCCTCGCTAGGAAAGGGGGTGGCGGCAGCCTCCATCGGATGTCTCCTGGAAAGCCGAGGCCTCAGGGTGACCCTTCTCAAGTTCGATCCCTACATCAACGTGGATCCTGGAACCATGAGTCCCTTCCAGCACGGAGAGGTGTTTGTGACCGATGATGGTTCGGAGACTGATCTGGACCTGGGCCATTACGAGCGGTTCACTACTGCTCAGTTGACCCGGGACAACAATGTCACCACCGGGCAGGTATATTACAACGTGATCATGAAGGAGCGGCGGGGTGATTACCTCGGGGGGACCGTCCAAGTCATTCCGCATATCACGGACGAGATCAAACGGGCCATCTACCGCGTGAGCAAGGGGGTAGACGTGGTCATCGTGGAGGTGGGAGGCACGGTGGGAGATATCGAAGGCCTTCCCTTCCTCGAGGCCATCCGGCAGTTTAAAAACGACGTCGGCCGGGAGAACGTAGCCTACGTTCACCTCACCCTTGTGCCCTACATCGGTACTGCCGGTGAACTGAAGTCCAAACCGACCCAGCACAGTGTCAAGGAGCTCCTCCAGATCGGAATCCAGCCGGATGTCCTCCTGTGCCGGACCGACCGGATGCTCCCCAAAGAACTCAAGGCCAAGGTCGCCCTCTTCTGTAATGTCTCGGAGCGGGCGGTCATTACCGCCAAGGATGTCTCCTTTGTTTACGAGGTTCCGCTGGTCTTACACAGTGAGGGATTGGACAATATCCTCGTTGATATCCTGAGCCTTGATGCCCGGGAGCAGAACCTCGAGTCTTGGGAGCGGATCGTTCAGAAGATACAAAGTCCCTCCACTGTAACCTCCATTGCCGTTGTTGGGAAGTATCTTGAACTAAAGGACGCGTACAAAAGTCTCACCGAAGCAATCTCCCATGGTGGGATCGCCAATGATTGCCGGGTGGAGATCAAGACGGTGGAGGCGGAGCGGATCGAGCAGGAGGGCCCCAAGGAGTGTCTCCATGACGTTGCGGGAGTACTGGTCCCTGGGGGCTTCGGCATCCGCGGTATCGAAGGCAAGGTTGCGGCGATCACCTACGCCCGGGAGGAGGGAATTCCGTTCTTCGGCATCTGTCTCGGAATGCAGTGTGCCGTGATTGAGTTCGCCCGCCAGGTCTGCGGCTTGAAGGGGGCGAATAGCCGGGAGTTCGATCCCGAGACTCCTCACCCGGTCATCGACTTGATGCCCGAGCAGCGGGGGATCGCCAATCTCGGGGGGAGCATGCGGCTTGGTGCCTATCCCTGCCAGTTGCGTCAGGGATCTAGAGCCTCCCAGGCCTACGGGAGGGAGGAGGTGTCGGAGCGACACCGACACCGGTACGAGGTGAACAACGAGGACCGGAGCCTCTTGGAGAGCCGTGGTCTGGTGATCAGCGGGGTTTCTCCTGATGGGAAGCTGGTGGAGATGATCGAGCTTGCGGATCACCCCTGGTTCGTGGGTTGCCAGTTTCATCCCGAATTCAAGTCCCAGCCTAGACACCCTCACCCCCTCTTTCGGGCCTTCGTCCGGGCGACCCTGGAACACCGAAAACGCCAGTGAAAGGGGGATCTCGGACCGCGATTCGTCGGTCTCCAGACTCATGAGCACGCTCGCACGAATGAAAAGGAACTATCAGGGCCTCCGGGTGGCAGTCGGGTACTCGGCGACCCGGTTTAGTACTCCCATGGGGAGGCTCCGGAACTTTTGGAAGTTCCGGGCGATCCGAAGGCTCTTGGCCCGGTGCGAACCGTTAGACCGAATCCTTGACATCCCGTGCGGGACGGGGCGTTTTACCAGCCGGCTGCCCAGCCGCTCCACCATCGGGGTGGATGTGTCCTTCCAGATGTTGCGAGAGGCAGAGCGTTCCGCGCGGGGGCAAGTGGCCTTTGTCCAAGGGGACGTAGATGATCTCCCATTCCGCTCCGGGGCGTTTGATTGCGTCCTGACCATCCGCTTTCTCCGCCACCTTCCCCGATCAGAGCGGGTGAAGGTCCTCGGGCGACTCCGGGAGGTTTCCCAGGGAGGGATGATCTTCGACTTTGTGCACCGGTCCTCCTGGAAGGCTCTCGTGGGAAGGGTACGATCCTCCCTGGGCTTTCGGGTGAAGGCCCGGGAGCGGCTCTCGTGCGATGAGGTGGCCGAGGAGCTCCGGGAGGCTGGACTCCGCCCGGTGGCGATGCTCCCCTGTTTTCAATTTTGGTCTGAGAAGTGGGTAGTCCTGGCGGAGAGAGGGTAGGGATGCTGACGCGGGAGGTCCCGGTGGGGCCAGTCCGGATCGGGGGGAATAACCCGCTGGCCCTTATTGCCGGGCCTTGTGTTATTGAGGGGGAGGAATCCCTCATCGAGGTGGCAGAGCAGCTGCTGGAAATCTGCACGAAGGTGGGGATCCCCCTCGTTCTCAAGTCCTCCTACGATAAGGCGAATCGGACCTCGCTCAAGTCCTTCCGGGGGCCGGGGATCGAGCGGGGGCTCGAGATCCTCCGCCGGGTGAAGGAAAAGACCGGCCTGCCGGTGCTCACTGATGTGCATGAAGTTGCCCAAGTCGCCCCTGCGGCAGAGGTGGTGGACGCGTTGCAGATCCCAGCCTTCCTGTGCCGGCAGACCGACCTTCTCCTTGCTGCGGGACACAGCGGTCGGGCCGTGAACGTGAAGAAGGGGCAGTTCCTCTCACCAGGAGAGATTCCCCGGGTGGTCGAAAAGGTGGTTTCGACCGGGAATCACCGGCTCCTGATCACCGAACGCGGGACGAGCTTTGGGTACAACAACCTGGTGGTAGATATGCGGGCTTTACCGATCATGCGGGCCCTGGGCTACCCGGTAGTATTTGATGCTACCCATAGCCTCCAGCTGCCGGGAGGGGCCGGCGTGGCCTCGGGAGGCCTCCGGGAGTATGTCCCGCATCTCGCCCGCGCGGCGGTGGCGGCGGGGTGCGATGCGATCTTCATGGAAGTTCACCCCGAGCCGGATCGGGCCCCTTCTGATGGGCCCACGATGTGGCCTTTGAGGGAACTGGAGTCGCTGCTGGAGCAACTGAAGCGGATCGAGGCGGCCCTCGGGGGCCGATGACCGACGACCGATGACCGGCGAGAAAAAAGTGATTGGTGGTCGGCGGGTAGTAGCTCGTGGCTTTCACCAATTACTTACCACTAATCACCAACCACCATTCACCAAAGGGTGAGTAGTGAGAGACCTGCGTCGTCTTCTTCGCTATGTCCGACCGTACAGGGGACGGATCGTTGTGGCGATCTTCGCTACGGTCCTTGTCTCCGCCCTCAGCGCGATTTCGGCGGGGGCGATGCAGCCCATCTTTGGCCTCGTCTTTCATGTTGGGAGCGCTCCCCGCCTGAGCCTGCCGGGTCCTTTTCGGGACCTTGGGCCGAAACTGCTCAACCGGTTGCCAGAATCGTTTGCATCCGATCCCATAATGCTCCTTTCTGTTGTTGCCCTGTTCCTCCTGCTGGGGGTGATCCTGCGGGGTATCTTTGCCTACCTCCAGACTTACCTGATGAATTACGTTGCCTGGGCGATGATGCGAGACGTCCGGGACGATGTGTATGCCAAGCTCCATACCTTTTCCGTCGGGTACTTTAGACGCACGCCGACCGGGGAGGTGATGTCCCGCCTGACCTTTGATGTCGACCTGAGCGGCGGGAGCCTGCTGATGTTTTTCGGAAGCTTTCTGAAGGAGCCTTTCACCGCGGTCGGCCTCCTCGTGGTGCTGTTCCTGATCAGTTGGCCGCTCGCCATCATCGCGCTGCCTTGCATCCCCATGGCCGTCTACCCGATCGTGAAATTCGGAAAAAAGATGCGGGTGCGGGGGACCGTCATCCAGGAACGACGGGCAGAACTCAACACCCTCATTCAGCAGACGGTGAGCGGCATCCGGATCGTGAGGGCCTTCGCCATGGAGTCGTACGAGCGCCTCCGGTTCGCCCAGAAGAATGCAGGCCTCTTCCGGGCGGCCATGCGGATCACCAGGGTGGATGCTCTCACTTCACCGGTCATTGAGGTGTTGGGCTTTGGCGGCGTACTCTTTATGGTCTGGCTGGGGGGTTACCTGGTTGTGCGGGGGTTCATCCTTCCCGAGGAGGTGATGACCTTCGTGGTGACCCTGGGGCTTTTTTTCCAGCCGGTCCGGAAGATTGGGAAGATGAATAACGCGCTCCAGCAGGGATTGGCTGGGGTCCGGCGGATCTTCGAGGTGATGGATACGGTGCCGGATGTGCAGGAAATCCCCGAGGCTACCACCCTCCCGCGGATGCAAGAGGGAGTGACCTTTCGGGAAGTCTCGTTCGCCTATGACGACGATCGAGACGTCTTAAAGGATGTCTCGATCTCCGCTCGAATGGGCGAGCTCGTAGCCATTGTGGGACCGAGCGGTGCTGGCAAGAGCACCCTGGTCAACCTTATCCCCCGGTTCGATGACCCCACCGCTGGTGTGATCGAGATCGATGGGATCAATATCCGACGATTGACTCTCAAGTCTCTTCGGGAACAGATCGGCATGGTTACCCAAGAGATCATCCTCTTCGATGACACCATCTTCAATAACGTCGTGTACGGAAGGCAGGATGTGTCCCCAGACCAGGTGCATCAAGCCCTTATGGTTGCCAATGCCCTGGAATTTATCGAGAAGCTTCCCCAGGGGGTTGACACTCGAATCGGGGAGGATGGTGTGCGACTTTCCGGGGGGCAGCGGCAACGTATTGCCATTGCGAGGGCCGTGGTGAAGGACCCACCGATCCTTATCCTGGATGAGGCCACCTCGTCACTGGATGCGGAATCAGAGGAGATGGTCCAAGAGGCGCTCGACCGCCTTATGGAACGTCGGACCACTTTCGTCATTGCCCATCGTCTCTCGACCGTCCGCCGGGCGGATAAAGTTCTGGTTATGCATGATGGGCGGATCGTGGAGCGGGGGACCCACGAGGAGCTCCTGGCCTGCGGTGGCGCGTACGCCCGACTCTACCAGACCCAATTGGTTGGGGTGGGTCGACAGGACTAGGGATAGCTTTTAGCCGT
>LXTG01000056.1 GCA_001643535.1 candidate division NC10 bacterium SPGG6 | reverse complement strand
TGAAGACCCACCGGTGCCGGGCCGGCGTCTCGGACAGATGGTACGGCAGCCCCTGGCTCAGGACGTCGCCGTAGGTCGGGTCATCCAGCCAGTGCATCTCATCCCGTAGGTGGTAGTGCTCCTGCTGGGCGCATTCCTTGTTGCTCCAGACCGGCTGGCTGGTGATGTCGGCCTTCTCCATGATCTGCCAGACTTCCTCCTTGGTCTTGTCCTTGGCCCACTCTTCCAGGGCGGTATAGATCTCGGTCTGGGCCGCAGGCTGGACGCGATCGTTATATTTGGCGTACTTCGACGCCAGCCCCTTGAGGTTCGGGACTGTCTGGCAGAGTTTGGCGAAGTCGCTGTCCTCGGGGGCTGAGATCAGGATATACCCCGGTTCCAGCTCGAGCGGGATCTTGGAGTTCGGATACGAGGGCTTCCCGCACTGGACGTTCCCGTGGACGCAGAGGTCGGTGTCCCAGTTCCCCCAGCGCTGCTTGACGACGCCGTAGCGGCCGTACAGAGGGATGGTCCCCTCGATGATCCGGGTCGCGCCGTGGACCTGGCTGTACTCGATGAACTCTCCGGTCCCCGAGATGTTATCCCGCCACCACAGCGCGGCGAGGCCGGCAAAGCAGCCCATCATCCCCCCCCAGTAGTCGGCCAGCCAGATGGTGTGCTTGGAGGGGAGCCCCTCGACCGGATGACCCGAACCCGGACCCGGGTAGCCGGTGATGGAGAACGTTCCGCCCTGAGCCTGGCCCAGGATGTCATAGGACGCCCGGACGCGCCCCGGTCCCCAGCCGCCAAAGCCGCCCATCCAGATGTACACCATGCGGGAGTTGATCTCGGCGGCCTGGCGGTAGCCAATCCCCCACCGATCAAAGGTCCCGGGCCGGTAGTTCTCGGCCTGAATGTCGGCCTTGGCCTGCAGGCGGTGCATGATCTCGACGCCTTCCGGCTTGTGGAAGTCGACCGAGAGAAAGTACTCGTTGTGGTTGGCCCCGAAGAAGCCCAGGCCGGTCCCCTTATCCGGCATCCACTTGGACAAGGGGTAGAGGAAGGGCTCGTTGTACGGGGTCGTGTGGCGCATCGGCTCGCCCCGGCGGGGGAGCTCGACCTTGATCGTCTCCATCCCCAGCTCGGCGAAGTAGCTCGCACAGGAGGGGCCGAGGATATACTGGGTCGCCGAGATACACGTATACCCCTTGAAGGCCTCGGGCTTGTCGAAGATCTTCTTTGCGTCGAAGACCTCGCGGCAGTATTCTTCAAAGGACTTGGCCATTAGATCACCCCCTTCTTCTTGAGACTCGCTAAATCGTCCCTCTTGAGGCCGAAAATCCTGCGATAGACCTCCTCGTTGTCATAGCCGGTCGGCCGGCCGAGCCACTTGACCCGCGGCGGGGCCTTCTGGGCCAACTGGGACGGTGGGCTGTAGACGATCTTGCCGTACAGGAGGTCGTCGATCTGCAGCACGTGCCCCCGGTACTTGTAGTGCGGGAACTCCGCCACCTCGTCGGCAAAGGTCACACCGCCCGACGCCACCTCTTCGGCCTGCAGCTTGGTCTCGGCCTCAAGGCGGGTGTTGTCCTTGAACCAGTCGGCGAACGTGGTATAGGTCTCGACCTGTTGATAGTAGGGGAGCCGGTCCACCACGACCTTCAGCGCCGGATCCTCGATGATGTGCTGCTCCAGCTCGGGCCGGTCCTTGCCCACCGTCTTCCAGATCCGGAACCAGAGGCGGTCGTGGCCGCCACCGACCATGATCTGGCCATCCTTACAGGGGTTGACGGCATAGATGTTGATGGCCAGGTCCCAGTTGCCGAAGCGGGGCCGGATGCTGCCGTCCATCCCCTGCCAGCCCCAGTTATAGTCAATGATCCGCATGATCCCGGCCGCGCCGGTCGCCTCGACGAACTGGCCACGGCCCGAGATCCGCTCCCGGTAATTCAGAGCCGTCATGATCCCCATGGCGAGGCAGGTCCCGCCGACGTAGTCGCAGACCCACATGCCGGACCGGGTCGGCCGTCCGCCGAAGGCCGCCGGGGCCCCGGTGCCGTGGGTAAACCCACAGGCGTTCTGCCCTACTGGGTCATACATCCAGGGCCTGTCCTTCAACGGGCCCCACTGCCCCCGCTGCCCGATC
Organism: candidate division NC10 bacterium SPGG6; assembly: GCA_001643535.1. Classification (GTDB taxonomy): domain Bacteria; phylum Methylomirabilota; class Methylomirabilia; order Methylomirabilales; family CSP1-5; genus CSP1-5. The sequence goes on along the minus strand of LXTG01000056.1, from coordinate 1,569 downwards.
CAGCCGTAGACCAGGCGGGGGTTGATCTCGGACAGCTGCCGATACCCGATCCCCCAGGCGTCGAACTGTCCAGGGGGATAGTTCTCGATCAAGATGTCCGCATCCACCACGAGCTTCTTCAAGAGTTCCCGGCCCTCGGCGGACTCGAGGTTCATTGTGATGGAGAGCTTGTTCCGGCACTCGTGGAGGAATTTTCCCCCCATCGCCTCGCCCGTCACGTTGTCCTTGAACATCCACTGCGTGCGGTTAAAGGGGGTGAGCCGTCGGGTCGGATCCCCGCCGGGGGGCTCCACCATGATCACCTCGGCCCCGTGCTCGGCGAAGAGTGAGGTGGCCCAGTGCCCGCCCATGCTCTTCTGGGTCACGTCGAGCACTCGAAGCCGGCTCAGCTTCTCCGGCTTCTTCCCGACGTCCCGCCAGTGGACTTGGGTTTCCAGCCATCTCGGGTATTCCTGGGCTTTCTCGCTCAGGCCCTTGTACACCTCATCCGGAGTTATAACAGGTACCGCAGGCCACGGCAGCACAGGAATGTCGCCACTTTTGATCTCTGCCATGTTATCCTCCCCTGTGGTTAAGCGGTTACGTCCTCTTGCTTGTCGTGCCCGTTACTGAGTTGCTTGTCCACTCACTTCCTCTCTTCCATCACCTGGGGGACGGGGGAATGGACCTCGTAGCCCAGACGCTGGGAGATCTTGGCCGCCGCCTCCTTCACGAGGGGGACCAGTTCTTTCTCGACCCGCTCCATGGAAAACCGAGAGACAGGTCCCGAGAGCCCCACCCCGGCGACCACCCGATGGGAGTAATCTTTCACCGGTGCTGCGACGCACCGGACTCCCTCTTCCAATTCCTCGTCGTCCACGGCGTAGCCGAGCCGGGCCACTTCTTTCAGATGGGTGACCAGCTTGTCTAAGTTATCGACGGTGTTCGCGGTGAGCGACTTCAGGGGATGGCCCTCAAAGATCTGGGCCAGATGGTCTCGGGATTCGTAGGCGAGCTGGATCTTGCCAGAGGCGGTACAGTACGCGGGCAGACGGTGCCCGAGGCGTGGGACGATTCGAACCGTTTGGGAGGTTTCATGCATCAGCACGTAGACTACCTCGGGACCATCCAGGATGCCGAGATACGCTGTTTCGTCACACCGATTGACCATCTCCTCCAGGACGGGACGGGCCTGGCGTCTCAGGCCCAGATGATGGATAAAAATATTGGCGACCTCGAAGGTCTTGATCCCCAGCCGGTAATTTCCCGTCCTCTTATCCTGCTCGATATACCCCCGGCATTCCAGGGTCGCCAGCAATCGAAAAACGTTGTTTTTGTGGAGCCCCAGCTTCTGGCTCAGCTCCGTGACGCCTAACTCCTCTTCCTGATAGTTAAACGCCTCCAAGATATCCAAGGCCCGGTCGACCGACTGGACGACATACTCCGATTTTTCCTTACGCCGATGAGCCATTCGTCCGCCTATAGCCTACACGGGACTTGGCTCCACGAGGGGTCCCGTTCCCGGGATTGTGCGAACGACACTTGGGTTTTCTACCGTTAGCGGATTTCTTTACGCGTTTCGCGGGCCGA
>LXTG01000102.1 GCA_001643535.1 candidate division NC10 bacterium SPGG6 | reverse complement strand
ATGTGGCGGCTCCGACCATGCACAGGAGGTGATCGTTGGCCTCCAACGTGCTGGCCTCAACGGGGACTTCATCGCTGCGAGAGGGGGATTTACCGATTTGATCTTGAATCGAGAGGCAGATGGATTTCTTGGCAATTGAAGCAGGGATGGTAAGGGGGAAGTCATGAACGAGCCAACAATTGAAACCCTGGCACGACGCCTGGACCGAGTGGAACAAGAGAACCGCCGCTTGAAGGAGGTGGCTGTGATGGGCGACAAGAAAGCCAAGGAGATGTACGATAAGCACTATGGCAACGGAGCCAAGATGCGTTGCTCCGCTTGCTGTTTGCTAACGCCCAAGAGCACGTTCTGTTGGTCGTTGGGTGTATGTGAGCCGTGCCGCAAGGCAGGGAAAGGAAGTCCAATTGCGTAAGGTATACGATATACTTGTGGAGTTGCGTACCCCCCGGAGATGAAAGACTTCGCTCTGTCGGTATCCTCTTCCGGCGTGTCTATAATCGACCTATTAGGAACCGTCCGTGCCAAGCTCAGCTTGTTGCCCGACGGCTCTCCGGAAGTGAAACTCTTTAGTGTCGACAACAAGGTCATCTGGAGCGCACCGTAGGAGGTGTTGGAGGAGGTGAAGGCGGTGCGGCGGGAGATGGAGGGGAGACGGGGAGATGAAGTACTGCATGGGACTCACTAACAAGTTAGTACGAGCGAGGGGACGGGAGAAATGAATTTGATGGACGAAGAAGCTGAGAAGCCTCAAGGTCAGGCAGCCGACCGCCCTACCCTCCGAGAAGTGTCCCCAGAGGAGTTGGAAAGGATCCTTGAGGCGCACCGGAAGTGGGTGGAGTCGGAAGGGAAAGAAGGGGAAAAGGCTGACCTGGCCAGAACCAACCTCCAGGTGGCCTACCTGTTCGAGGCCAACCTCGAGCGTGCCAGCCTCAACGAGGCTAACCTCCAGGACGCCTTACTCCTCGAAGCCGACCTCGAGGGCGCGAACCTAGCCGAGGCCAACCTCAAGGGTGCCGACCTGCTCGGTGCCCAGCTGAAGGGAGTTAATCTGCAAAGTGCCACAAACCTCACCGCCTCTGGTATCAAGCGCGCCGAGAACTGGGAGCTGGCGTTCTACAGCGACGACTTTCTCAAGGAGTTGGGCCTCCCGCCCGACCACAACGAGAGGGTCAAAAAGAAGCTGGCCGAGCTCGAAAAGGAAAAGAGGGCAACAGACGCTCAGTGACAAGGCCGGCAAGGTCATCTGGAGCGCACCGTAGGTGGCCCTGGCGGTACCTGTCGAGGGGCTCGGCAGGGACAAGATCCTGAAGGAGGACCAGAAGGGACTAGGGTCGGGCTTGCGATTTGTCTGGCGTTAAACTTTGACTTTGATATCTTGACATTCTTCCTGTACCGATGATTGCCCACGGACGGGAAGGAGATCGCCCCTTGGGCAGCAGGTCGGGAAGGGGGTAACATTTATTAGCTTGATCAGCTCAGTGTGGACTCAGTCATAGTCAGTGCCAGATCGACCGTGGACCGGCCCAGGGCGGGCGATGGTGGTGCGAGCGGAGAGAGTCGAACTCTCACGGCCTTGCGGCCAACGGCTTTTGAGGCCGCCGCGTCTACCGATTCCGCCACGCTCGCAGTAGAGCTTAATCTATAGCCGCAAAAAGGAATGTAGCCAATAGGAATTTTGAGTCTCTCGCGTCTTCCTGTTCCGCCATCCCGGCAATGAAAAGTAAAGAAGGGAAGCCTCGCGACTCCCCTTCCGGACGTAGGATCCTGAAAGACGGCTGACGGGCGGATTATCTCACGGCCTTCTTGAGGCTGGCCCCCGGTCGGAACCGGACCACTCTTGCCGCGGGGATCTTGATGGCTCTCCCTGTCTGGGGATTCCGGCCCGTGCGTGCCTTGCGCCGTCCGGTGGCAAAGGTCCCGAACCCCACCAGCGTGACCTTCTTGCCTTTCTTCAAGGTGTCCTTCACGGCTTTCAGGGCGCTGTCGAGCGCTGCCTCGGCGGCCCGCTTAGTCACTTTGGCATCTCTGGACATCCGGTCAACCAGCTCCGCTTTTGTCATCTGTTATCCTCCTTTTATGAGGCATGACCCCAGAGCCACCATCCCTTATAATAATGAAGCGACGCTAGGCGTATATCAGACATTTCAAGGGGTTGTCAACGAAATCCTTCGACGTTGCTCAGGACGGGTCCATCGATCGGGGCCCAACGGCGGAGGACTCCACCTATCGACCCCGGTAAGGCTCTGACAGATATCGCTCGGCCCTCTCCTGCGCCAGCCCTCCTTGCTCGATCTCCAGGGCCCGCTGATAGGACTCTTCGGCCTTCTCTCGATCCCCTCGCAGATCATAAATCATCCCGGTCCGCGTATAGGCCCAGGCGGTGATCCAGGCGTACTTGCTATTTCCGTGCTCGATCGCCTGCCGGAAAAAGGCAAGGGCCTCCTCATGCGTTCCGGCATCCATGGCGATCTTACCTCTGAGCTGCAGATACCTGGAGGTCATCGCCGGAGGAAAGTAAGGATGCTCTTGCTCCAGAGATTTGCGAATCGTCTCCGCCACAGCAAGCGCGTGGCGACTCTGACCGGTCTCGGAGTGAAGGAAAGCCAGGAGGAAAAGAAATTCAGGATTCCCGGGATATCGGGTGCCCAACAGTTCCGCATAGGGGAGGGCCTCAGCGTACTGCTCTTCCAGGCCGGTCAAGATTCGCGCCAAGGCGACGGTCGCCGCGACCCTGGCAAAGATCCCCTCCCGCGCTACCCGCCTGAGTCTCTCGAGTCCTCGGTCGCGGCCCCCTGAGGGGAGCACGAGAGTGACCAGGGGCTTGAGCAGCGTCGGCACGCGGGAGACGGCGTAGTCGTAAAGTCCCAATGCCCAGAGAGCATCAACCCGACTTCCATCCACCTCGAGCGTTCGCGTCAGGAGGCGATGGCTTTCCCGGATCCCGTGATACGCGGCAAAATAGTTCTTCCGGGTCCGGTCGACGACCGCCTTCGTCCCGTGCATGATCCCCAACGCAAGTAGCAAGTCTGTGTTGTCCGGTGCCTTCTCCAACAGCGCCTCCCCTCGCGTCAGCACGGGCCCTATACGGTCGAGAAACCGATCGAGGACCTCATCGATTTTCTCCTCATCCTCCCAATCGTCCTGAATGGTTTGATCCATCGCCACGAGCCCCTCCAGGAAAGGAATGAGCAGGTCTCCACCTGGGAAGTTCTTGAGCCGACCGAACGCCGCCCGGGCCTCGCTGTAGTCGAGGTTCGCCATGTGATCGATCCCGCTCACGATATGGCGTCTCGCCTCCACAGTGAGCTGGAAGGCCCCCCACCCCTCTACAGGGTGCAGAAGAAAGAGCAGGACGACTCCAACGAACAGTCGCCTCATGAGGTGGCTTCCCTCTCCGCCAACGCCTGCCGCCACGCCGCCACCATTGCAGGATCGATGTCAATCAAAAGGATTCGCTGGAGGCGCCTTGCGGGGAACTGTCGAATCGCATCGATCATGCTGACGGCGGCCGCCGTCGGATCTACGCCACCCACCCCGGTCCCCATGCCTGGCAGGGCCACGGTGGACAAGCCTTTCTCCTCGGCAAGGCAAAGAGCAGCCGTCGTCGCCTTCCCCACGTTCTCCACCGGGATCCGCATCGCGGGACGCTCCATGGTCGGTGCATGGATGATCCCTCGAAACCGGGTCGTTCCACCGCTCGTCAGGATCGCCTCCCCCACCGGGGTAGGCCCCTGCGCGACGGCCTCTTCTTC
>LXTG01000112.1 GCA_001643535.1 candidate division NC10 bacterium SPGG6 | reverse complement strand
TCTTCCGATCTCCGATACGCGGACCACAATGATGCCTTGGCCGTGAACCGGGCGGGGTGGATCCAGCTCTTTTGCGAGGACGCACAGGAGGTCCTCGACACGGCCATTCAACTCTTTAAGATCTGTGAAGATGCACGGGTCCGGCTACCGGCGATGGTCTGCTACGAGTCCTTTATCCACTCGAACACCGCCGAGGGGGTCGTGGTGCCAGATCCCAAGGCGGTGGACCGTTTTCTCGGGCGACCTCACGTCTTGGCGCTACTCGATCCATCAGAGCCACGCTCTCTGAACCCCCCAACACCACCCGAGCGGTACACCGAATTCAAGTTCGCCGAACATCAGGCCATGGAGGCCGCCCTCCGCGTCATCCCCGAGGTGGGAAAGGCATATGCTGAAGCCGTCGAGGGAAAGCGGCAGGGGCTGATCGAGACGACCGAGCCTGCCGGCCGCTGTGTCCTGGCCAGCATGGGCTCGATCGCCAAGACGGCTCGACGGGCCGTGCGCGAGCTCCAGGCCGAGGGGGTTTCCGCAAGCCTCCTCAAGATCCGTGCCTATCGGCCTTTCCCCAGGCAGGCGATTCGGGAGGCAATTCGGGGGGCGGAGGTGGTGATTGCCATCGACCGCAACTGTGCTGCCGGCGGCCATGGGGTGCTGTACGAGGAGATCCGATCGGCCCTCTATGGCTCATCCGAGCCGCCGCGGGTTGTGGGGGTCATCGCCGGCCTCGGCGGGAGGGACGTGACCGTCCGCCAGGTGAAAGAGCTCACCCGAAAGGCGCTTAAGCGCGAAGCCCCCTTCGACAAGGAGGAGGATGCCATCGACTGGCTTGGGCTTGACCGGGGGCGCGTGCGCGACGAATCGCCCCAGGCCCGGCCTCTGGCCCGGGGCGGATAGGGAGGAATCCATATGCCAGCACCCGCACCGCTTCCGACCATCCCCCGATCACGCCGGTTCAGCCTGCCGCCGGTCATGAAGGGGACCGCCTGCGAGGGGTGCGGAGCCCTGCCCGCGGCAGACCTCTTGGCCGAGATGCTCGGGCCGAGGATGGCCGTCATCTGTCCGGCGAGCTGCGCGGCCACCTTCAGCCTTTCGTACACCAATGCGTCCTGGAAGGTCCCCTTCATCCACTGGATCTTCGAAAGTGCGCCGGCGGCGGCGACCGGACTGAGACATGCCTACGATGCCCGCGGGATGCGCGACGTGCACGTCGTCTGCTTCGCCGGAGACTCCGGGACCGCCGACATCGGGTTTCAGGCCCTCTCGGGGGCGGCGAGCCGGAACGAAAACATCCTCTATATCTGTTACGATAATGAGGTAGCCATGAACACCCAGGGCCAGGCCACCTCGAGCTCGCCGGCCAGGGCCCGGACCCCCACCACGCCGAAGGGCGTCCCGACCCTCAAGAAGAATGTGCCGAAGATCATGGCGGCGCATGGGGCCCCCTATGTCGCCACGGCCGCGGTGTCTCACCTGGAGGACTACCGCAAGAAGCTCCGCCGGGCAGCCCGGATCCGGGGCTTCCGGTACCTGCATGTCCTCACCCCCTGTCCAATTGCCTGGGGGTATCCCCACCAGGACACGATTGAGGTCACCCGGGCGGCCGTCGAGACAGGGATGTGGATACTCTACGAGTTCGATCAAGGCCGGATGAAACTCACCTTCCGCCCAAAGCGGCGGCGGCCGGTCAAGGAATACGTGGGCCTCCAACGGCGGTTTGGGCACCTCACCCCCCGGGAAGTGCAAATCCTCCAGAAGAAGGTGGATCGGGACTGGAGGGAGCTCAGATGAATGAGCTTCGCTTCCACGGGCGACGGCTGCCCCGATACGACCATCAGGCCCCCTTTATCGAGGCCGCACGCCTGCTGGCCCAGGCCGCCCTGGCCGAGGGCAAGCAGGTGCAGTTCCGGCCCCCCTGGCTCTTCCTCCGGGGTCACACCCCCGAAGCAGCGCACCTCCGGGTGGCTAAGGAGCCTATCGAGACGTACTCGCAGGAGTATATTCTGGACCTGGTGGCGGTGACGGATGCCAGCATCCTGAAGGAGGTCGATGTCACCACGGGCCTCAAGGAGACCGGAGTGGTGCTGGTGAACAGTGACGGTGCGGTCCAGCTACATGCCCGGGCCCGCGTAGCGGTTGCCAATCTCAGCGGGATCGCCGAGCGGTTCAAGATTGACCTGGCCCTCCCGGTTGCCGTCGCAACCGCGGTCCTGTCAGGGGTGGTGAACCGAGAAGTCCTCAGGCGGGTCGTCGAGGCTGAGACCAAGGGCGCCGACCGACGACGGTCCCTGGAGGCACTCAACGCAGCCGCCCAGGCGGTCGCAGCTCACGCGAGGTAACTTCATGACAGACGCGGTGGCCTCACAGGTCAAGTCCATGGGTGCGGATCTCGACGCCCTCATCGAAGGAGATGCGCGGTTCGACGAGGTGACCCGGGTGCTTTACAGCACCGGGGCCTGCATGTATCGGATCAAGCCGCTTGGGGTGGTCTTTCCGAAGAGCCGCGAGGATGTGATCGCCACCGTGCGCTACGCTGCCGATCGGGGCATTTCGCTGGTCCCGCGAGGGGGCGGCTCCAGTCGTTGCGGGCAGGAGCTTGGGGCAGGCATCGTGTTAGATTTCACCCGCTACATGCACCGGATCGTCGAGCTCAATCCTGACGAAGGCTGGGTTCGAGTCGAGCCCGGCTGCACGCTGACCTCTCTCACGACGGTGCTCAAGCAGCACAATAAGTATTTTCCTCCCGATCCCTCGAGTGAAGATGTATGCGCCCTGGGGGGGATGTTGGCCACCAATAGCAAAGGGGCGCATGCGGTCAAGTATGGGACCACCAGGGATTACCTTAACTCCCTCGATGTAGTCCTCGCCAGCGGCGAGATCATCCGAACCGAGCCGGTCGATCGAAACGGTCCCCGCCTTCCGGTCCTTCTCCAGGACCCGGTCCAAGGCCCGATCTATCGGGGTCTCCTGAGCATTTTGGAGCGCTTCGGTGCTCAATTGAAGGAGAGGGTCCCAGAGGTGACGAACAACAACTGCGGGTACAACCTGTGGCGTCTGGCACAAAATGGGATGATAGACCTCGGCCAGCTCTTCACCGGGTCAGAGGGGACTCTGGGGATCTTCACCGAGGCGACGTTCCGGGTTCTGGATCATCCCCGAAACCGGACCATCGCCCTGCTAACCTTCGACTCTCTGGAAAAGATGGGGGAAGCTGTGGCGGTCCTCCGGGAGCTTCGGCCGAGCATGATCGAGGTCCTAGAGCGGCAGATTCTGGATCTCAGCAGACGACATGATCCCGGGCTTCGCCCTTTCCTCCCAGAAGGGGTGGAGGCGGTTCTGATCCTCGAGCACGAAGGGGAGCGCACCGAAGATGTCGAGGCTGCTATGGCGGCGACGCATAGACGAGTGGTGGAGGAATGCCGTCTTGCCACCGGGATGCTCCTGGCGCCCTCGTCCGATGATCAAGCAAAGATCCTCGCCCTTCGAAAGGTCGCGGCGGCGGTCATCAGTAAGATACAGGGTCCCCGCAAGCCTTTGATTTTCATCGAGGATGCTGCTGTTCATCCTACGCGTCTGCCCGACTTCATCGGAAAGATGCGGCAGCTCTTCGATAGATATAAGGTGACGGCAGGTATCTACGGGCACGCCGGGGACGGCAACCTCCATATCCTGCCCTTTTTAGATCCGAAAGACCCGCGGGATATCGCGCTCATCCGGTCCATTGCCGAGGAGGCCCACGAGATCGTCTGGGGGCTGAATGGAACCATCAGTGCGGAGCACGGGGATGGATTGTCCAGGACCAGCTACATTGGGGGGCAGTACGGTGAGCTCGAGAAGGCCTTCCGCGAGGTGAAGGCACTCTTGGACCCACACGGCATTCTCAATCCCGGCAAGATCGTGAGCGATGATCCGCCCCAGGTCAACGACCAACTTCGATATGGAGAAGTGTATCGGACGGCCGCTGTAGAGACGCATCACCGGTTTCGGGAGGAGGGGAGTCTCGCCACGGCTGTCGAACGATGTATCGGAGTCGGAAATTGCCGGAAGATGCGCGGGACAATGTGTCCCTCCTACATGGTCACTCGCGAGGAAGAACACTCCACCCGCGGTCGTGCCAATCTCCTGCGGGCGGCGCTCTCGGGGGAGCTCCCCCCCGAGGCCCTGAGCGGGCCCGAGCTCTATGCGGCGTTAGATCTGTGCCTCGAGTGTAAGGCCTGCAAGAGCGAGTGCCCCACGAGCGTCGATATGGCCAAGCTGAAGGCTGAATTTCTCGCCCGGTACTATGAGAAAAACGGCATCCCTTTCCGGACCCGGATTTTTGCCCACGCGGCGGCGTTGGGCCGGTGGGGGAGTCGGCTAGCGCCACTCTCGAACTGGGCGATGGCGATCCCCGGCACCCGATGGTTACTGGACCATCTCGTGGGGATCGACGGGCGGCGCCCGCTCCCTCCGTTTGTCTCTCCGAGCTTTACCCGATGGTTCGGGAGGCGGGGTGGGTCGCCGCCAGGGGCCAATGGGCCGGTCGCTCTCTTTCCCGATACCTTCATGAACTATCACTATCCAGAGGTGGGGATCGCGGCAACCACACTTCTTGAGGGGTTGGGCTATCACGTGGTCCTGGCGGATGCGGGCTGCTGCGGGCGGACTTTGATTTCCAAAGGGCTCCTCGGAGAGGCGGTCAGGCGCGCCAGGGTGACGGTCGATCGGTTGTATCACTACGTGAAGGCCGGGATCCCCATCGTGGGGTGTGAGCCAAGTTGTCTCTTGACCCTCCGGGACGAGTACCGCGACCTGGTGGAGAGCCCCGAGGCCGAGGCGGTGGCGCGCCTGAGCTTTCTCCTGGAAGAGTTCCTCCTCGACCGTCACGGGCTGGGTGAGATTCGGGGAGCGTTTCGGGAAACTGAACGGCGGGTTCTCGTCCACAGCCACTGCCATCAGAAGGCGTTGATCGGGTCCCGGCCGACGATCGAAGCCCTGCGCCTGATCCCGGGACTCACGGTTGATGAGGTCGATGCAGGTTGCTGCGGCATGGCGGGCTCCTTCGGCTTCGAGCGAGAGCACTACGACCTCTCGGTAGCTATCGGCCGGCAGCGCCTGTTTCCGGCGATCGAGGAGGTCGGGACGCAGGTGGAGATCGTTGCCTCGGGAGTCTCGTGTCGGCAGCAAATTCTCCACGGGACCGGGCGGGTCGCCAGGCACCCGGCGGAAATCTTGAGGGAGGCCGTTGAAGCCGCTCACCGCTGACCGTTCACTGGATCTGGGCAGAGGAGGGTGCAGGACATGAACCAGGAACTGCTGCGGGAGATCAAAAACGGCATTGCTACCATTACTATTAACCGGCCGGCGCAGCGCAACGCGGTCACCTACGAGATGTGGAAGCAGCTCTCGGCTTTTATGGCCGAGCTTCAGGCCGACCCTGCGGTGCGGGTGGTGATTCTGCGGGGGGCCGGGACGCAGGCCTTCTCGGCCGGGGCCGATATCGCCGAGTTTGAGGCGCAGCGCAGCAACTCGGCCCTGGCCAGACAGTATCATGCGGGGGTCGAAGAGGCCTTTCAAGCCGTCGCCAATCTCCCTAAGCCGACGATCGCCATGGTCGCGGGCTTTTGTGTGGGGGGCGGGCTCGAGCTAGCCATCGCGACCGATCTCAGGATCGCCGCCGACAACAGCCGGTTCGGAATGCCCACCGCCAAGTTGGGGATTGTCATGCCGCACTGGGAGATGTCGCGGCTGGTCCGCCTCGTGGGAGCCGGTCGAGCCATGGACATTGTTCTCACGGCTCGGATGGTCGAGGCCGAGGAGGCGCTGCGAATCGGCTTGGTCTCACGCCTCGTCCCACTGGCCGAGATCGAACAGGTCACCGACCAGGTAGCCGCTGAGATAGCCGCCTACGCGCCGCTGAGCCATCGCTGGCATAAGCAGATCCTGGAGACGGTCCTTCGCAATCCCGGCCTTGACGGTCTCACCCCTGAAGAGGTCAAGCTCGTCTTTGCCTGCTTCGATACGGAGGACTTCCAGGAGGGGCGCCGGGCCTTTCTGGAGAAACGCAAGCCAGAGTTTCGTGGACGATAAACCATGGGCAGGGAAAGCAGGGAAGTCGCATGACGGAACGCATGCCGCTCGAGGGGGCGGTGGTCCTGGATGTGAGCCAAGTGATGGCGGGACCCTTTTGCACCCTCCTCCTGGCCGACATGGGGGCCGATGTCATCAAGGTCGAGAAACCCCAGGGAGGGGACGATTCCCGGGCCATGGGCCCCCCCTTTATTCATGGGGAGTCGGCCGCCTTCCTGGCGATAAACCGGAATAAGCGAAGTATGGTCCTCAATCTCAAATCGGAAGAGGGTCGCGAGGTCTTTCGGCGCCTCGCGAGGCGGAGCGACATCCTGGTGGAAAATTTCCGCCCGGGGACCATGGAGAACCTCGACCTCCACTACGAGGCCATCCAAAAGATCAATCCTACCATCATCTATTGCTCCATCTCTGGGTTCGGCCAAACCGGCCCATACCGGAGTCGAGGTGGCTTCGATCTCATCGCCCAGGGGATGAGTGGGCTCATGAGTATAACCGGCCACGCCGGCAGCCCTCCGACGAAAGTGGGGGTACCCATCTCTGATCTCAATGCGGGGCTCTATGGCGCCTACGGGATTCTGGCGGCCTATGTCCACCGCCTAAAGACTGGAGAGGGGCAGCACGTCGACACCTCGCTTCTGGAGGGGGCGGTGGCCTACACCTTTTGGGAGTCTTCCATCTACTTTGCCACTGGGGAGATTCCCCCGCCCAAGGGTTCGGCCCACCGACTGAATGCCCCCTACCAGGTCTTCGAGACGAAGGACGGGGCCATCAGCATCGGCGGGGCAAATCAGTCTACCTGGGAGAAGCTGTGCGGGGTCCTCGGACGGCAGGACCTTACCCAAGACCCCCGCTTCCTGACCAATGCCGACCGGGTCCGGAATTCCCGGGAGCTTTCCGCTGCCCTCCACCCGGTCTTTCTTCAGCGGGAGATGGGAGAGTGGCTCGCCCTTTTGGAGGCTGCTGGGGTTCCGGCCGGCCCCATTTACAATATAGCCCAGGTTTACGAGGACCCCCACATTCGGGATCGCGAGATGCTCGTGGAGCTAGATCATCCGACGGCTGGGAAAGTCAAAAACATTGGCATCCCAGTGAAGCTCTCCCTCACCCCAGGCCAGATACGTCGTCCTGGGCCCCTTTTGGGCGAACACACCGACGACGTCCTACTCTGGCTCGGCCTCGATCGCTCTGAGATCGCTCACCTCCGTGACTTGGGCACCATCGCCTAGTGCCCCTCCAACTAGCTTCTCTAAGATTCACAAGATAGAGCCAGGGGCACTGAGGGGTTGTAGGGGAGAGGCTCCCCCACGCCTGGGGGGTGCTCAGCGAGGGCACAGCCGAGCGCTGAATCCCGAAAGCTTTCGGGACTAGCGGAAGTGCCGCACCAGGGTGGAATGTTAGCGAGAAATAGTTGGTACGGCACTAGCATGTTGAGAAACAGCGGGTCTCCGACTGCGGCCCCGTCATGGTGCGGGCTTTTCAAAGATATGATCGGTCGAAGCGATGGAGACGCGTGATCGTAGTGACGGACGGTCATTGCATCATGTGGTATATGTGTGTTACTTTGTCAAACTCACTCGGCACCGGGCTGCAGGTCCATACTGAGATTTGACCAAAAGGGTTTCACGGAGTAGCATTTCACCTGAATCCGAAGATGTGCAGGGGATAGGGACTTGTAAAGACGCGTTTCCCGGGAGGACTGCATGAGGGTCGGTATTCCTAAAGAAATTGTGCCGGACGAAAAGCGGATAGCCCTGGTCCCTGAAGCCGCCGGTACCCTGGTAAAAGCGGGGACGGAGGTCCTGGTTGAAGCCGGGGCCGGCGAAGGCGCCTTTTTTCCGGACCGCGCCTATGAAGAGGTCGGGGCCGCTCTCGTGCCCGATGCTCGCACCCTACTGGCTCACGCGGACGTGATTCTCAAGGTACAGAAACCCGTCCAGAACGCGGCGCTGGGACAGCATGAGGTGGATCTGATGAAAGAAGGCGCGGTGCTCATCTCCTTTCTGCACCCCGAGAGTGACCCCGATTTGGTCCATCGATTGGTGGAGCGGAGGATCACCAGCTTCAGCATGGACTGTATTCCCCGCATCGCCCGAGCCCAAAAGATGGACGCCCTTTCTTCGCAGAGCACGATCGCGGGTTACAAGGCTGCCCTGATCGCTGCCAGTTCGTTGGGGAAGCTCTTTCCGATGCTGATCACGGCGGCGGGGACAGTCCCTCCGGCTAAGGTTCTGGTTCTGGGGGCAGGCGTGGCCGGGCTCCAGGCGATCGCCACCACGCGCCGCCTGGGGGCGGTGGTCCAGGCCTACGACGTCCGGCCCGCTGTCAAGGAACAGGTGGAGAGTATCGGGGCCACCTTCCTGAGCGTCGAGCTGGCGGGCAAGAGCACGGAGGATGCCGGCGGCTACGCGCAAGAGCTCTCCGAGGAGTCACAACACCGGGAGAGGGCGCTGCTCCACCGTCATGTCTCGGAGGTCGATATCGTCATCACCACGGCGCTCATCCCGGGGAAACGCGCTCCCATCCTCATCACCGGCGAGATGGTCCAGCAAATGAAGATGGGTTCGGTGATAGTGGACCTGGCGGCAGAAATGGGAGGCAATTGCGAGCTGACCGAGCCCGGCAGCACCGTCACCAAACACGGCGTCTCCATCCACGGGCCGCTCAATCTCCCAAGCTCTATACCCGTGCATGCGAGCCAGATGTATTCCAGGAACATTTCGAGCTTCCTGCTCCACCTGATGCGCAACGGGAAGCTCGAGCTCGATTTCAACGACCCGATCACCAACGATACCTGTATCACGCACGAGGGGAGGGCGAGACACCCATGAGCGAAGGCCTGGTTATCCTCCTGGTCATCTTCGTGCTCGCGATGTTCGTGGGCTTCGAGGTCATCACCAAGGTTTCACCCACGCTGCACACCCCACTGATGTCGGGATCGAACGCCATCTCCGGCATCACGATCATCGGTTCGATGGTCGTGGCAGGGATGGGGGCTACGACCCTCGCGACAATCTTCGGGGTGATTGCGGTGGCGTTCGCCATGATCAACGTGGTCGGCGGATACGTCGTGACCGACCGGATGCTTCAGATGTTCAAGAGGAAACCGGAGGCCGAGAGGTAATGGCCGGTTTCATCGAGCTCGCCTATCTCGTTGCCGCCTCCCTTTTCATCGTCGGCCTCAAGCGTCTCGCCACGCCGGCCACGGCGCGCGGGGGGAATTTTCTCTCCGCGCTGGGCATGCTCGTTGCGATTGTCGCAACGCTCTTTGACCGGCAGATCCTGGGCTTCCAGTGGATCGTCGTCGGAGTCGTGATCGGGTCAGCGCTGGGTCTCTGGATGGCGCGCGCGGTCAAGATGACCGCCATGCCCCAGATGGTGGGGATCTTGAACGGTTTTGGCGGCGGCGCTTCGCAGCTTGTTGCAGCGGCGGTGTGGCATCAGTTTGTGCAGTCGGGATCCCTCCTCACGCTGGAAACGGCGGTCAGCATTTACGCGGCCACGCTCATTGGAGGGGTGACGTTCTCTGGGAGCATAGTCGCCGCCGGGAAGCTCCAGGAGATCATCTCCGGCCGGCCGGTGCTCTTCCGATTCCAGCACCTGCTCAATCTAATCCTCTTCCTGTCCATCGGGGGAATGGGGATGTACCTGGTGATCTCGCCCGGCCACTCGGGCGTGTTCATCGCGATGAACGTGATCGCCCTGATCCTCGGCGTGCTGGTCGTGATCCCAATTGGGGGCGCGGACATGCCGGTCGTCATTTGTCTCCTCAACTCCTATTCGGGGTTGGCGGCCGCGACGACCGGGTTTGTGATCTCGAACCACGGCCTGATCATCAGCGGGGCGCTGGTGGGTGCCTCGGGCATCATCCTGACTCAGACCATGTGCCTGGCGATGAACCGGTCGTTCGCCAATGTCTTGTTTGGCGGGTTCGGGGCTCAGGTTGCGGCGACCGTGGGGGATGACGGACGTGGCCTCGCGGCCCGGGGGGTGCGCGAGACGTCGGCGGAGGACGCGGCAGTAATGCTGGGCTACGCCCGGTCTGTCGTCGTCGCCCCGGGCTATGGTTTGGCGGTCGCCCAGGCCCAGCACCAGGTGCGAGATCTCGCCGACCTCCTGGAGAAGAGAGGGGTGACCGTGAAGTACGCCATCCACCCCGTGGCTGGGAGGATGCCAGGTCACATGAACGTGCTATTGGCAGAAGCCAATGTACCTTATCCGCAGCTTTTCGATATGGAGCAGATCAACCCCGAGTTCGAAAGGACGGACGTGGTTTTGGTTGTGGGCGCCAACGACGTTGTAAATCCGGCCGCTCGCAACTCTCCAAGCAGCCCGATCTACGGGATGCCGATCCTCGATGTGGATAAGGCTGGGCACGTCATCGTCCTCAAGCGGAGCATGAACCCCGGATTCGCCGGGATCGAAAATGAGCTGTTCTACAACGAGAAGACTTTCATGCTCTTTGGGGATGCTCGAGAGTCCCTGGTCAAGCTGGTGGATGAGGTGAAGAACCTCTAATCGCTCCCAGGGCGTCCTGTGAATAGTATCCCCTGACGGGCCGCCCAGCGTCGCAGGAGAGTAAGGGTCGGATCTGCAGGCAGAAAGGAGGATTCCGGGACGCATGGAGCGCCTGCTTCTCCTCATGACCACGAACACCTACCGGGCGAGTGCATTCATCGAGGCGGCGCAGCGGCTCGGGGTACCTGTGGTGGTCGGTTCCGACCGCGAGCAAATCTTGTCGGCGGCGAATCCCGGTGGCCACCTCACGCTCAATTTCCTGGCGCCGGAGCAGGCCTCAGGTGCCATCGTCGCATTTGCCAAGCAGTACCCGATTCAGGCCGTGGTCTCCGCGGATGACGACGGCGCGATCCTGGCAGCCATGGCGGCGGCTGCGCTGGGACTACGCCACAATCCGGTGGATGCGGTCACCGCGGCCCGGGACAAGCACCGCATGCGGGCGGTCCTGGCAGCGGCCGTTCTCCCCTCGCCGCATTCCACGCTCGTCTCCATCGATGAGGACCCTGAAGAGGCCGCCCGCCGGGTGAGTTTCCCCTGCGTCGTGAAACCCCTGTTTCTCTCTGCCAGTCGCGGGGTCATTCGCGCAGACGATCCGGCCCAGTTCGTCGCCGCCTTCCAGAGGGTCGTTGCCATCTTACGCCGGCCGGAAGTCGCCGTTCAGGGCGGCGCGTTAGCGCAGCAGATCCTGGTCGAGACATTTATCCCGGGCATCGAGGTGGCGGTCGAAGGACTCCTCTCGGAAGGCAAGCTCAAAGTGTTGGCCCTCTTTGACAAGCCAGATCCCCTGGAGGGCCCCTTCTTTGAGGAGACGATCTATGTTACCCCATCGCGCCACCCGGCTCCGGTGCAGCAATCGGTCGTGGCCTGTACGGCTGAGGCGGTGAATGCGCTTGGCCTCCGGCATGGGCCCGTGCATGCAGAGCTCAGGGTGAACGACCAGGGGCCATGGATCCTCGAGATGGCCCCCCGCTCCATCGGGGGGCTCTGCTCTCGCACGCTGCGGTTCGGTGCGGGCATCTCCCTGGAGGAGATGATTCTCCGAGACGCGATGGGGCTTGAGGTAGCATCCTTGGAGCGCGAGGGACGGGCCGCCGGGGTAATGATGATCCCTATCCCGCAGGCTGGGACTCTCCGCGAAGTGCGAGGCCAGGACGAGGCTCGGCGTGTTCCAGGGATCGAGGAGATCAGGATCACCATCCCCGTGGGGCACGAGGTCGTTCCCCTGCCGGAAGGGACACGGTACCTGGGGTTTATCTTTGCTCGTGACGACACCCCGGACCGCGTTGAAGCCGCGCTGCGCGAAGCGCATCGGCGGCTGACATTTATCATCAGCCCCCCTTGTGAGATCCCCGGGGACAGATAAGCGGTTCCGGGCGCGAAACCTTCGGGTTGACAAGTGCCGTCGTTTGAGACTAAAATGAAAGCGTCGACGAGGTGAGAGTTTCGGAGGGTGGAGACGATGGGAAAGAAGGCATGTTAGAGGCTTGGGCTCCCCCCGTGCCTGGGGGAGTAATTTGTGAATCTCGAGGGCGATGAGCCCCATGAAGGAGGAAGCAATGCTTACGTTGACGGAGGCGGCAAGCAAGAAGGTCCGGGCGATTATGGAGGCCGAAGAGCAGAAGGATCTCGCGCTGCGTGTCGCGATTAGGGGGCGCGGCCCCGGCGGTTTCCAGTACGACATCCAGTTCGTGGGAGAGAGTGAGAGAGGGGCCGATGACACCGTGATCGATGCCGGGGGCGTACGGGTGGTCGTCGATCCCGAGAGCGCGCCGAACCTCAAGGGCGTGACGATCGATTATGTCGACGGGGTGTACGAAAGCGGCTTCAAGTTCGACAACCCGAACTCTCTATGGACCAACCCCAAGGCGCAGGCCGTTCAGGACGTGATCGATACCCAGATCAACCCGGGCGTGGCGGCGCATGGCGGGAACGTCTCGCTCCTTGACGTCAAGGATGACATTGCCTACATCGCCCTCGGCGGGGGTTGCCAGGGGTGCGGGATGGCTGACGTGACCTTGAAGCAGGGGATCGAGGTGATGATCAAGGAGGCGGTCCCCGAGATCCGCCAGATCATCGACAGGACCGACCACGCTTCGGGTAACAATCCCTTTTTCCAGCCCGCCAAGGGTGGACAATCCCCCTTCGGGTAAGGTCTAGGATAGCTCCTCACAAAGGGCCCTCTACCACCTCGGGGTACGTCTTATCGAGGTGAGCTGTCTTTCGAGTGTCCTGCCCCACGGAAAAAGTCTCTTATGCAGGTCGTGCTGATCTCCACGTATGAGTTGGGGCGGCAGCCCTTTGGGCTGGCCTCCCCTGCTGCTTGGCTCCGTCAGGCCGGGGCCGGGGTGACCTGCCTCGACCTCGCCGTGGATCGCCTCGACGAGGAGGCGATCCGCGCTGCTGAAGTCGTGGCCTTTTACCTGCCGATGCACACGGCGACCCGCATCGCCGCACGGGTCGTGGGGCGGGTCAAAGCGCTCAACCCGCATGCCCATCTCTGCTTTTACGGCCTCTACGCCTCGATGAATGAACCCTTCCTGCGAAGGCTCGGTGCAGATTCCGTCCTTGGCGGGGAGTTCGAAGGGGGGCTGGTGAGTCTCGTCAAACGGATCAGCAGTGCGCCGGGGGCGACGAAGGGGATTCCACAGGTTGAACCCCTGGTTTCGTTGACCAAACAAACATTTCTGGTCCCGGACCGGAGTGGCCTCGCGGCCTTATCAAAGTATGCACGGGTCGAACTCGGAGACGGGCAGAGTCGAACGGTCGGATATACAGAAGCGAGTCGGGGCTGCAAATATCTGTGTCGCCACTGCCCGGTGGTCCCGGTCTATCAGGGGCAATTCCGCATCGTGCAGCGGGACGTGGTCTTGGAAGACATCAGACAGCAGGTCGCGGCCGGCGCGGAGCATATCACCTTTGGCGATCCCGACTTTTTCAACGGGGTCGGTCATTCCCTGGTACTGGTCCGGGCCCTGCACGAGGAACACCCGCAACTGACCTATGACGTGACCATGAAGATTGAGCATCTCCTGAAGCACGCGGTGCACCTGAAGACATTGAAAGAGACCGGGTGTCTCTTTGTCACCACTGCGGTGGAGTCCATCGATAACCGCGTGCTTGCCCTCTTGGACAAGGGCCACACCCGGGAGGATTTTATCGAAGTCGTCCGCCTCTGCCGCGAGGCGGGGCTGACCCTGAACCCGACCTTCGTCGCATTTACCCCGTGGATCTCGATCGAGGGCTACCAGGATCTGCTGTCACTTTTGGTAGACCTCGGTCTCATCGACCACGTCGCCCCCATTCAGCTTGCGATTCGGTTGTTGATCCCTGCGGGTTCGCGCTTGCTCGAGCTCAACGAGGTGCGGCAGATGGTGAGGCCCTTTGACGAGGCTGCCCTGGTCTATCCCTGGCGACACGCCGATCCCCGGGTTGACCAGTTGCAGGCGGACATTCAGGCACTTGTCCAGGCGGCCACGGCTCGTGGAGAGGGTCGGCGCGAGATCTTTTCGCGCGTCTGGTTGCTGGCCGAGCAGGCGTCAGAAGGCTCCGTCCGTCCTCTGCCACCCAAGGCCCAGGCGCCGGCGCGCGCTACAATCCCGTACCTCACCGAACCGTGGTACTGCTGAGCCGAGCCCACCGAGGAGCAGGTTGCTCCTTTCTGATCCGCGGTTGTCCTTTCACCCCTTTTGCTTGCGGAGCAACCCGTCCACACTCAACCCCCCCCCGTCGGCTGCTGCCAGGAAGAGAAACACAAAGGCGTAAAGGACTACTAGCTCGCCTCGATTCTGCACCGGCCAAAATCCATTAGGCGCATGTGCCATGAAGTAGGCCACGGCCATCTGCCCCGACAAGATGAAAGCCACCGGCCGCGTGAAGAGCCCGAGGAGGATGGCCACCCCACCGAAGAACTCCAGGAATCCCGCAAGGCCTAGCAGCGAGAAGAGCGGTGCCGTAGCACCTGATTGACCCCCGAATCCACCAAACAGGCCGAACAGCTTCTGCGCACCATGCGGTATGAAGAGAAAGCCGGTCATGATGCGCAGGAGGTTGAGGCCAAGGCTTTGATACTTACTCCGGGACTGGCCGACCATGGTGACCTCCTCGTCATGGGGTTGTTTGTGTGGGGTGCTTGAGAGCGCAGGCGGTCAAGAATCGTGTAGCCGCATGGCCCCTGCCTGCTGGGCGTCTTGGGCCAGCACGGCGCTGCGCCCTAATACTCGAGAAGGTCCCGATAGAGAGCCTCGTACTGGGGAACGATGTGCGAGGCGTCGAAGTGGTCAAGGACCCGCTGGCGGGCCGCCTGCGCCAACCGGCGGTGGAACGGCTCGTTCATTAGTACGCGGAGAGCCCCCTCGGCCATCCCCTCCACGTCCCCCACGGGATACAGGAATCCGCTTACCCCATCCTCGATGACCTCGGGAAGACCCCCCACCTGGCTCGCGATGACCGGGACCCCGCAGCTCATGGCCTCGAGCGCCGCCAACCCAAACGACTCCTGTTCACTGGGAAGCAGGAAGAGGTCGGCGACCTTCATGAGGCCCGGGATATCGTCTTGGCGGCTCAGGAAGAGAACATGCTTCTCGATATTGAGCTCTCGGGCCAGGTACTGGGCCGTGGGACGTTCGACCCCGTCCCCCACCATCAGGAGTTTCGCTGGTACCTCCTGCCGTACCTTGGCGAAGATCCGGATCACGTCGGTGACTCGCTTGACGGGGCGGAAATTGCTGAGGTGCAGCAGGATCCGCTCTCCCGGCCGGGCGAAACCGTGACGGGCCTCCTCTTGACCCGGGCGGAACCTGGCGCTATCCACGAAGTTCGGGATGACCCGAATGGGGCGGTTAGGATGGAAGGTCTCTCGGGTCCTCTGTTCCAGGTAGGATGAGACGGCGGTGACCTGGTCACTCATGTTTATGGCGAGGCGCGTGATCGACCGGAGGGAGGGATCGGTCCCTACCAAAGTAATATCGGTCCCATGAAGCGTGGTCAGGACCTTCACCTGGCCTTCCACCGCCTCGCGGGCCAAGAAGGCCGACACGGCGTGAGGGATGGCATAGTGGACGTGCAGCACGTCCAACCCTTCTGCCTGCGTCACATCCGCCATCTTGGCCGCCAGGGGAATGGTATAGGGAGTGTGCTCGAAGAGAGGATAGGACATCGTCTCCACCTGATGAAAGTAGAGGTCTTGCCGGAAGGTGGGGAGGCGAAAGGGGAGGGCGTAGCTTATAAAGTGGACCTGGTGCCCCCGTTGACTGAGCTGGATCCCCAGCTCCGCGGCGATGGCGCCGCTTCCCCCATAGGTCGGATAGCAGGTGATGCCAATCTTCATAATAGTTGTTCAGCGTTCATGGTTCAGGGTTCATGGTAAAGCAAGAACGTTGATTGCCGCATCCTCAACGCTGAAATATGCATTATGAGCTTTTTTCCATGAACCATGAACTATGAACCGTGAACTAGGCGCCCCGCGAGGCGCCTAAATAGAGGAGCCGGTGCTCCCATCCCGGCCCGTCAATGGCGGCAGCGATCAGGTCGATGAGGGCGAGGTCGTGCCGGCAGAGGTAGGGGACGAAGCCGTACACTCGTTCCTGCAGTTCTCCCCTGGGGACCAGATGAGCCAGGATCCGAAGAACCTGGGTTCGGACCTCGTGATTGCGCCGTTTGAAGGACCGGAGGAGAAGTCGATCCACCTCTTCGATCTGTTTCTTCACCAATCCCTCCACCCCACCCACCCGTGGAGTCAGCGTGGGGTCAAGGGTTGAGACCAACGCCTTGAGCTCCTGAAAATTCTTGAGGACCGCCCGCAGGATCCTCTCTCGCTTGGCCACAAAGGTCTTGGGGAGGGAGCGGCGTAGGACCTGGCCCACTACCTTTTCGGGATCTTGCTGGAGGGCCGGGAGGGTCAGGTGGTGTTTCTTGAGTAGTCTCTCGATCCGCCCCTCCACGAGGGTGAGCGTCGCCCGGGGAATGAGGAAAGGCATCGGGACGTTGAAATAGTCGAAGACCTCCCGGAGCTGGGCGTAGTAGGCGATTTCGTGCGGTCCGCCCACGTGGGCGACCGTGGGGAAGAGGAAGCTTTCCATCAGGGGGCGGAGGACAACATTGGGGCTGAACCGTTCCGGCGCCTCCTCCACGAGATGTCGAAGCTCTTCTCGGTCTGCCCATCTCCGGGTGCCTGCACGGAGCAGGCCGGAATCCCCCCCCTCTTTGAGGGGCTGCCGCCCCTCGTGCAGGTAAAACAGGTTCGGGCCTTCTCCCCGCAGGCGAACTTGAGGGCGGTATCCGAGACCCCGGAGCTTCTCCCACGCGGTCTGAATGAGCCGTGCCGAGGCGGGGGCCGTGGTGACCTCTTGCAGGAAGAGGGGGCGAGCTAAGGCCTTGAGGCGGGGGTCGGCAGGATCCACCAGGATCAGACCTCGATCCCCGAGGAGGGAGTTGAACAGTCGGCCAAAGGCGGAGACCAGGTTTGCCCCGGGCGTATAACAGTTCCGGAGGAGCGTGAAAACTCTCTCTTGAAGCTGACCTGGGCCCACCGCCTCCTCGAAGGTGGCGAGGGTGTCACCGATCTTTAGGGTGAGCGCGTGAGTTGCCGGGAGGTCGATCCCGAACCCTTCGTTCGGCGTGTAGCGGAGGGGCGTCACCTGGTCTTGGTGGTCGGGCATAAAAAGGTGGTCGATCTCGGCGAAATCGGTGTCCTCGGAGGCCATCCAGAAGAGTGGAAGGCAAGGGAGCTGCCACTCTGACTCCACCTGGCGGGCCAACGCGACTGCGGTTAGAGCCTTGTAAAGGGTATAGAGAGGGCCTCCGAAGAGCCCCACCTGCTGACTAGTCACCACCGTTACCGCCTGGGGGTCGCGCAGGCGTTCGATGCTCGCGAGGAGTGCTTCACCCGCTCCCCATGCCCGATTCTGGTCGGTCAGGATAGCCGCCAGATGGTTTCGTTCATAGCTTCGTTGGGTCAAGAGCTTGAGAAGGCGGTCCTGCGGCTCCCGAGGATCCCATCGATAGAAATCGCGCAGGGTGGGCGCCCCCTTCACATAATCGCGAAAAACGGGATTGACCCCCGGGAGGGAACTGATGTCTACGGTGTCGAATCGCGGCAAGGGCATCATGGCGCGCTCAGCTGCATTTCCTCTCGTGTTGTATGCACAAATAATCTATGACGGTAGCAAAGGGGTGGGGGGTTGTCAACGAAGGGGGAGGTCTCAGCCGCTGGAGGCCGGTGCCGAGCGCAAGGAAACGGGGAGGATCCCCTTCCGTGATGAAACTTTTGCCAACGGGAGGTGTCTAATTATTGTAGATGGGGGCGAAACCTCTCGTCATCTCTGGCACGAATGTTGCTTTTTTAGCTCCTCAAAGGGCATTCTCATCTGATGAAAGGAGGAGAGATGCATAAAGTCTTCGGAAACGAAGGGGGCTTCGAGGACAAGGAACTCCGGACCATCCAATCGACCATTAAACACCGAACAGTTGGGGAACCTCCTCTTCTCGAACCGGAAGAGGCATCGGGGCGAGAAAGCCCTTCGGTGCGCGCAAAACAAGAGGAAGCGGCCTAACGCGCGGCAAGGAAGCTGACCCGGGCCGCTTCAAGTAAGTGTGACCACCCTCGAGGTTGAGGACGGTCTCACAATCTCTCGACCCGAAGGTCTTCGTCCTTCTCGGCGGAGGTCTCGCAGGCTCGCCAGGTCCCGGCGGAGTGACAGAATGCACCGGCACAACCGCTTGACGCCTCCGGGGGACCGTGCTATAGATGACACGAAATGAGTAGCATCAGTGTGTTACATCTGGTCCTTCAGGCCGGGCCGGTGGCCAAGGGGGTCCTTCTCCTTCTCCTTTTTTTTTCCATAGCCTCCTGGGCCGTCATTTTCTTAAAGTTTCGGACTCTTGGGAGGGCTGAGCGGCAATCGGACCATTTCCTCCACCTCTTTCGCGCGTCCAAGAATCTGAATGCAATGCACGAGGAGGCTAAACGGTATCCCGCATCTCCAGTGGCGGCCCTCTTTCGCGAAGGATTTCGGGAACTCAGTTATTACATGAAGGGGAACCCGCACCCCGGCGGCAATCCCGGACAGACACCTTCGAGCGGGCCGCCGGAACGGAGCGGGGAGATCCTGGAAGGGATCGGCCGGATGCTGAGGCATGCCAGCCTGAAAGAGCTCTCCCGGTTGGAGCGCTATAATATCTTCCTCGCAACGACCGGAAGTGTGACCCCCTTTATCGGCCTCTTTGGCACGGTCTGGGGCATCATTAATGCCTTCGTCGGCATCGGGGCGGCGGGTTCCGCCAATTTAGGGGCCGTGGCCCCGGGAATCGCCGAGGCCTTGATCGCGACCGCCGCGGGGCTGGCTGCGGCCATACCGGCCGTCATCGCCTATAACTATTTCGTGAACCGCATGCGCGGGATCGGGACCCAATTGGATCTGTTTACTTTAGAGTTTCTGGGCCTAGCACAACGGCTCGCGGTGGGACGATGAGCGCGCATCTCCCCGGATCGGAGCAGCGGCTGGGCGGCGCCATGTCAGAAATCAACGTCACGCCTTTCGTGGATGTGGTGTTGGTGCTCCTCATCATCTTCATGATCACCGCCCCCATGATGATCCGGGGGATCGATGTCCAGGTCCCGCGGACCGAGACCAGAAACGTCCAGCCCGAGGAGCGGCTGGTTCTCACCGTCACCAAGAACAAGGCAATCTTTCTGGACGATCAACAGATTACCCTGGGCCGGCTCCAGAAGGTCCTGACCGGCCTCCAAAAGCGCAATCCCAGGGCGGCGATCTTCCTGAGGGCCGACGAGAAGGTCCCCTATGGGGTGGTGGTTCAGATAATGGATGTTGTCAAGAAGGCCGGGATCGACCGGCTGGGAATGGTGACCGAACCCCTGCATCCTCGTGAGAGGAGGCGGTAGGGGGGGGTGGGACACCCCTCGGAGATGAGCGGGGAGGGGAGAGAGCTTAGGGTCAATCTGGCCTTTTCCCTGGTGCTGCACTTCTTGGTTTTCGCCGGGGTCTTTCTCACTCCGTCCCTCACCGCGAATCCCTTTAAAGTGGCGGTGGCGTACAAGGTGACGCTGGTGGAGCTTCCTGGGACTCGACAGGCGAAGCCGTCCCGCAAAAAGGCGCCGGCTTCAGTGCCGCGGTCCCCAAAGGCGTCGACTCAGGTCACCCCATCAGTCCCGAAGGCCAAGGCGAAGGCCCCGTCGGCTTCCCGCGAGACACTCACTCTTCCCAAAAGGAAGAAGGTGACGCGGAGGCCGCGTAAAGCCCCTAAGCCTGCAGCGACGCCATCTTCGTCCGCGCCGCCGACGGTTGCCCAGGCGCCGCTTCCGGCAGCGCTGCCGACTGCTCCGGGCAATGGAGGAACCCCAGGGGTTGTCTCAGAGAGTAGCGTATCCACTGATAAAACTGATCCCTCTCTGAGCTACTATCTGGCGGCGGTCCAGGCAAAGGTGAGCAGTCGGTGGGTTGAACCCTCTTTGGGGCTCGCGCTGGGTCAGGTGGAGCGGGTCAGCCTGGGCTTCACCGTGTTGCGCTCGGGCCTGGTCCGAGATATCCGGGTCCTGACCCCTTCGAGGAATTTCTTCCTGGATCAATCCGCCCTCCGGGCGGTCCAAGAGGCAATTCCCCTTCCCCCGTTCCCTCCCCTCTTCACAGAGGCGACGCTCTTGGTGCGGTTCCATTTTGAGATGCGGGGACAGTAACGGCATGACTGGTCTGTGGCGAATCTTGCTGCTCCTCCTGGTCCTCTGGGGTGGGATGCCGCCTGCCAACGGGTCGGCCCAGGTGGATATCACGGTGACGCGGAGGGCCGTCCAGAGGATTCCCGTCGTCGTGGTAGGCCTGCAGCCTTTGCAACTGGTGTCGGGTGGGGCAGACCTGGCGGCTAGGGCGGAATCGATCCTGAAGGGTGATCTGGAGTTCTCGACCATCTTCGAGGTCCTGCCCCCTGTCTTCCTCCCGTTTGACTCCAAGGAGATCCGCTTGGGCGAAGAAAAGAAGGTCCTCCCCTCCCTGAATCAATTAAAGGTACAAGCCCTGGTGGCGGCCTACCTCACGAAGCAGGGGAAGGACCTGGTTCTCGAGGGACGTGTATATAATGTGCCCCGAGGAGCTTTTGTCGGCGGCACGCGCTATTTCGGCGACGTGAAGGCGCTCCGGACGATGGTACACCGATTGGCCGACGAGGTTGTTTTCCGACTCACCGGCGAGCGTGGGGTTGCTTCGACCCGGATCGCCTATGCCAGTGTCGAGAGGGGCGCCACTGAGCTCTACCTGATGGACTATGATGGTCACAACTCGGTCCTGGTCACGGGGAACCGGTCCATCAACCTCTCGCCCCGCTTCTCCCCTGATGGAAAACTGCTTGCCTATACGTCCTACCGGGATGGCAATCCCGATCTGTACCTTCTCAACCTCGAGACGGGACGGCGAAAAAAGGTCTCGGCCTTGCCCGGACTGAACATCTCCCCCGCCTGGTCGCCAGACGGGCGTTGGCTGGCGCTGTCTCTGAGCAAGGATGGGGGGACGAACGTTTACATGATGGGGCTGAATGGAAAGAAGCTCCGGCGTCTCACTAACGGCCTCGGCATTTCGGTCGCTGCCTCATTTTCCCCCAACGGTCGACAGATCGTCTTTACCTCGGATCGCGGCGGTTCCCCCCAGATCTATGTGATAGATGTAGAGGGGACCAATCTCCGGCGGCTGAGCTTTCAGGGGGATTACAATGCATCGCCCCATTGGTCGCCGCGGGGCGACAAAATCGCTTTTATCTCCGATCGCGGGGGCGGGAGTTTTCAGATCTACCTGATGAACCTGGATGGGTCCGGGATTCAGCAGATGACTACGGTGGGCTCTAATGAGGATCCTGCCTGGTCGCCTGACGGCCGACATCTGGTCTTTTCCTCAAACAGGAGCGGGACAAAAGATGTCTATGTGATGCACGCCGATGGTTCGGGACTGAAGCGCCTGACCCGGAGTGCCTTGAACAACTTTGCTCCGAATTGGTCGCCCTGAGGATCGATCGATGTCATTCCGTGGAGGCATAACAGCACAGAAAGGAGGATAGAATGGCGGCGAAGGGACGGGAACTGAAGGGGAAAGGGGTGGGTTCTTCGATGACCAGATGGCGTGGACCCCTGTGGGGTTCGGTCTTCTTCCTGGCCGGGGCCCTGCTCTTGGCCGGTTGCCCCAAAAAGCCGGAGGTGCAGACAGGGGGCCCAGGGGCGATGGCTGGGGACAAGATGACAAAAGGGGCGCCAATTCGTGAGGCCCCGTTAAGGCCCGGAGAGAAGCCGTCCGCGTTAAAGGATGTTTTCTTTGACTTCGACAAATCTGTTCTCAGAACTGATGCCAAGCAGACCCTGGAAAACGACCTCCAGTGGCTCACGGCCAATTCCCAGGTTCGCATCGTGCTGGAGGGACACTGCGATGAGCGGGGGACCAACGAGTACAATCTGGCGTTAGGGGAACGCCGGGCCAAGACGGTCCGGGACTACCTGGTGGCAGGGGGCGTTGATTCCAAGCGGATCTCCACGATCAGCTACGGCGAGGAGCGGCCTTTTGTCCTCGGGCATGACGAATCTGCGTGGCAATGGAACCGTCGAGGCCACTTTGTCGTGGTGAAATAGCTTATTTTCGTTCCTGGTCGGTCCGACATACGCGGAGGGGGTCGGTATCTTCCGCAGCCTCCTTCGCGCGGTCGAAGGTAAACCATTCGTGGCGGTAATATTATGGGGGAGATGATGGAGCGGTATCTCACTTGGCCCCTCCTCGTCGGAGTCGCCTTGCTGATCAATGCCTGTGTGGTAACCTCGGAACAGTTCCAGGCCCTTCAACAGGACGTTCGAGGCCTCCGGGGGGACGTGAACGCCCTGGGACAGGGGGGGGTGATCGGCAGAGAGGGAGGCCAGGAGGGTGAGGGAGGGACATTTCGACAGACCGGTGCCGTGGCCCGTCTCGAGGAGTTGGCGACCGAGACACGGATACTCCAGGGCCAGCTGGAGGAGAACAGTTACCGTCTGTCGGAGATTAGCCAGCGGCTGGATGAGACCGAGATGAAGGTGGCCCGGCTCCTAGGTGAGCCGGGGAGGCCTGGTAGGAGTGCGACGGCAGGTCAGGTCCCCGTTCCCTCCCCTCCAGTGCCTGGGGGATTGCCTCAAGCCTCATCGCCCGGGCAGACGTTTCCACCCGGTGTCTCCCCCGTGCCCCCTTCGGGAGCGAGCCAACCCCTGCCTCCACGCGGCGGAGGTCTTTCCTCACCGCAGTCCCCTCGCGTTGCCATTCCACGTCAGCCCGTTATGCAGGGGTCTCTCCCCTCTCCGGAGAAGGTATACAAAGACTCCTTGACGGACTACACGAAGGGGAACTATGACCTGGCCATCAGTGGCTTCAAGAACTATCTGACCTTCTTTCCAAAGACCAGCTTGGTGCCCAATGCCCAGTACTGGCTTGCCGAGTCCTACTATAGTCAACGGAAATACCTCGCGGCTATCCGCGAGTTTGACAAATTGGTCAAGGATTACCCTGGCAGCACCAAGGTTCCCAGTGCGATGCTGAAGCAGGCCTACGCTTACCTAGAACTCCCCGGGGAGACGGCTCAGGGGCAACGGGTGCTCCGGGAACTCATGGCGAAGTTTCCCAGGTCCCGGGAAGCTCGGCTGGCCCAGGACCGATTGGAGCGACTCTAGTGCCGCACCAACTATTTCTCGCTAACATTCCCCTCTGGTGCGGCACTTCCGCTAGGGGGGCAGGGCCCCCCTTCGGCGCGCGGCGGTCGCCTCGCTGAGCACCCCCCAGGCGTAGGGGAGGCTCTCCCCTACAACCCCTCAGTGCCCCTCGCGGAAGCTTTGGGTCCTTACGCGGAGCAAGTTGAAGGGGCACTAGTGCCGCACCAACTATTTCTCGCTAACATTCCCCTCTGGTGCGGCACTTCCGCTAGTCCCGAAAGCTTTCGGGATTCGGCGCTCGGTTGTCGCCTCGCTGAGCACCCCCCAGGCGTAGGGGAGGCTCTCCCCTACAACCCCTCAGTGCCCCTGGCTGTATCTTGTGAATGTTGGGAGAAGTTAGTTGGAGGGGCACTAGTACGTTCTTTCAACAGCCCTCCTGACCTTCGCCAGATCCCCTGACGCAGGAGGTAATCAGAGGAGTGCGCGAGCAACCCGGACGGTCGGGCAGTGTGCCTCGACCGTGTCGTCGAGGTCCGCGGCGTAACCGCCGGTAAAGGTGGCAACCACCCGGATACTCCACTTGCAATAGAGGCCCAGGACCAACTCGTCTCGCCGCTTTAATCCCTCCAGGGTGAGCTTTAGGCGTCCCAAGCGGTCCCCCCGATACGGATCCACACCTGCCACGTAGAGGAACGTTCGGAGAAGATCGGGGAGATGGACCTGGAGCGCTTGCAGGTAGGCGTCGTCTTGGGTTCAATCGGGTAGCGCAATGTCCAACGTGCTCGAGACATGACAATAGGGATAATTGTTGGTCCCGTGGATGGAAAAGGTCAGAAGCGCAGCTCAACAGAAAAACTCAGGATCTTGCCGGTATCATCTTTCGCCGTGTCTTCCACGTCAAGGGTCCACGTCCCCTGAGGGTTCTTGCCCGCGAAGGCGGCAAGGGCGGGAGTACTGACCCCGTCAAAGGTCCTCTTGAGGTTGTCGGTTCCGCCACCGGCCCTGTCATGCAGTGTAACCGGGCCGACGCCCGTTCCTGCCGGGGGCAGGATGCGGACGATGAGATCTCCGACGAACGTGTGCTCGATGTCCACCCCAATCGTGACCGCCTTGGGGGGGTTCGTGTCTCCCACGGCCACCGCAATCTTGGAAATCTTGAGATCCTCGATCGGCACATCCCGCACCGCCGTGTGGATCGCACGGTAGCGCGGCTGGGGTGGCACCGCGAGGGCGACCGCGGTCTTGGCGTTCAGGCGACCGTAGCCGTACTTTCGGCTGTGGCCATTGGCGTCGTAGTTGCCTCCTGCCGTGTCGATCTTGTCGCACGAGCGCCTCAGAATTTCCTTGACCTCATCCCAACGCAACGAGGGATTGCGCGCAATCACCAAGGCGGCCACGCCCGCCGCACCGGGACAAGCGCTCGAGGTGCCCCCGAAGCTGTTGGTGTAATTGCCTTCGGCATCGCCTTGGGTCGTTTCACCCGGGTTGTAGCCATCGGCGCCGGAGCGGTCGGTAGTCCAGATTCCAGGCGTTTTGGGGGCTTCGAAGTCGTTGCTCGGAAAGGCGCACCAGATGGCGCGACCGAAGTCACTGTATACGCTCTTCTTGCTTGTGTCGTTACAGGCAGCAACGGCGATGACCTTCTCGTAGCTCGCGTACCCATCGTTGTCAACACTCTCGTTGCCGTTCCCCGCCGCCCACGTGATGACGCATCCCTTCCCGTTACGGCCATTGTTCACGGCCCAATCAATGGCGAGCCGGGTTGCGTCAGGCAGGGGCACGACCTGCTGATGACGGGGATCGTTGGGATCCCAATAATTGCCGTCCGCGGGGCCCCAACTACAAGAAATGACGTCGGCGCCGTTTTGCGCCGCCCAAACAAATGCATCTGCTTCGGCCTGAGACCCCAAGCCCGAGACCAGGCGGATCGGGAGGAGGCGCGCCTTGGGCGCTGCGCCCGAGGCGCCAGACCGCCCATCGGCGCAGGCCACACCGGCGCAGGAAGTGCCGTGGTTGTCGCCGGCACCCGGACGGGGGTTGTTGGTGCCGCGCGTCACGTCGCGCGGTGCAATGATCTTGCCCGGGTTTCCAAACTCCTCGTGATCAAGATCGACCCCGTCATCAATGATCGCGATGACCGTCCCCTCTGCTTCGCTGATCGCCCACGCCTCCTCTACATGCGCGTGGGCGTTGATCTGCTGTCCATCGATCGTGGTCTTCTTTAGATGCCACTGCTGCGGAAACGCAGTCCGGTATCGAACTTCACGGACGAGTTCAGGATGGCATAATTCCACCCGCTCATTTTGCAGGAGCCTGGCTGCCATAGCGAAGACCCGCCTGCCGGTGCCCTGTGGTGCTGCCACGAAGTAGGCGTTGCGCACGTACTCAAGCGCGCGCTTGATGACCAGTCCGTGCGCGTTCAGGACCCTCTTGCAGGTCCTCGTAGGGCAATCATCATGGAACTTGACAAAGAAGTTTTCGGTGTATAGCACGGGAACGCCTGATTTTGGATCGCATAGTACCCGCCCGACAAACTGGCAATCGCGCTCACGTTTGAGAAGGGCCCGTGCCCTGTCTCGCACGGCTCGGCGGTCGCGCTTTGGGCCTGCCCGCAGAACCTCCACACCGGCTGCTGGAAAGCGAATCACCGGCTTGAATTGATCCAAGGTGCGCCGTGCCTCCGTCGAGAGAATGCTGGCCTCCAGCGGTCTGCGGCTGCGGGTGCGCACCACGACAAACTGGTCACTCTCCAGGAGCATGTGCGGTTTCCCCCTCTTGCCGCCATATCGGAATCTGAACATCGCCCCCCCCTTCGATTAGACAACCTTCTCTTGAACCCCCCTTTTCCGGGAGCTATAATATACCAGTCCATGGCGAAGAAAAATCCCTTTTCCAGATACCCGAGTCAGGTGCGGGCAAGTACCGAGCGGCCTGACGAGATCGGAAGA
>LXTG01000043.1 GCA_001643535.1 candidate division NC10 bacterium SPGG6 | reverse complement strand
GCGTTTGTGGGGATGAGTGTGCTGCTGGGCACTCCCCACGGGGGCAGCTGAGCCATGGTGATTCTGACGGTAGGGCTCAATCACACGACGGCGCCGGTGGAAATTCGGGAACGCCTCCACATCCCCGAGACAGCGCTGCCAGCCTTTTTCGAGCTCTTGGGGAAGGAGGCAGCGGTGCTCGAGCGGATGGTTCTGTCGACCTGCAACCGAGTGGAGGTCTATGCTGTTACCCATGATCCGGCGCAGGTCCAGGCGGCGATTCCTGAACTCCTGGCGGCGGAGACCCGGACCCCGCTCGCCCTCTTTAAGGAGAGGTTGTACTACCACCAGCAAGAGGCTGCTGTCCGTCATGCATTTCGCGTGGCCGCCAGCCTGGATTCGATGGTCCTCGGGGAATCCCAGATTCTCAATCAGGTGAAGGCGGCCTACCAGATGGCCCAGGCCCAGGCGGCGACCGGTCCGGTCCTGAACGCCTTGATGACCCGGGCCTTGGGGGTGGCCAAGAAGGTCCGGACGGAGACGGGGATTGGGAATTCTCCCGTCTCGATCCCGTCCGCGGCCATCGGGCTGGCCAAGACGATCTTCGGGGAGCTCCAGGGTCGGCGAGTCCTCGTCCTGGGGGCTGGGGAGATGGCGGAGCTGGCGGCCCGGCACCTGCGGAGTGAGGGGGTCCAGCCGGTCTTGGTCGCCCATCGGAACTTCGACCGGGCCGTGGAAGTGGCGGCCCGACTTGAAGGCCGGGCGGTCCGGTTCGACCACATTCGGGACGAGTTACGCCAAGCCGATATCGTGATCAGCTCCACCGCTGCCCCGCATTATCTGTTGCACCAGGCCGACGTGGAGGAGCTCATTCGTCTGCGACGCAACCGCCCGCTCTTCCTGATTGACATCGCGGTCCCTCGCGACATTGACCCGGCGGTGAACGCAATCGACAACGTCTATCTGTACGACATCGATGACCTCGAGGGAGTGGTGGCCGCCCATCGCCAGGCGCGACAGCAGGAGGCGGCGCACGCGGAGCTCTTGATCGAACGGGCGGTGGCGAGTTTTCAGCGGTGGTTGCAGAGTCTGGAGGTGGTCCCCACGATCGTGACGCTCCGGCGGCGATTGGAGGAGATCCGGGAGGTAGAGCTGGAGAGGGCGCTGGGCCGGCTACCGGACCTCAGCCCGGCTCAGCAAGACGTGGTGCGGACGTTGGCCCAAGGCATCGTCAACAAAATCCTGCACCACCCCACCACCGAGCTGAAACGCCAGTCCGTCAACCGGGACGGCCTGCTCTATGTGAGTGCCTTGCGCCGGCTCTTTGGCCTGCATGACGAAGACTGATCCCCGACGACCGATGACCGACGACCGGTCAATAGTCAATCGTCACTCGTGGAGTACGAACTACTGACCATTGACTATTTACTATTGACGGTGAGGCATGCGTGAAGTCCGGATTGGCACCAGGGGGAGTGCGCTTGCCGTCGTCCAAGCGGAGCGAGTCGCCGCGGAGGTACGGCGCAGATATTCAGAGCTCGCGCCGGTGCTGGTGAAGATCAAAACCAGCGGCGACAAGTTCGCCCAGATCCCCCTGTCCCGAGTGGGAGGGAAAGGGCTTTTCATTAAGGAGATCGAAGAGGCGCTTCAGGCGGAACAGGTGGATCTGGCGGTGCACAGCATGAAGGATGTCCCGACTGAGACCGCCGCGGGCCTGACGATCGCAGCCATTCTCGAGCGGGAAGACCCCTCCGATGCCCTCATTTCCCGGCGGGGAATAAAACTGGATGCCCTTCCGGCCGGTGCCAGAATCGGCACGAGCAGCCTGAGGCGACAGGCTCAGCTCTTGCGTTATCGGCCCGACCTTACGGTGATTCCTCTCCGGGGAAACCTGGATACCAGGCTCGGAAAGCTCGGGTCCGAGGGTCTGGACGCGTTGGTTGTTGCGACGGCCGGGGTTAATCGTCTCGGCCGGCAGGAGGAGATCACCGAGATCCTCCCGGCCGAGATAAGCCTCCCCGCCGTCGGCCAGGGGGCCCTCGGTCTGGAGATCCGGGCGACGGACCAGAAGATGCATGATCTGGTTGGACCGATGAGTCACCGGCCGAGTGTCTTGACGATCGGCGCTGAGCGGGCCTTCCTCGCGCGGTTAGGGGGCGGATGCCAGGTCCCCATCGCCGCGCATGCTGAGCTCAACGGGGATCAGCTTCGTCTCAAGGCCCTGGTGGCCGCGCCGGACGGCACGGTGATGGTCCGCGGGGAGCGAGAGGGACCCAGCATTCTCGCGGAAGGTATCGGGGTCGGCCTGGCTGAAGACCTGCTGCGGCGTGGGGCTGATCGGATCCTTCAGGAGCTTTCGGGGATATCCTTCGAACCTCCCGCCGCTCCCTGATCCGTTGACCGGCGACCGACGACCGCCAACCGGTCAATCGTCAATCGTCGAGTACGAACTATTGACCATTGACTATTTACTATTCACCCTGAACGATGAACCATGAACGATCAACCCTGAACTGTGAACTATGAACCCTGAACCGAAAGGAAAAGTATTCCTCGTGGGGGCTGGCCCGGGGGACCCCGGCCTCCTCACCCTGAAGGGGAAGCGCTGCCTAGAATGCGCCGATGTGGTCATTTACGACTACCTGGTCAATGAGCGCCTTCTCGCCTACGCCCCCCCCGCTGCCGAGCGGATCTGTGTGGGGAAACAGGCAGGGGAACATCGCCTACCTCAAGAGGAGATCAATCGTCTCGTGATCGAGCGGGCCCTCGGGGGCCGGATGGTGGTGCGGCTCAAAGGGGGAGATCCTTTCATCTTTGGTAGAGGGGGGGAGGAGGCAGAGGCGTTAGTCGAGGCGGGAGTCCCCTTCGAGATCGTGCCGGGTGTGACCTCTGCCATTGCGGTTCCCGCCTACGCCGGTATCCCGCTCACCCACCGCGATCTGACCTCCAGCGTGGCGTTTGTCGCCGGCCGCCCAGCCAGGGAGGGACCGGGGATCGATTGGCGGGCCCTCTCTGGCATCGGCACGGTCGTTTTCCTGATGGGGGTGAGCCGCCTCTCCGAGATCGTGGAGAGGCTCCTAGAGCACGGACGGAGCCCGGAGACGCCGGTAGCGGTCATTCGGTCGGGCACGTGGCCATTGCAGCAGACGGTCACGGGAACCCTACGCGATATTGTGGAGAGAGCAAAAACTGTTCGTCCACCCGCCATTATCCTGGTGGGGGAGGTGGTGAGGCTTCGCGATCGCCTCGGGTGGTTTGAAGATAAACCCCTGTTCGGTCGACGGATTGTAGTGACCCGGGCCCGAGAGCAACAGAGTGATTTTGCAGAGCTCTTGGAAGGCTACGGGGCGGAAGTGATTGAGTGCCCGACCATTGCCATCCTTCCGCCAGAAGACTGGACGGCTCTGGATCAATGTCTCGAACGCATCGGCGGCTATCATTGGGTGATCTTCACCAGCGCCAACGGCGTTCGCTTCTTTCTCGGGCGCCTCCGGGAAAGGGGAGGAGACCTCCGGGTGCTCTACGGCATTCGGGTAGCGACCATTGGTCCGGCGACGGCAGCCGCCTTGGAAGGGGCGGGGCTCCGCCCGGACTTGGTACCGGACGAATACCGCGCCGAGGCGATCCTGGAGGGATTGGATAGAGATCTGCATGGGGTGCGTTTCCTCGTCCCTAGGGCCGCGGAGGCGCGGGAGGCGCTGCCTGCCGGGCTTCGAGAGCGGGGAGCCCATGTCGAGATTGTACCCGTCTATCGAACCATGCAAGTGGCCGACCAGGCCGGAGCGGTCGTGGGTCTCTTGCAGGCCGGACAGATCGATGCGGTGACCTTCACCAGCTCCTCGACGGTGGTCAGCTTCGCCGAGATGTTTCGCGGGGAGGATCTGCCGGCGCTGCTCAAGGGTGTGACCATTGCCTGTATCGGGCCGATCACCGCCGAGACGGCGACCCACTATGGCCTCGCCGCGGACGTCATTCCTTCCGCGTTTACCATCCCGAGTCTGGCGGAAGCCCTGGTGACGCACCTGGCGTCCCTGAGTCCGCCCCCGTCATAATCTCACTTTCCCCCTTGCATCTACCTCTCTTTCATGACAGCATAAAGAACCCGTTGGACTTCAAAATGTGAAGATAGAACCGTCTGCGCGTGCGAGGAGGACGGGGGCCTGGCGAGAAAACCGGCAGGGACGACCGCTTTTGTAGTGATCATCATCCTGGGGGCCATCATTGGTGCGGCCCTGGGAGAACTTATTGCGTACCTCTTTCCCGGCGGCATTCTCGCCCGGGTCTTTGCGCAAGGGATCACCCCCGGTCTTGATCCTCCCGCTACATTAGACCTCAAGATCCTTTCCCTGACTTTCGGTTTCACCGTCCGCATCAATATCGCCAGCTTGATGGGGCTCCTCTTGGGGGCCTACCTGTACAAACAGCTTTGATTCCGGTTGACACACTCCAAGCGCTATGCCATGTTTGCCCCGGTTATTCTGGCACAAGTGCCGATCGCAGGTGTGAAGAATGGGTGCCGAAGGCCGGGAATTGATTCTGGCCATTACGGGGGCCAGCGGGGTCGCCATCGGGGTTCGCCTCGTGGAGGTCTTGGTCGAGCGGGGGGAGGCGGTGCACCTCGTCATCTCCTCGGGTGCGGAAACGGTGATCCGGCAGGAGACCGGGCGGGCGATCGGGGACCTCAAGGCGTTGGCGACCTTCTACCATTCTCCCCACGACCTGGCGGCGCCTCTGGCGAGCGGTTCGTATGTCTCTCCGAATGTCCGGGCCATGGTCGTCGCGCCCTGTTCCATGAAGACGGTAGCCGCCATCGCATCAGGTTTTGCTGAGAACTTGATCGGTCGGGCGGCGGATGTGATCCTCAAGGAAGGAAAACGTCTCGTCCTCGTCCCCCGGGAAAGTCCGTTAAATGTGATTCACCTGGAAAACCTGTTGCGCCTGGCCCGCGTGGGTGTGGCTATCGTTCCCCCCACCCCGCCTTTTTATCAGCGCCCGAGCACGGTGCCCGAGCTACTGGACCAGATTGTCGGGAGGATCCTGGACCAGGTGGGGATCCATACCGACCTCACCCGGCGATGGTCAGGGCATCCGTGAGGCCATCAACGCCCCGATTCCCCTTCGTATTTTCCCGTTTGGATATCCGTGATCATTTGGCGGTGCTGGCGGGCCATGAGATCCCGCACAGCCTGAGAGGAAGGGTTTGGGCCGAGGAGCTCCCGGTAGTTGGTCTTGGTCCGCGCCACCACCGCGCCTCCCCGAAAGGCCAGGGTGAGGATATGGGGATCGTCCGTCCCGAGATCTTCGGACTGGATATGATACGTCTGCTGGCGGACGGCCAATTTGGTGTTGAATCCGGGGACCATCGCGCACTCCTGATGAGGACCTGCCATCGTTTTATGCAAGAACCTTACCAGGGGAAGCGGTCGCCTCGATAGAAGCTCACGGTCAGTAGGAGTCGTCTCATGCAAGGAGCGCGGTTGAGGGTGGGGGTCCTTTTCGGTGGTCGGTCGGGAGAGCATGAGGTGTCGGTCGCCTCGGCCCGATCTGTCCTGGGCGCCCTGGACCGTTCCTGGTATGAGGTCTTCCCCATCGGGATTACCCCGGAGGGGGCGTGGCTGTTGGTGGAGGACCCGGACCGATTGGTGGACGGGAAAGGGACCCGGATCGGGGTCGTCCCCGGCCTGTCAGGACGCCCCCTCGTGGGCATCGATGCGGGAGGTGGGACGCTAGAGGAGGCCCTCGATGTGGCCTTTCCCGTCCTCCACGGACCGTATGGCGAGGATGGCACGGTCCAGGGCCTACTGGAACTTTTAGACATCCCGTATGTGGGGGCTGGGGTCCTGGCCTCCGCGATGGGGATGGACAAGGTGGCGATGAAGGTGGCCCTCCAGCAGGCCGGGCTGCCGATGGTGTCGTATCGCGTCCTCATGGTCCAAGGGTGGCGGGAAGATGCCACCACCGTCTCGAGGTCCCTGGAACAGACTCTTGGCTTTCCGGTCTTCGTCAAACCCAGCAACCTGGGCTCCAGTGTCGGGGTGAGTAAGGCGACGGATCGCGCGGGCCTCTGCCACGCCATCGAAGAGGCCTTTCGATACGACCGGAAGATCCTGGTAGAGCAAGGGCTTGACTGTCGGGAGGTTGAGTGCGGCATCTTGGGGAACGATCAGCCGGAAGCCTCGGTCCTCGCCGAAATCGTCCCGAAGCGGGCATGGTACGATTATCGGGCCAAGTATGAACCAGGCATGAGCGAAGTCCTGATCCCGGCCCCCTTGCCTCCATCGCTCACCCAGGAAATCCAAGCGCAGGCCATCAAGGCCTATCAGGCCATTGATTGTGCCGGGATGGCTCGGATTGATTTCTTCCTGGATCGCGCCTCGGCAAGGCCCTTTGTCAATGAGATCAACACGATCCCTGGCTTCACCGCCACGTCAGTCTACCCGAAGCTCTGGGAGGCCAGCCGACTCGGCTACTCCGCCCTCCTGGACCGGCTGATTCAACTGGCGCTCGAGCGTCATGGCGAGCGGCGTCAATTGCTTACCGCATACGAGAAACCCGAAGACCGGTGAGCCCTTTTGCCGTGAGCCCCCGTTGACAACCTCCACCCGGGTTGATAGGCTACATCACCGTCTACAAGAATGTCACCAGTAAGGGAAGGTTCGATGTTCCGCTTCATGCCTCGCGATGAAAAGTTCTTCGATCTCTTCGAGGATGCTGCTCACAACATCCAAGAGGCGGCCGCGGCTTTGAAGTCGATGGCCGAATCGGACGGCGACTACGAAGCGTGGTGGAAGCAGATAGAGGAGTTTGAGCACACGGGGGACCGGATCACTCATGACCTGATCAGAAAGCTGAACCAGACCTTCATCACCCCCTTGGACCGGGAGGACATCCACCAGCTCGCGAGCCGCCTGGACGACGTCGTGGACCTCATCGAGGCGGTCGCCACCCGGATGGCCCTCTACAAGATCGACCGATGCACCCCGGAGGCTAAACGCCTGGCGGTGCTGATTCATGAATCGGCTGAACAGATCCTTCTCGCCGTCAAAAACCTCAAGGACTTGAAGAATATTCTCTCCCACTGTGTGGAGATCAACCGCCTGGAGAACATCGCCGACCAAGTCTCCCGGGACGCCATCGCCGCCCTCTTCACCGGAGGCCACGACCCCGTGGAAATCATGAAGTGGAAGGAGATCTATGAGACGTTAGAGACGGCGACGGACCGATGCGAGGATGTGGCCGATATTTTAGAGCGGGTCGTCCTCAAGCATGCCTAGCCTCGTTCGAATTTCGACGTCCGATGTCCGACGTCTGTTGGCATCGGACTTTGGACCTAGGACATCGGACAGGGAATGAGCGAACCAGGCTGGGTCATCATCCTCGTGGTGGTGCTGGCGATCATCTTCGATTTCACCAACGGGTGGAACGATGCCGCTAATGCCATCGCCACGGTGGTCTCCACGCGGGTGCTCACCCCCCTCCAGGCGGTCCTCCTGGCCGGAATCTTGAACGTCGCAGGCGCCTTTTACTCGACGGCGGTTGCGAAGACCATCGGGAAAGGGATCGTTGACCCCACGGCCGTCACGCAACTCACCGTGGCGGCCGCCCTGGTGGGAGGGATTGTCTGGAACGGCGGGATGACCCTGATTGGGATGCCCGTCAGCGCGTCCCACGCGCTGATCGGAGGACTCATGGGGGCAGCGATCGCCCATGGAGGCGTGGGGATCCTGAACTTTACCGGGCTCAAGCCGATCTTTGCGGCCATGGTGATCTCCCCTGTCCTGGGCCTGGTGCTCGGTCTCTTGTTCATGGGAGGCCTCGGCTGGCTCTTCTTCCGCGCGAGCCCGACATGGGCCAACCCCCTCTTCCGGAGGCTCCAAATCGTCTCGGTCAGCTTCATGGCCTTCAGCCACGGCACCGGGGATGCCCAGAAGGTCATGGGGGTGATCACGTTAGCCTTAGTCTCTGGTGGATACCTGCAGACGATGGAGGTCCCCTGGTGGGTTATCCTTGTTGCGGCGGTTACCATGGGACTCGGCACCGCCGTGGGTGGGTGGAGGGTGGTGAAGACCCTGGGGCTCCAGATGTTGAAGCTCCAGCCAGTCCACGGCTTTGCCGCCGAAACTACGGCCGCGATGATCATTATCGGGGCCTCGGACATGGGGGTGCCGGTGAGCACCACCCATACGATCACCACCTCCATTATGGGGGTCGGAGCTGCGCAGCGCCTTTCGGCGGTCCGATGGGGGCTCAGCTTGAAGATCCTCTACGCCTGGCTGTTTACGCTCCCCGGGGCTGGCCTTGCGGCGTATCTTGCCTACCAGGCCCTTCATCTGGGAATGGCCTTGGCAGGTGGATGATTCGAAGAGGAGAAGGACGTGCGTGCTATTGTGGTTGGCGCCGGTGAGGTCGGGTACCATATCGCCAAACGCCTGGATCAGGAAGGCCATGATGTGACCATCATCGAGGAGAATGCCGCCGTCAAGGAGCGCGTGGAGAAGGAGCTGGATGTCATGACCATCCTGGGCAACGGGGCCTCTCCGGCTGCCCTGGAGGCGGCGGGCGTGCGCAAGACCGACCTGCTCATCGCGGTCACCGATGAGGATGAGGTGAACCTCGTCATCTCTCTTCTGGCGAAAGAGTATGGCGTCGCCACCACTATCGCTCGCGCCAGGAATCCGGAGTTCTCGAAAAGCTCATTCCTCCAGTCGGGTGGGCGCCTCGGAATCGACACCTTGATCAATCCGAACCAAGCCGTGGCCGAAGAGATTGCCAGACTGGTCCACACCCCCGCGGCGGCCCAGGTGGCTTTTTTTGCGGAGGGCAAGGTGGAACTGCTAGGGATTGATGTACGCCCCGAGGCTCCTGCCCTCCGCCAGCGCCTGAAGGACCTTCGCTCGTTTCAGGCCCAACACCCCTTCATCGTTACCGCCATATCCCGCAACGACGAGCTCCAGATCCCCTATGGTGAGACTGTCATCGAACCCGGCGATCGTCTCTACGTGGTGGCACATCGAGACGATATCCCGGACATCCTGAACCGCTTGGGGCGACAGGAAGAACCACCCCGGGAGGTCCTCATCATTGGCGGGGGGCGGATCGGGCTCTTCCTTGCAGAGATCCTAGAAGCCGAGGCCGAGGGAATTCGCATCACGCTCATGGAGCGGGACCGCAAACGGTGTGAGGAACTCGCCGAGCACCTGAAAAGAGCCAAGGTCATCGTGGGAGACGGCACTGATGTGCAGGCCCTAGCGGAAGAGGGAATTGTTGAGATGGACGCCGTGGTTACGGTCTCCGGCGACGAGGCCACCAACATCCTGGCAGCTCTCCTCCTGAAGAAGCGCCTGAAAGCAAAAAAGGCCATTGCGCTCGTTCAGCGATCCCACTTTATCAAACTGGCCTCCTCTCTGGGGATCGATGCCATTAGCCCCCGTCTCACCACCGCTAGCGCGATTCTCAGGTCTGTCCGGCGTGGACGGGTCGTCTCCGTGGTGGAGATGCCGGAAGGGGATGCAGAGATCATGGAGCTCGTTGCCCTCCCCACGACGCCGGTTGTGGACCGCCCTCTCCGAGAGGTGAACATGCCTAAGGGGGCCATCGTGGCGGCCATTAGCCGGGGAGAGCAGATCATCATTCCCAAGGGGGACACCTGTATCCTCCCCGACGACCGGGTCATCCTTTTCACCCTTCCTGAGGCGATCCCGAAAGTGGAGGAACTCTTTAGCGGCTAGGTCGACCGGAGGGCCGGATGCAGATCGCTCCCATCCTCCATGCCCTGGGTCTTCTCCTCCTCTGCCTGGCCGGGGCCATGAGTCTTCCCTTTTTTATCGCCTACTTCAGCGGCGGACCGGAAACGCTCCCCCTGCTCATTTCCCTCCTTTGGACGGGAGGCGCAGGGCTGTTCTGTTTCCTCGTGTCTCGCCACCGAGCTGACATCGGCACACGCGCCGAGATCGGCCTTCGGGAGGGATTCGTCATCGTCACGGCAGGGTGGATCCTTTTTTCCGCCTTTGGTGCTCTCCCCTTTTACCTCACCGGTATGCTCCCCTCATACACCGATGCCTACTTCGAGGCCATGTCCGGTTTCACGACCACCGGGGCCACCGTCTTAACCAACATCGAGGGACAGCCTCTGGCCCTCCATTTCTGGCGATCCTTCATGCAGTGGCTAGGTGGAATGGGAATCATCGTCCTTTCCCTCGCGATCCTCCCGATGTTGGGGGTGGGCGGGATGCAGCTCTATAAGGCGGAGGTCCCTGGACCGGTCCCGGATCGACTGGTCCCCCGAATTCGGCAGACCGCGAGGCTGCTGTGGGGACTCTACACGCTCCTGTCGGTTGCCGAGGTCCTCGTGCTTGTCTTAGTTGGGATGCCGTTTACCGAGGCCGTGCTCCATACCTTCACGACTATGTCCACGGGGGGATTCTCTTCCAAGGCCGCAAGCATCGGTGCCTATCAGAGCGCCACCATCGACACGGTCCTGATTGTCTTTATGTTCTTGGCGGGCGCCAACTTTGCACTCCACTTCCAGGCCCTCCGGGGGAATATCAGAGTCTACCGAGACCCCGAGTTTCGCTTTTATGGCATAGTCGTCCTGATCTCCGTGGTCGGGATGACTCTCGTCCTCTGGCACCAGGTCTATCCCGATCTTTCCTCCGCCCTTCGCTATGGGGCCTTTCAGGTGGTCTCCATTGTGACGACCACGGGCTTCGTCACGGCTGACTACGGCGTCTGGCCTTTCTTTGCTCAGTTCCTTCTCTTGAGCTTCATGTTCCTGGGTGGGTGTGCCGGGTCCACCGGGGGGGCGATCAAACATATCCGGGGCCTCCTTCTCTTCAAGGTTAGTTACGACCACCTCTACAAGCTGATTCATCCCAAGGCGGTCCGCCACGTGAAAGTGGGAGGCAAGGTGATCCCCAAGGAAGTGCTGGAAGGCGTGCACGCCTTCGTGCTGCTCTACTTCTTTACCTTCTTCTTTGCGACGGCAAGCCTCACCCTCCTCGATATGGACCTGGTCACGGCGATTGGCGCGGTCGCGGCGACCCTCGGGAATGTGGGGCCAGGATTGGGGATGGTCGGACCGATGGAGAGTTACGCGGCGATTCCCTCCGTCGGGAAGTGGATCCTGAGTGCCTGCATGGTCTTGGGCCGTCTCGAACTCTTCACAGTCTTCGTCCTCTTCACGCCTGACCTGTGGCGAAGCCTCATCTGGCGCCGGTAACGGGCAAATCCCCTTGACATCCCCCGGCCCGGCAAGTAGTCTGGAATTAGGGAAATTAGCCCAGGAGAAAGATGATGTTTGGCATCGGGATGCCAGAACTAATCGTCATTTTCATCGTTGCCCTTCTGGTCTTTGGTCCCAAGAAGCTCCCGGATCTAGGCAAGGCCTTGGGGCGCGGCCTGGCAGAATTCAAGCGCGCCTCCGACGATCTGAAGGAGGGGCTCACCGCCAATTTCCGCCTCGACGAAGAGGAAAAG
>LXTG01000053.1 GCA_001643535.1 candidate division NC10 bacterium SPGG6 | reverse complement strand
GATGCGACAATTCTCGGCCGTTTTTAAGGACCTGTTAAGGTTCTTCCCAACCCGCCGTTGAAAAACTAGAAGGTCCCTTTTTGCTTCCCGGACCTCATAGGTTTATCCTTACTGCCAGGTCCTCATACTGATCGTCGACCTCCGCGTTCAGCGCGACCGCCGTGCGCGTGATTACATACCGGGCAAGCTCGTCCTTTGGACCAGGGGTCTTTGGTGCTGGGTCAGGGGGGTTGATCATCCTGTTGATGGAGGCCGTGAACACGTCAGCGACCTGCAGCAAATCGTTCCCCTTCGAATCAGCAGCCTCAACGACGTCAATTACCAGATCTCCGGCGAACTGGGCTGTGGCTGCGTTCCTCAGTCGATCGCTAAGCTCGGCGAGCACGAGCTGATCATATCCGGCCTCCTCGCTGTCCTTCCACAGCTGGAGGTTCCTCGGCAGAGGTGCGCGGCCGCTTTCGTGCTCGTGTGCGATACCACGCACGACCAGGTGGTAGATTAGCTTCGGGACAACCACCTGCACGGGGCCTGCACCGGCCCTTGGGATAGTGACGTACTTGAGGCTTAGCGCCGACGCGTTCTCCACCACAATGTCGATTGCCTGTAAATAATAAGGCAAGGATCTCTCATCGACCTCGGTGAAGTGCAGCTCCTCCCGAAACCCACTCGTAGCGCGCCACTGCATAAGTTTCATCGCCATGCGGAACGTCTCAGGGCCCTGCAGTATCCATAGGCTCCCAACCAACAGGTTACGTTGTGTCTTTCCGCTTTCATCTACGTACACCGCGTAGACGGGTGCCGAGGAGTGCTTGGCCGCGACTGCCTCCTCGCGCTCCTCCTCGGACAATGTGCCACGCTGCCTTCGGACGTCCGCGTCTGCGAGGAAGAGCCTCAATGTGTTCTGGATTCGTGCCCGAGCGCGGGTGAGGGTCGGAAGCCGCGGCAACCTGTAGAGATCCTTGGGTGTGATTGCGCTGCCGTCGTACTGGTCGGGGCAGAACGTCTCCCAGTAGCGCAATTGAAGGGTGATATCAGAGTTCCGAGTGTCGGGGTAATTGTTTAGGATCCAGGCGACCTTGTGGACCACGGTGTCGGGGTTGGACGATGCCAGTGCGGCGAGTAGTCGGCCCCGTTCTTGCTCTATTTCGGCGGCCTTGGCCTCCTCTGAAGGGGTGGTTTCTGCACCCTCGTCTTCGGGCTCTTCTGCATCGACCATGAAATCTCCCCCGATGCGCCGATTCTTGCCCGTGTCTAACGACTTGTCAAGGTCCTTCCCCACCCCGCGGTTGTGAGCTGAAAGATCATTCCAGCCTTGAGCGGTGGCTATTTGGTGTCCATTTGGTGTCCAGAAACGGGAGAAAAGAGGGTAAGGCACAGACGTAAGGGAGAGTGTGAAGCTATTGATAAAAAAGGGGTTGCAGGTTCGGCGCGGACTTCCCTGCAACCCCAAAAAGAAAAAGACAGGCAAAATGATGCTGCCTGTCCGACGTGTACTCGTCTGGCGGCAATCGGATTTGGTTGCGGGGGCAGGATTTGAACCTGCGACCTTTGGGTTATGAGCCCAACGAGCTACCGAACTGCTCCACCCCGCATTGATCATTGTACGGGACGGAGCAGACACTGTCAAGCGGCCTCTCGGCCGTCGCGAGCATGCCACAGGCGGCCGAGATATCCTCTCCCCGACTCTCCCGAATCGTGGCGATGGTGCCGGCCCGCTCCAGGATCTTCTGGAAGGCCTCGACCTGCTGACGGGAGGGACGTCGGAACGGGATCTCCGGCGCCTCATTCAGGGGGATGAGATTGACCTTGCATCGGATGCCTTTGAGCAGCTTGACCAGGCGGTGGGCATCCTCGCTGCCATCGTTGATTCCCGCCATCAGGACGTATTCGAAGGTCATTCGGCGCCGGGGCGGGAGGGGAAAATCCCGGCAGGCCTGGAGGAGTTCCCGCAGGGGATACCGGCGATTGATGGGCACGAGGCGATCGCG
Organism: candidate division NC10 bacterium SPGG6; assembly: GCA_001643535.1. Taxonomy (GTDB): domain Bacteria; phylum Methylomirabilota; class Methylomirabilia; order Methylomirabilales; family CSP1-5; genus CSP1-5. The sequence continues at coordinate 9,476 of LXTG01000053.1, read as the reverse complement.
CAGCTCATCCGTGGTCGCCGTGAGGGAGACCGCGAGGCTGACCCCGAGTCCGGATCGGGCTAAACCACGGATCCCCGGAACCAACCCGACCGTAGAGACGGTGATTCGCCGAGGAGAGAAGGCAAGCCCTTCCCTGGCGATGAGAATTCGCAGGGCTTTCTCGGTCGCAGGATAGTTCGCCAACGGCTCTCCCATCCCCATCAGGACGATATGGGTGATGTGGTTCCCGGAACCAAGGGTTTTCCCCAGAGCCACCAGCTGGCCGGCAATTTCGGCCGGCCGGAGGTTTCGGTGAAGCCCCATAGTGGCTGTAAGACAGAAGCGGCATCCCAGGGCGCAACCGACTTGGCTAGAGATGCAAGCGGTCAGACGACGGGCCTCCGGAATCAGCACCGCCTCAATCCGCTCCCCATCCGGGAGCTCGAGCAGGAGCTTGTGGGTTCCGTCCTGGGAAGACTGGATCGCCACGACCGCTACGGTGCTGACGCGAGCGTGCGCTTCCAAGACCTGGCGGCAGGTCATCGGGAGGTCTGTCATCTCTCGAAACTCCCCGACCTGACGCCTCCATAGCCAGCGAAATATCTGTCCTGCCCGATAGGGAGGCTCGCCCAGACCTGTCATCCACTCCGTAAGCTCCGGCAGCGTGAAGTCGCGGAGATCCGGGACCTGGACCGCGCGCATCTCCGAGGAGACCGCTGTCATCGCTTGAGCTCCTTGAGGACCTTTCGAGCATACTCTGCCGACCGGCTATTGGGTTCCAGCTCGATCACCCTCTGAAGGACTTCTCGGGCCTCCTCGTGCTTGCCAGCGCGAAAGTACGCAGCCCCCAGGTTTCGGTGATAGACGACCGCCTTAGGGCTCAAGCGGGTCGCCTCGAAAAACTCGTAAATGGCCAGACCCGTATTCCCCTGCTGAAGATACAGGACTCCCAAGTTATTGTGGGCCTCCACATAGTTCCGCTCAATGTCCAGGGCGTGCCTGTACTCTTCAATCGCCTTATCCACCTTCCCCTGTCGCTCGAAGATTTTGGCCAGGTTAAAATACGCAAAGTGGGGAGTGGGATAAAAGATGTTGTCTAGCAATTCCAAGAGAAGAACCCGCGCCTTCTCCAGCTCGCCCTTGAGCATATAGGCGCTTGCCAGATTGTTTTTGGCCTGCGAAAATTTCGGGTCAATCTCGACTGCCTCCTCGAGCATCTTGATGGCCTCGTCGAGCTTTCGGGTAAACATAAACGCCATGCCCAGGGCATTTCGATATTCTGGGTTGGAAGGTTTGAGTTCCACCGCCCTGGCGAGTTCCGGGATGGCACGCCGATAATTGCCGGCGTCAAAATACGCCACCCCCAACTCATAACGGGTTGACGCCATCTCCACCGGCTGAGTTCGAGGCGGCGGGGCACAGCCGACCAGGAGCAGGGCCACCGGAGCCGTCCACATGAAGACCCGTACGATCCTCATCCCACCCTCCTCAGATGCTCCCTTTTCTCGGACTCTTTCTCCCCTGCTGATACTTGCGGACTGCCCGAACGTGTTCCTTCAGGGTTCGGGAGAAATGATGGGTCCCGTCATTCTTCGAGACGAAGTAGAGATACTTGACCTGGGCCGGATACAGCGCCGCTTTCAGAGCCGCCTCTCCTGGGCTAGCGATGGGCCCCGGGGGGAGACCATTCTGGACGTAGGTGTTATAGGGGTGCCTCGCTCGAAGATCCCGGCGGGTAATCCGGCCCTGACGACGCTTCCCGTAGAGGACGGTCGGGTCAGCCTGCAGTCGCATGCCTCGCCGCAAGCGGTTGTAAAAGACCCCTGCAATGATCCGTTTTTCCTCATCCACGACCGCCTCCTTCTCGATGATGGAGGCAAGGGTCACGATCTGACGCAAGCTCATCCCGAGCTCCCGGGCTCGGAGCTCATCCTGCCGGGTGAAGGCCCGGAAGAACCGCTGGACTATCGTTTCAATGATCTCCTCCCCCTCGATCCCCCTGATGAAATAGTAGGTGTCGGGGAACAGGAATCCTTCCAGCGTATCTGCCTCAGGCACATAAAAGCTGGCCACCGAAGGATCCATGGTCATCTCCAAGAACCGATCTCTGTCCATGAGTCCTTCCCTATCGAACACCGTGGCAATTTGCCAGACGGTGGCTCCTTCGGGAATAGTTACTTTGTGTACCAGTACTTTTCCTTCCTCGAGGATCCGGATGATGTCCAAAAGGCCCATGGAGGAGGGGAACTCATACTCCCCGGCCTTCAAGCGATCAGACGTGCCGCGGAACAGCGTAAAGACGAGGAAGAGGAAGCGGTCGTGGATTATTCCTTGCCGTTTAAGCAGGGCGGCGATCTCGGTCGAGCGGGTGTCGGATTTGATGTAGACTACCTTGACCCCCGAATCCCGATACCCGGGGCTCACAGCAGGATGAACCGCGAGGTACGTCCGCACGCCAATGGCGATCACCAAGGCCACGCACAGCCCCACGATCCACGCCACGAATCGGCGACCTCGGAGCTGCACGCTACCTTCCCGTCCGCCGGCGGTCCAGGTAACCTTGCAGGATCAAGAGGGCTGCCACACTGTCCCTTACCTGCTGGCGCCGTTGTCGGCGTACCCCTGCCTCGATCAGGGTCCGCTCCGCCGCAACCGTACTGTACCGCTCATCCCAGAGAATCACCGGGAGGCCCAGGGCGCCCTCCAACCGTTCGGCGAACTTCTGAGACTTCACGGCCCTCTCGCCTACCTCACCCCCGAGGTGCTTGGGATACCCGACGACCACCTGGTGAACCCCCCAGGTCTCAACCAGGCTCGCGAGATGGGCCAAGTCTGCCCGCTGGTCCTTCCGGCGCCAAGTCGGCAAGGGTTGAGCAGTGATCATAAGCTCGTCACTAATTGCCAGGCCCATTCGAACCTCGCCAAGATCAATGGCAAGAATCCTCGTCACGTGAACCGACCCTCGAGAGGGGCTCCCCTCACGCGAAGAATCCCTCCGCCGGGGTGAACCTTGGTAAAATGATTGGCATATGATACTACAAAACGGACCCGGATGCCACCTTCCCTCCGTACCCGGGAGGGTGGGAGGAAATGCGGTACCCTCCTCACTACAAGAAGTCGGGAGATCCGATGCGACGGCGACTCCTGAGTATCTATCACCGGCTCTACGGCCAGCTCGGTCCCCAGGGTTGGTGGCCTGGGCGAAGCCGATTCGAGGTCATCGTCGGGGCGATCCTTACTCAGAACACCAGCTGGAGTAACGTTGAAAAGGCGATTCGACACCTCCGCCGGGCAAGGGCGCTTTCCTCCCCAGCTCTGTCAGCCCTGTCGCGACGTCGCTTGGCGAAGCTGATCCGTCCCGCGGGTTATTTTGACGTCAAGGCCAGACGACTCCAAAACTTCCTCACCTTTTTCCGCACGAGATACGGGGGGAGCCTCCAGCGGATGTTCCGGGAAGAACCAGCGCGGGTCCGAAAGGCCCTTCTCGAGGTCTCCGGGATCGGCCCAGAGACCGCAGACTCCATTCTCCTGTATGCAGGCAAGATGCCGGTCTTTGTAGTCGACGCCTATACGAAGCGGATCTTTTCCCGCCACCGGCTGATTTCCCACCGGGCTACCTACGACGAGGTCCAGGCCCTCTTCCTCAATCACCTTCCTCGCGATGCAAAACTCTACAACGAATATCATGCCCTGCTCGTGGCAGTCGGAAAAGTGTACTGCCGGCCCATCCCGCGATGCGACGCCTGCCCTCTACGCTGGGACCTAGAGCGGCATGGGATCCCCCTCCCTAAACCATAGGGGGTTCATGGTTCAGAGTTCAGGGTTAATGGTTCCGAGCTAAGACCTCAAGGACTACGTTTTTGCCATGAACCATGAACCGTGAACTGTGAACCGCGCCTTCGGCGCTGGCTTGACTCTCGGGTTGAGGTGTGATATCGCTCCGCTGTCGAGGTCGTCATGCGGATTGGGCTGATGGCGGACTCTCATGATCACCTTCCCCGGATCGAGCATGCCGTCGATCTCTTCAACCATCACCAGGTGGAGTTGGTTATCCACGCAGGGGACTTTGTGGCCCCCTTTGCGCTCCCCCCCCTCGAGCGTCTCCAGTGCGAGTGGGTGGGCGTTTTCGGCAACAACGATGGGGAGCGAGTGGGCCTCGAACGGAGGTCACAAGGCCGGATCAGGCCGGGACCCCATCGGATGGAACTCGACAGCAAACGTCTCACGGTCATCCACATCCTGGAGGAGCTTGACCGTGACCGCGAACAGGCGGACGTCATCATCTTCGGCCACACCCACAAGGCGGAGATCCGACAAGAGGGGAATATCCTCCTGATCAACCCCGGAGAGACCTACGGGTGGTTACACGGCCGGGCCACGGTGGCGGTGCTGGACCTTCCAACTCTCAAAGTGGAGCTGATGGATCTATGACGAAGCTCAAGGTGAAAACAGGTAACCGGGAGGAGCTTTACAACATCACCTCGGAAGTACAGTCGGCGGTAGATCGCTCCGGGGTGAGCGACGGAATTTGTCACATCTTTGTCCCCCACACGACTGCTGCCGTCCTCATCCAGGAAGCGGACGACCCGGCGGTTGGCCGTGACATCGCAACCCACCTCCGCCGCCTCTTCCCTCGCGGTGACCCCTACGAGCATAATGACGGGAACGCCGACGCTCACATGAAAGCCACGGGGGTTGGCAATACGGCCACGGTCTTCATCGAGAAGGGAAAGCTCACCCTGGGCACCTGGCAGGGAATCTTCTTCTGTGAGTTTGACGGGCCCCGGGCCCGAGAGGTCTGGGTGAAGGTCCAGGGCTGAGACGCATTTGGAGGCAGAGACGAGGCCCAATTAGGGCTCTTATTGGACAGACGGAGTGGAGACGCCCGGCGGGCCGGTGCCCCCGGGCGTTATCGTCTTTGGCCCCCGCGACTCCCGGGCACATGATTGAGCAATCTGTCCCGGCGAGGACGGGGGCCAAGGACCCGACCGGAGGAGAGGTTGGCTGTGCCGAAGACGATGGCGTGGCACGGATGGATCGGCTGGATCCTGGTGGCTGTCTCGTGGCCTCTCAACTGGTTATTGCCCGGGTTGAGAACCCACGTGCTGTTCTTTCCCTTATGGCTGGGATACACCCTGGTGGTTGATGCGCTGGTGCTCCGCCGCACCGGCAGCTCGCTGCTCACGCGATCACCGCGCGACTTTGCAATGTTATTCGTCATCTCGGCACCAGCCTGGTGGGTATTTGAGATCATCAACTGGCGGACCGCAAACTGGCAGTATCTCGGCGGTGAATTATTCAGCGATCTGGAGTACTTCGTGCTCGCGTCGGTGAACTTTTCAACCGTCATCCCCGCCGTCTTCGGCACGGCCGAATTGATTGGGACATCTCGCTGGATTGGGCGATTCGGTCGCGGGCCGCGCATCTCCGCCACACCTCGCACCTGCTGGGGGTTCTTGCTGATGGGATTCGCCATGCTCGGCTTGCTCCTGGTTTGGCCCCGATACTTTTACCCATTGATGTGGGTCTCTCTCGTCCTGATCCTGGAACCGATCAACGTGTGGCTCGGCAAGCGATCGATCCTCACCCGCCTGCACCACGGCGACTGGCGCACCGTCATCGCGCTCGGGACCGGCGCGCTGACCTGTGGATTCTTCTGGGAGATGTGGAATTACCTTTCCTACCCGAAGTGGATCTACCACGTCCCGTTCGCGGATTTTTGGCATCTGTTCGAGATGCCGCTCCTCGGCTATTTGGGTTACCTGCCGTTTGGGCTGGAACTGTATCTCCTCGTACACCTCATCGAGCGACGCACGTTCCAATTGCGGATTGGGACCAGCGAGGGGACCAATCTCACGGAGAAACTGCGAGGGGATCAGGACACCGGATCGATGGCCTTCAGCAGTCCATAGAGGACGAAATTCAATGGCGTGGGGACACCCGCCGCCTTCCCCTTCTGGACCACCACCCCGTTGAGGGCATCGGCCTCAAGTCGCTTGCCTGCTTCCAGGTCCTGCCGCGTGGAGGTCTTGATCCCGGCGCCGGCTGATGTGGTCCAGTGGAGGAGCTTGTCCACAACGTCGTCCGGCATGTGAACCCCGTGGGCTACCGCCACCGTGCGGACTTCTTCCATGACCTCTCGGGCCAGCGCCCAGGTCTCTGGATGTTCGATCAAGGCTCGAACCTCTCCTCCCACCAGGGCATTGAGGGCGTTGAAGGAGGCGTTCCAGCACAGCTTCCCCCACAAGATCGCCCGGACGTCGGGGGAGATCTCTGCCGGAACGCCAGCGTCACGGAACATCTGCTCCAGGTGTCTGACCCGTTCGCTGATTCCTCCTTGCATCTCTCCAAAGACGATTCGACCTTCAGCCGTATGCACGATCACGCCGGGCTCGGAGACACCAGCCCCGATGTAGGCAACTCCCCCCAGGACCTTTTCTTCCCCGACCGCCCCGGCGATCTTTTCTTCGTTATCAACCCCGTTCTGCAGGGAGATGATGGCGGTGTCCCCCCGAATCATGGACAGACACTGGCGAGCCGCCGATTCCGTTTCATACGATTTCACACAGAAGAGGATCAGGTCCACCGGGCCAATCTCCCTTGGGTCCCCGACGGCCTTGGCCGCGACGGTAAAGTCCCCCCGGGAGCTCTTGATCTGAAGTCCGTGAGTCTTGATGGCCTCCAGATGCCGGCCCCGTGCGATCAACGTCACGTCCAGACCTCCCCTGTGGAGGAGCGCCCCGAAGTACCCCCCCACGGCTCCGGCCCCCACCACCGCAACCTTCACGGCTTCCTCCTTGTCTCGACGATCCCTCAGGTGCCAGTCCGCAATACGCTCGTCCTTGCCCATCCTTCCGGCCGCATGCAGGTCGTTCCGGGAGAGGCCGTGGCTGACAAGGGTCGCGCGGTTTCACACAAAAACCAAGGATTGTGTTGGGCGAGGCGTCGCCTCAGAGGCAAGATATTACGATTGCTGGCGGGCCCAGAGGAGGTTGTAGCCGTCCACGAAGGCCTGGACGGAGGCCACGATAATATCGGGAGAGGTCCCGGTAGCGACGATCCGGTTCTCCTGGGCATCTTTCAGGACCAGCGTCGTCTCCACCGAGGCATCGGTCCCAGGGGAGTTGATCTCCACCTGGTAATCGATCAGCTCAAAGAAGAGCCGGCCCCGACTGTTGGCTGCCGCCTTGAGGGCGCTGATCACGGCATCGACCGGCCCGACCCCCGTCCCGCTCGACTCGAGCCGCTCCCCGTCGAAGCTGACCCAGACCCTGGCCTGGGCATGACCGTGTAAGGTGGTCGTGACCTGAAAATCCTCTACCTTGAGCACCCCTTCCCCGGAAGAGCGCTTCAGGGTCGTCTCCAGGATGTACTGGAGGTCCGCCTTGGTGACCGGCTTCCCCTTATTGACAAAATCCTCCACCAAGCTCAGGACGCGGTGGGAGTAGTCCGGGGTGAGACGGATACCGAATTCCTTATTCACCAGCTCGGTAAGGGCCCCCTTCGAGGGGACCTCGGCGAAAATGTCCCGGTCACCATCCTTGGCCCCCGCGGCCCGGATCTCATAGAGCTTGAGCTTGAGGAACTTATCCACTTCCTGGATGGAAGGCTCGATGACGGCAGGCGAGGGGAGAACGCGCAGGGCCGCCCGGGGGTCCTTGAGGCCGTTGCCCGTCGCAAGACAGACCACGACCTCGTCAGCACGGACCCGAGCGGTCGTCAGCAACGGGTGAAGAGCGGCCATGGGGAGGGCCCCTGCTGGTTCAACAAAGATCGATTCGAGCCGGGCCAGACGCTGCTGAGCCTCCAGGATTTCGCCATCGCTGGCGGTCAGGGCACATCCCCCTGACTCCCGGATGGCGCGCAAGGCCTTCACACCATCGAAGGGGTCTCCTGCGGCCAAGGCAGAGCAGACGGTGTTGGGCCGCTCCACTGGGATGATCTTCTCCTCCCCTCGATTGAAGGCGGCGACGATGGGGTTACAGCCCTCCGGCTGGACCCCAATGAGGCGGGGGAGACGGTCGACGAGCTCCATGTCGTAAAACTCCTTAAACCCCTTCCAGAGAGCGGCGATGTTGGTTCCAAAGCCCATGGGCACGATCACCACCGCAGGGACCCGCCAGTCGAGCTGCTCGATGATTTCGAAGGCCTGGGACTTTTGCCCCTCGGCCCGAAAGGCATAGTCCCCGGCCAGGTAGAAGTGGTACCGGTCGCTCATCTCCTCGGTCAGGCGGAAGACATCATTGTACGTCCCCCGGACCTGCAGGAGCCTTGCCCCGTAGCTCAAGGCCTGGGCCATCTTGCCGATGGCGGTCCCCTCGGGGACGAGCACGTAGCAGGGGATCATAGCGATGGAAGCATATGCGGCGACGGAGGCAGCCATGTTCCCCGTAGAGGCGACACAGATCGCCTTGGCGCCCCGCTCCTTGGCCTTCGAGATCTCGACAACGGTCCCCCGGTCCTTGAACACTCCGGTCGGATTCGCCCCCTCGTTCTTGATGTACAGGCGAGAATACCCCGTGGCCTCTGCCAACCTCCGGCAGCGGTACAAGGGCGTCCCCCCTTCATCCAAAGAGACCACGAGACTCAGATTTTCAATGGGATAGAAATCGAGATACTTCATCGCCTTGATCGGCGAATTCCGGAGGGAGTACCGGTTGAGCCGGGAACGAATGTAATCGTAATCGTACCGAACATCCAGCGGGCTTCGACAGGCCGGGCACCGGGTCGTCGACTCTTCCTCCCGAACCCGCCTGTGGCAGGCGATGCAAAAAAGCTCGTAAAAACGGGACCCCGATTTTCTGGCTCGGCTTCTCATAGACCTTCCACACGCGGAAATAATGCGGACTTGGGCGGCGATGTTACCCCTACCTCTTCAACCGTGTCAAGCCCTTCTGTCTCTTCGCCCCCGTTTACCGTTCACCCGGCCCGTTAGCACCTCATAGGCCTCCTGGATAGCAATGAGCTTGTGATGGGCCATCTCCTGGAATTCCTTGCCCAGATGGGAGACCTTGTCGGGATGATACTGGGCCACCATTCGCCGGTACGCAGCGCGGACTTCATCCGGGCCGGCACCCCTGTCAACCCCGAGCAGGGCGTAAGGATCAGGGGATTGTGCCTCGCCCTTCTGCTCCCCTGTCTCCCCCCGAAAGCCCCCCCCGGGCGTCCCTCCTCGGATCCCGGAGAGATACCAGAGGAGAAGGCCCACGACGATGAGATCGTCAATCCAACCCAGGCCCGGCATCATATCAGGAGCAAGATCCACGGGCCACACGACATAGAGGAGTCCGCCAAGGATCATGAGGATCTGCTTGAGGCGAGTGGGCATGAGGGTCTCCCTCGACAGGGGCTTCGCTGATCCGCTGCCTGGAGGTGGTGGAAATTCCACTTGATTCTACGAGAGAGTGCGACGCCCTGTCAAAGGTTATGGCAGGATTTGCCGATCAGCGGCTGGAGGGGAAGACCGCGATGGACGCCCTGAGGCTGTCGCCTTCGGG
>LXTG01000013.1 GCA_001643535.1 candidate division NC10 bacterium SPGG6 | reverse complement strand
AGCTGCGGGCCGTCAATCATCGCTACCTCGACATATCATTCAAACTGCCCGACGAGCTGCGCCCGAAAGAACAGGCGTTTCGGCAGCAGGTCGGCAGTAAGCTGAAGCGCGGCAAGGTCGAGTGCGCTTTTCGCTTCCGGCCTGCGTTCGACGCAGGCAAGGAGATGCCGCTCAATGACGAGCTGGTCAAACTAGTATCCTCGCGGCTGCAAACGATCGCATCGGGACTGGACAACGCCAACCCCGTTAGTCCGATTGATATCTTGCGCTGGCCGGGCGTCATCCAGCAATCCGAGGTGGATTTGGAGCCGCTGTTTGCCGCGGCAACGAGCCTGCTCGATGAGGCCATCGACGCTTTGTCCGGGATGCGCGCCAGCGAAGGCGAGCGCATTGCGTCCATGCTCGAGTCCCGCTGCGCAGATATTGGTAATCTCGCGACGTCTGTTCGCGCGCGCATGCCCGAAGTATTGGAGGCCACGCGATTAAGACAACGTGAGCGCATCGAACGTCCTGAGGTCGAGGCAGATCCGGAACGTCWCGAGCTCGAACTCGNCGCKGWCGCCCTCGGCGAGAGTCTTGAAGCCCTCGCCCTGAATCGCCGAATGGTGGACGAATACGTCGCTCTGGCCATCGTCGCGAACGATGAAGCCGAAGCCCTTCTGGTCGCTGAACCACTTCACGGTTCCTGTGGTCGCCATCTCCATACTCCCAATGTTGCTTGTGGTGTGGTCGGGAGCACGGACCCTGCCGGTCTACCGACTACTCATGTTCGCGGGACGTTCCCCGCGTTGGTCACCTCGGCCGGCTCCGCCCATCCGGACGGCGACGGCCTTCGTCCCGACTCACAAAAAAAAAGGGGCCGAGGTGCTCCCCGGTCCCGCATTTGCTCGCCGTGACGCAGCGCAAACATAACCAAGACCGAGCCCGTGCGTCAACCCACTCTGAACCGCGCCCCTTCCACGCTCCTGATCTCGTCCTCGTAGGGCAGCCGACCATACGTGAGCGAACAGTAGACACCGGCCTCGTGCCTTGCATATAGTCCTCATTAGAGGAAGAGCATTGTGCAAGAACAAGAAGATCAGCGATCCGGCGAAGAACGAAGGAAGGGCAACGACCGCCGTTCGGGGGAAGACCGGCGCAAGCAGCWMKTSCCGATCGACTTCCCCGACYTCAACTTTTGGCTGGCCCGAGCGTCCCGGCGGATCGGGATTCCGGTCCTTTACTACATCGGCCCTCAGGTCTGGGCCTGGCGCAAGGGAAGGATCCGGACCCTGAAGCGGCTGGTGGAAAAGATGCTGATTATTTTCCCCTTCGAGGAGGCGCTGTATCGTGAGGCGGGGGTCCCCGTCACGTTTGTTGGACACCCCATGCTGGACCGGCTGCGGGACGTTCCGACCAGAGACGAGGCCCGTCGTCAAATGGGGTGGGATGCATCCGACTTGATTGTTGGTCTCCTCCCGGGGAGCCGGGAAGGGGAGGTCAGGCACCACCTCCCAGTGCTGATTGAGGCAGTGGCCCAAATTGCCCAGGCGAAACCCGAGGCCCAGTTTCTCCTGGCGGTGGCCGAGTCCCTCCCCCCTCGCCTCACGGAGTCGCTCCTTCAGGGGAGCGATACCCGCATTCGAACTCTCCGAGGCCAAACGTACCAGGTGATGCGGGCGGCGGACCTGTTGATTATCGCGTCAGGGACGGCAACACTCGAGGCAGGGCTCCTCGGGACCCCCATGATTATCATCTACCGGGTCTCTCGTCTCAGCTGGTGGGCAGGGAGGCTCTTAGTGGATGTTCCCTCTATAGGGATGGTAAACTTGGTTGCAGGGAAGCGGGTGGTGCCAGAGCTTCTCCAGCGGGACCTAACCCCGGAGCGGGTCGCGAAGACCGCCGTGGAGCTACTCCACAGTCCTACGGCCCTCGGCGCGATCCGTGAGGACCTTCAGGGGATTCGAGGCAGGCTCGGGGAGGAGGGGGCCTCTCAGCGCGCCGCCCAAGAGGTCCTGAAGACGCTGCAGGAGACCGGGGCCAGGGGTTAGCGATGGGACGAGGTTGGAAGCGGTACCGGATGCATCCTGTTGTCTTAACCGTGGTTCCCCGGCTGGCGGCGGTTCTGCTCCGCGGTCTCTTCCGGTCCTTACGGATTGCCTATGTGGGGCGCGAGGTTCCGGACCGGTTCATCCAGACAGAGGGGAGACAAGTCCTGGTGGCCTTCTGGCACGGCCGGCTCCTCATGATGCCCTTTGGGCCCTTTGGTCGTCCCCAGGTTCCCTGGGCTATTATGGCCAGTCGGCACTCGGATGGGGAGTATATCAGTCGTGTGGTAGAGCGTCTTGGCATTCACGCAGTTCGGGGATCAGCTCGCCAGGGCGGCCCCTGGGCCCTTTTGGGCATGGTACGAGCCTGTCGAAAAGGGTATCATCTGGGCATTACCCCCGACGGGCCCCGCGGCCCGAGGGAAGAGGTAAAGCCCGGGACGATAGAGCTTGCCCGCCTGGCAGGGACCCCGATCGTCCCCGCCGCCTTCGCCGCTTCGCGGGGGAAGTTCCTGCGAAGTTGGGACCGGATGCTAATTCCCTATCCGTTTGGGCGGGGGGTATTTGTCTGCGGAGAACCGGTCTCGGTATCACCGAAGGCCGGGCCCGAAGAGGTGGAAAAAGCGCGGGTCGTCTTGGAAGAGCGCCTCCGTCACGTTACGGCGCAGGCGGATGCCTACTTTGGGGAGGGGCGGTCGGCCCTTGGGGCCCAGCCGTCTGCATGACAAGTCGGTAGAACCACTGTGTATGTTGAGAACTGATCGCTAACAGCGTATCAAGCCGATGAGAGCCCTCTATAGCATCGGACTCTTCTTTGCCTTGCTTTCCTATCTGCCTCGCTACCTCCGCCGCATGGGCCGGAGCGGTCCACTCGGTCTTGGGCTCAAGGAGCGGCTGGCCCGATACCCTGAAGCGCTCACCGTTAAGCTCCATGGAAAGCATCCCCTCTGGCTCCACTCGGTCTCGGTGGGGGAGACGGTGGTAGGGAGTGTCCTGGTTCCAAGACTACTCGCGCGGCGTCCCGGGCTTCCGCTTCTCGTCTCGACGGTCACCACGACCGGGCGTCAGGTGGCTGAGGAACGTATCCCCCAAGCGGACGCGTTCATTTATTGGCCTCTGGACTTTCCCGGGTCTGTATCCCGGGCCCTCACGGCCGTTGCTCCCCGGCTTGTCCTGCTCACGGAGGGGGAGATATGGCCAAACTTCCTGGAGGCCTGCCACCTGCGAAAGATTCCGGTCATCCTGGTCAATGGTCGGGTGTCACGTCGGTCGTTCCGACGGTACCAGATAGTCAAGCCGTTATTCAGGCGGGTACTGGAGCGTATTACTCTTTTCTGCATGCAGGGGGCAGTGGATGCTGAAAGAATTCTCGCGTTGGGAGCCGATCCGGAGCGGGTGGTCGTGACCGGAAACATCAAGTACGATGACGTGGCGGCCAATGACGAGTTCCCCCCCCATCTCGCCTCGGTCGCGCGTCTCATGAACGGTCGGCCGGTCTGGGTCGCAGGGAGTACACACCGGGGAGAGGAGGGCCTTATCGTCCAAGCCTTTCGCGAGGTCAGGAGAGAAACCCCTGAGTCGGTCTTGATACTGGCGCCTCGCCATCCAGAACGGGTTCCCGAGGTCGAGGAGCTCTTGCAGGAGGCGGGATTTCCTTTCGTCCGCCGAAGTCAGCTGAGAGAAGAAGGTTCCGAACTCCCTCCTGTCATCCTGGTCGATACTATGGGGGAGCTGGGCCAGCTCTACGCCTTAGCTACGGTGGTCTTCGTGGGGGGCAGCTTGGTGCCCGTAGGCGGCCACAATATCCTGGAACCCGCCCGACATCGGCGGCCTATCTTGTTTGGTCCCTATATGGACAATTTTGCCGAAGTGGCTGAGGCCTTCCTGGAGGAGGGGATGTCCCACCAGGTTCGTGACACCCCTGAGATGGTCGCGCGGGTCCTGGAACTCTTCCGCGATCCCGCCGCCGCAAGCCAGATGGGGGAAGCTGCCCACCGAGTCTTGGCTAAAAACCAGGGGGCGGCGGAGCGGACCGCGGCCCTGGTCGAGAGGTATTTGTGAATAGGAACGTCCACCAACATTATCGCCAGTGGATTGCCGGTCATGGCCCCTGGGGGGGGGCGGTGCGCTGTCTCCTCCATGTGGCCTCCTGGATCTACGGCCTGGGGGTGCTGGGGCGTCTCGGCCTGTACCGGTTCGGCCTGCTCAGGCAGACACGCGTTTCCGCCCGGGTCATTAGCATTGGGAATATCACAGCCGGAGGGACCGGGAAAACCACCTTCGTGATGCTCCTCGTCCAGGAGATAAGAGACCGCGGACTTCGACCTGCAGTGGTGGTGCGGGGGTACAGGGGGAGGAGAGAGGGGGAGACGGTGATTGTCTCCGACGGCGAGACAATCCACTTCGGTTATCCTGAGGTCGGGGATGAAGCGCTCCTTCTGGCACGGAAGCTGCCCGGGGTTCCTGTCCTCATGTCTGCGGATCGGGTGAGGGGGTGCCAATTGGCGATTCGCGAGTTCGGGACGCAGGTCATCCTCTTGGATGACGGGTTCCAACACTTCCGGGTCGAACGGGATCTGGACGTCCTCCTCCTCGATCAAGAGAATCCGTTCGGCTACGGCTATCTTCTCCCCCGAGGGCTCCTCCGCGAGCCCGTGGGTGCCATCCGCCGGGCAGATCTCATCGTGATGACGGGGGCTGGGGAACCTGAAGACGTGCCCCCCGGCCTCAGCCACGCCGGCCGGGTGCCTCTCCTTCACGCGGTCTATACCCCTACCGTCTTGACTAACCTGAAGACCGGGCAGACAGTCACCGATGAGAATCTCCGTGGTCAAGCGGCCGTCGCTTTCTCCGGGATCGGGAAGCCGCCGGCCTTCGAGCGAACCCTCCAATCTCTCGGAATCTTCCCCAAACATCATCTCATCTTTCCCGACCACCACCCCTACGATGACTCGGACCTGACCGGGATCGCGCGGTGCATGGAGGAGGTGGGGGCGACGGTCGCCCTGACGACGGAAAAGGACGCGGTTCGGCTTGAAAAGCTGCTCCCCCCCTTTCTCGTTTTCGCCGTAGGGGTGCGGCTGACCCTCGCGGGGAGACAGACGGAGCTCAAGCGATGTTTGGATGCCCTGCTTCCTGAGAGGTGAAGGGGTGAACGGATAGCCTATGAGGGTTGTCGAACGGAAGGTGATTGATCCGGACGAGATCCAGCGGATTCTGATCCGGGGTGTGAACTGGGTCGGGGACGCGGTGATGACGACGCCCGCCATCGCCGGGATCCGGAAGACCTTTCCCCGTGCGAAGATCTCTCTACTGGTGAAACCGTGGGTTGCAGGGGTGTTTGAGGGGAGCCCCGACATCGACGAAATCCTCATCTACGACCAGGAGTGCGCCGCTGAATCACGCCGCAAGCGCAAGCGCGGCCTGCTGGAGGAACCGAGCCGGCGCGTCTTCATCAACGAGCTCGTGTGCGAGGGCTGTGGCGATTGCAGCACAGTGTCGAATTGCCTTTCGGTCGAGCCCCTCGAGACCGAGCTCGGTCGC
>LXTG01000067.1 GCA_001643535.1 candidate division NC10 bacterium SPGG6 | reverse complement strand
TTTTCCCGTAGCTGCGAGGGCGCGCGAACAACTTCCAGGACCTTCGGCCGTCGGCTCTACAAAGAAAAAAGCCGGAAGGGATTGCCTTCCGGCTTTTGATGTTATCGTGGAAGAGGGCTCGTGCTTCGATTCACAAATACGGTTACATATTCTGGTGAATTACATCAGAGATATTACTGACTCAGCACTAAACCCTGAAGGCTTCGACGGTGCGCTCGGCCGAACCGCTCAGCCGAAGCCTCAATACGTTCGTCACCGAACTCATGCATCAAAGGACTATTTAACAGCATTCTTTAAATCTTTTCCCGCCTTGAACCGCGGAACCTTGGCGGCCGGGATGCGGATAACTCTCCCGGTCTGAGGGTTGCGACCGTTGCGTGCCGCCCGCCTCACGACCGAAAAAGTGCCGAACCCTACCAACGTGACCTTCTTCCCCTTCTTCAGGGAATCTCGAATCGATTTCAAGGCGCTCTCGAGGGCGGTTTCGGCAGCCCGCTTGGTCATCCCTGAGCCTTTGGCCATTTTGTCGACCAGCTCCGCCTTTGTCATTTCCCGTCACCTCCTTTCGGCTGGCCCAATGAAAGAAATACAGATATGAACGCACTGGTGGGATGCTTGGCGTATATCAGAGCGCCAGATGGCTGTCAAGGGGAAAGTCGGCCGAAAATCGAGAGAGGGTGCGGCCTGCATGAGCGTCGCAGGTTCAGCACTCCGGTTCAGTGTGATGGGCGGAGGACGGTCGTTTGAGCCGCCTGCGCCACTCGGCGAGCCGCCGGCCGATCTCGGCTTCGTATCCCCGGTCCGTCGGCTCGTAGTACGTGCGGCCTTTCAGCTCCGGCGGCAGGTGCTCTTGATCCACGAGGGCATCGCGGTCGTCGTGAGCGTACTGGTACCCCACCCCATAGCCCAGGCTTTCCATGAGAGGGGTCGGTGCGTTGCGGAGGTGGAGCGGCACCGGCGCGATGGGTGCCTGCTCCACATCCTTACAGGCCTTGTTGTAGGCGCGGTAGACGGCGTTCGACTTGGGGGCGGTGGCGAGGTAGCACGCGCACTGGGCCAAGGCTAGCTCCCCCTCCGGACTTCCCAGAAAGTGGTATGCCTCCTTGGCCGCGATCGCCACCGACAGGGCGGCAGGATCGGCGTTGCCGATGTCCTCGGAGGCGACGCGGATGAGTCGCCTGGCGATGTAGAGGGGGTCTTCTCCCGCGGTGAGCATCCGGGCCAACCAGTAGAGCGCCGCGTCGGGGTCGCTGTCCCTCACGCTCTTGTGCAGGGCGGAAATAAGGGCGTAGTGCTCTTCTCCTGTCTTGTCGTAGAGCAGGCTTCGGCGCTGGGCTGCCTCTTCGACGGCAGGCAGGTTGATCTCGAGCGTCCCGTCCGGGTGCCGGGGGGCGATCTGGGCGGCTAATTCTAGCGTATTGAGAGCGGCCCGGGCGTCCCCCGAGGCCAGGCGGAGCAGATGCTGCCGGCCTTCGGGGCTCAGTCGTGGCTGTCGGGCGCCGAGGCCCCGTTCCGGGTCCTCCAGGGCTCGCTCGACGACGCGATACAGTTCCCCCTCGGAGAGGGGGTGGAGCCGAAAGACCTTGACCCGGGAGAGCAGGGGAGCGATGACCTCGAAGGAAGGATTTTCCGTGGTGGCGCCGATGAGGGTGATCATCCCTTTCTCGACGTGGGGGAGAAAGGCATCCTGCTGCGCCTTGTTGAATCGATGAATCTCGTCGATGAAAAGGATGGTCCGCCGCCCTTCTCGCTGCTCAAGCCACGCCGCGTGTTTGATCACCTCTTTGATCTCCTTGATGCCGACCGTGACGGCGGAGAAGGGGACGAAGGCGGCCCGAATCCGCTCGGCGATCAGATACGCGAGAGTGGTCTTGCCCGAGCCGGGGGGCCCCCAGAGGATTATCGATGGGATCTCCCCGCGATCGAGGGCGAGGCGGAGCACCCGGCCCTCGTCCAACAGGTGCGATTGCCCCACGAACTCCTCCAACGCTTTCGGCCGCATCCGATCCGCGAGCGGTGCCTGACGCTTGCGGTCTCGCTTTTTCGGCTGTTCAAACAGCTCCATCACGATAACCTGCTAGGATGTTGGCAGGCTGGAATGCTTGAATGCTTGAACGTCGGAAAGTGCTGAACCTTCGGCTTTCAGCTTCCTAGCGTTCTAGCTTTCTAGCGTTCCCGCGTTTTAAAGACGGGTTTGCGCTTCTCCAGGAATGCCTGGGTCCCCTCCTGGGCGTCCCCGGTCGCAACCGTCATGGCAAAGAGGGTCGCCTCGTATTCGAGCCCGTCGCTCAAGGGCATCTCCCGTCCGTTGATCACGGCCTCGAGACACAGCTGGAGGACCACGGGGCCCTTGCTCGCGAGGAGTCGCGCGAGCTTCTCTGCTTCGGGCATCAGGTCCTTCGGTGGGACGACCTTATTCACCAGGCCAATCCGGTACGCCTCCTGGGCGTCGATCATCTCTCCGGTGAGGATGAGCCCCATCGCGTGTTTGCGCCCCACGTGCCGGGGGAGGCGCTGGGTGCCGCCCCAGGAGGGGTTGAAGCCGATATTGATTTCGGGCTGACCGAATTTTGCGGTCTCGGACGCGAGGGCCAAGTGGCAGGCCTGAACAATCTCACAGCCCCCGCCCAAAGCATACCCGTTAACCGCGGCGATGACCGGTTTGCCCAAGCGCTCGATGAGGGTAATCATCTGCTGTCCCCTGCGGACGAATTGGTCTCGGGCGAAAGTGGCCCCCTGCGTCGAGGCGGCTTGGATCTCACGAATGTCAGCGCCGGCAATGAAGGCCTTTTCCCCGGCCCCTGTCAGAATCACTACCCTCACGGCCGGGTCATCGCGCGCCGCGAGGAAAGCGTGCTGGAGTTCCTGCCGGGTCGCTTTACTCAGAACATTCAAGGCCTCGGGCCGGTTGATGGTGATCGTGGTAATGCCTTCGGCGGTCCGGACGTGCAGGTGCTCGTAGGCCATGGTCTTCTCCTGTTAGGTTCAGTGGACATCGAGGGTTTGGGAGGAGAGGACATTGCCATCCGGGCCCACGGCCTCCACCTCCCACGGTCCGATCCAGTTCTGCAGGATCCGTTTGCGACTCCAAGTCCGCCAGTGGGTGGCTCCGACGGAGAGAGGGATTTCCGCCGTCTTTCGCTGATTGTAGTACCAGATGTGGATGATCTGGGTGGGCGCGTTGGCTCCCTCAACCTCGGTGAAATAGTAGAGCGCTCCTACCGAGGGGGGAAAGACGGTCGCGCCGTCGATCGGCTCCCGGTTGACGACCCCGGTCGTCACCACATCCCGGACCACCCGCATCCCACTCCGCTCCGGCTCTTGCTTCTGTTCCTGGGAGAAGACCAGGGTTGGAAGTGCCACCACCAGCGTGAACGCCGCCATCCTCCACCATTGGCTCATCGTTGTCTCCTTTTAGGGGGTCTCCATTTCTGCTACGAGCTTTTCCACCGCCTCCACCGGGTCCGCCGCCTTGAGGATTGGGCGACCGACCACGATATAGTCTGCGCCGGCCTTGAGGGCGTCCCGGGCCGTGGCGACGCGACGCTGGTCGTCAGGTTCGCCCACTCGTGATCGGATGCCGGGAGTGACGAGGAGCAGGTCGGGGCCGAGCCGGCGGCGGATTGCCTCGGCTTCTCTGGGGGAGGCGACCACCCCGTCGAGTCCCGCCTCCTTGGCCAGGCGGGCGAGGGAGAGGACCTGCTCTTCCAGCGCCTGCCCGATGCCCAGGGTCTGGAGGTCTGCCTGGGCTAGACTGGTCAGGACGGTTACCCCGAGGAGGCGGGGACGTTCGATCCCGATTGCCTCGGCCCTGTCGGCTGCTGCGTGTGCCGCCGCTCGCATCATTTCCTCTCCCCCTGCGACATGGACGTCCAACATGAAGACCCCCCACTGGACGGCTTTCGCCACGGCGGCGGCCACTGTTTGGGGAATGTCGTGGAGTTTGAGGTCGAGAAAGACCTTTCCTCCCCGGTCATGAATCCGGGTGATCACCCGGGGACCCTCGGCGGTGAAAAGCTCTAGTCCAACCTTGAAGAGGTGGATCTTCCCTTGCAGTCGCTTGAGCATCCCCTCCGTTGCTTCCAGCGAAGGGAGATCCAGGGCGAGGATTAACCGATCACGGGCAGTCATCGCATCCCTCAGTCACGAACGGTGAGCCGCATGAGGTCCCGGGCCAGGAGGACGTTCCCGGGGAATTGCTTCTGACAAGGGGTGAGCAGGTCTTGCCCCTCACAGGCTGGATAGAAGTGGGTGAGGAGAAGCCTCTTCACGCCGGCGCGTGCTGCCATCTCGCCGGCCAGACTGGGCGTGAGGTGCCCCGAGACTTTCTGGTCCTCTGGGAAGGCGCATTCGAGGATGAGCAGGTCAGCGTCCCGGGCCAAGTCGATCAAGGTGTCGGAATAATCGGTGTCTCCCGAGCAGACGAGGGAGCCGTCGTCGGCATCAATCCGGTACGCCAGGCTCACGTCGGTGTGAGGCACGGATCGTGCCGTCAGACGCCACGAGCCGAAGTCGACCGTCTCCGTCTTGAGCTCCTGGAGCTCCAGGGGGAATGGGAGGTTCGCAATCCATGGGCCGTACAGTTCCCCCAGGAGGTGGTAGTGGCGCCGAAGCCCCGGCGGCCCGCCGACCCAGAGCGAGCGCTGTCGTCCGATCTCGGGGCTCCGCATGGCAAAGAGCAAGGGGGCGAGATCCCCCACGTGATCAGGGTGGTAGTGGGTGTAAAGTACCCGATCCAGGGCCTCGAGGGTTGCACCGGCCCGAACCAATTGGTGCAAGGTGCCGGTGCCGCCGTCCACTAGGAGAGACTCATTCGCCACCTGAACGAGGAGGCCGGGCGAGGCCCGCTCGCGCGTCGGAACGGCAGTGCCCGATCCGAGGACAGTCACCTCCATGCCGGATTTCCTCTTCGGAGCGAGGTAGACATACCTTATCATTATCATCGACGTCAATCCGGGTCAATTGAGAGAGCCATGAGGGTACAGATCGAGATTCAGCAGGGGAGCATCCTCGAGGCGGTGGTCGAGGCCATGCTGCCGTTCTTCACCGAGCGCTTCGGCAATCCGCACAGCGTGCACCACGGCTACGGCGGCCAGGCCGAGGCGGCGGTCGAGACCGCGCGCGCCCAGGTCGCGGCCCTGATCGGGGCCGAGCCGCGCGAGATCGTCTTCACCTCGGGCGCGACCGAGGCCAATAACCTGGCGATCAAGGGCGTGGCCCGGTTCCACAGGAAGCGCAAGCCCCACGTCATCTCCTGCACGACCGAGCACAAATGCGTGCTCGAGGCCGTGCGCCGCTTGGAACGCGAAGGCATTCGGGTGACCCGGCTGGCGGTCGGCGCCGGCGGCCTAATCGACCTCGCAGAACTCGAGGCCGCGCTCACCGAGGAGACCGCGCTGGTTACCATCATGGCGGTCAACAACGAGATCGGCGTCATCCAGCCGCTCGCCGAGATCGGCGCCTTGTGCCGCGCCCGCGGCGCGCTTTTCCACAGCGACGCGGCCCAGGCGGTCGGCAAGATCCCGCTCGACGTGGAGGCGATGAAGATCGACCTCTTGAGCATCTCCGGCCACAAGGTGTACGGGCCCATGGGGGTGGGCGCGCTCTACGTGCGCCGGCGCCCGCGCGTGCGGCTCGAGCCGCTGTTC
>LXTG01000113.1 GCA_001643535.1 candidate division NC10 bacterium SPGG6 | reverse complement strand
GGTGAGGTCCTTGATCTGGCGGGAGAGGGTTTGCACCCGTTCGGTGAGAAGGGCGTGCACGTGGGGACAGGGCAGATCCCCTCGGTGTCGCAGGGCGATGATCTCGCGGATCTCCGTCAACGTGAACCCGAGTGTCTTCGCCTTCGTGATAAACCGGAGGAGTTCGACCGTCTGCGGCGTATAGAGACGGTATCGACTCTCACTACGCAGAGCCGGCGGCAGCAAGCCCAGGGTCTCGTAGTAACGGATCGTCCTCGGATTGAGCCCGACCTCTTTGGCAACCTGGCCGATAAATAAATGTCCCATCGGGATTCGATCCACCTCTTCCTGTGAATTTATTGCATCATCGGCATTCGCCGCATCATGCCGGGACCGCGACCGCCGTGCATCCGCAGGACATGCTGTCCCGCCGCCGCCTCGCGGCGCTGTTGGTGTGAAAGGGTACCGGTATTGAGCGAGGCCACGTAGAACGACAGGGCCCAGAATTCCTCGTCGGTCAAGGCGCCCTCGTACGAGGGCATGGGCGTGCCATCGAGTCCCGTCACGAGGGTTTTATATATCGCCTCTGGGCTTGACCCGCGCTTGAGGGGGCGCGTCAGGTCAGCGGTCCGGATCGGATACCCCCGGTCGTCTTCCAGACCTTCGGCTGAGGGACCGTCGCCCCCGCCCTCTATCCCGTGGCACTTGAAACATTCCGCCTTTTGATAGAGCTTTCGCCCTTTGGCAATCAGCTCGGGCGTCCGTGGGGGCGGCTTGGGAATGGAGATAGGTCTTTGGGGCTTCTCCCGCTGGAAGCGTTCGGAGAAGGTCTTGAGGTATTCAACCACCGCCCAGCGCTTCGTCTGCGGGAGATCATCTTGTCCGATCATCCCGGTTCCCCGGAGTCCCCGGGAGATGGTCTCAAAAAGGTCCTCATCTGTGGGTAACGAACCGTTCGGGGTTGAACGGAACTTGAAAATGCCTGGCCGGAAGTCCCTGGGCTTCGTCCGAACCATCATCCCGGCCATTCCCCGGCCGTCTCCCGCCGACCCGTGACAGATGGCACAATTCTGTTCGAACACCAGCCGGCCCAGTTCCGACGCCCTACCATCGGGACGGGACGGCTTTGTCCCCTTCTGATCGGCCTCGGCCCACCCGAGCACCCCGAGCAGGGCAATCCATCCCACAAGCATCAGTGTGACCGGAAGTCCCCGACCTCTCCAGGGCGTTCCTTTCGTCGAAGGAAAAAGACGGCCCATCACCGTCTCATCCTACTTTCTACGAAATTGTTTGACAATACATTCTAATATACGTATATCATATAATAAGTTTCCTGAAAAGGAGGTACCAATGAGTCCATTGGCGGATGCCCTGCCTAGACAAGAGATCGAACATCTCCAACTTACGGCAAAGTTCTTTCGCGGCCTGGGGGATCCAACCCGCCTCAAGATCCTGGAGCTCTTGCTGGAACGGGAGCACCGCGTCACCGAGATGGTGAATCTCTTGAAGGTTCCGCAGGGGCGGCTTTCCAACCACCTAGCCTGCCTGAGCTGGTGCGGGTATGTTACCACGACACGGCAGGGCCGCAATCGGTATTACCGGGTGGCGGACAAGCGGGTAAGAAAGATTCTCGAGTTAGCCCGCGACATGGTGGCGAACAACGCAGAGCACATCTGGGCCTGCACTCGGCTTCCAAAGTCATAAACGGCTCTTGGCGCCTGGGAAGGCAAAATTCTGAGTGGGAAACAACGTGCCCCTCCCCAAATCGATCAATACCATTGCAAGTCGTCTGGCCAATGCGGACCTGACGCAACGAGAAGAAGATGTTCGCAGGGCCATCCTCAAAGCCTTCGGGACGAGCGGGACGTCCCTCACCGTGGGTGACATCATTACTCTTGTCCAAGGACTCAATAGGCACGATCTCTCTCGCATTTGTTGCAAGCTCGCGGAGAGGGATCTTATCGTCTGGGATGAGACGGGACAATGTGTCCAGAGCGCCTATCCCTTCTCTGGACTTCCCACTGCGCACAAAGTGCATCTGAAAGATGGTCCGGCGGTTTTCGCCTTATGCGCGGTCGATGCCCTGGGAATGCCGGTGATGCTGGGCCAAGCAGCTCATATTGTCTCCCGCTGCGCCCACTGCGATGCTCCCATTGAGGTTGCGGTCTCAGATGAAGGACTAGGTCAGTATCGCCCACGCGACAGCGTCGTCTGGTTCCCGCTAGCAGAAGACGTCTGCTGTCCGGTTGCACAATCGCGATGCCCTGACATCAACTTCTTTTGTTCGACGGAGGACCGGAATGCCTGGTGGCAGGCCAGGGATCGGCCCGAGGGCCTCCCGATGACAATGGTCGAAGCTTTCGAGGCCGGCCGGGAAATCTTTGGCTCGCTCTTGACCCGGTCGGCGTCAAACCCGGGATGATTGCCCCGAAGGAGGAGATCATGGCGAAACAGGTGATCGTCTATACCTCGTCTGGATGAAGCTCCTGCGATGCCGAGAAAGAGTTTCTTTCTCAGAAGGGTGTGGAATTTACCGCGAAGAATATCCGAGACGATCAACAGGCCTTGGAGGAACTGCTCAAGCTTGGACTGCGGGCGACCCCGGTGACAGTGATTGATGGCGAGGTGATTGTCGGCTTCGACCGGGGCAAGATCGAGCGGCTGCTCGGGATCAGCTAGTGCCGTACCAATTATCACTAGCATTCCGCGCTGGTGCGGCACTTCCGCTAGGGGGGCAGGGCCCCTCTTCGGCGCTCGGCGTTCGCCTCGCTGAGCACCCCCCAGGCGTAGGGGAGCCTCTCCCCTACAACCCCTCAGTGCCCCTGGCGGAACCCTGGGGTGCTGGAGGAGTTAGTTGGAGGGGCACTAGGACCGTGGGATAGCAGCGATGCCGAAGGCATTTTGCAAGGGGTGAGGGCAGGAGATTGCGATCCCGGCCGGGATCAAGCACGGTGACATCTTCGACTGCCCCAACTGAGTTGGCCTTTCGCTCCGGGTGAGCGAAAAGGACGGTGTGTGGTCCGTGACCGAGGTAAAGAAAGCAAGCTGCGCGGTCGGGGACGAGATGCTGATCCTGCCCGACGACGTGCAGCCGGGCGACATCGTTGAGTGCCATGGCGTCAAGCAGCGGGTGACCTACGAGTTCGGTGCCTACGCCCTGGAAAAGGTGCAATGACCCTTGGTGGAGTGGTAGGGCCAGATTGGCGGAGAGCTGAAACCTTGGTTTCGTCGGAGTAACCATGAGAGTTTCTGATCTCAAGTCTGGTCTCGTCAGTTTCGGCGGGGCGTTCGTCGCCTCGCTTTGCTGCCTGCTGCCACTGACCGTGGTCCTTCTGGGCCTCGGTAGTGGCGCGTTCATGGCGACGACCATGCAGTTCAGGCCTCTGTTTCTTCCGCTCGGCACGCTCGCCGTTGGATCAGGGTACTATCTCTACTTTCGCGAGAAGAGGCGGTGCAAAGCGCTGGGCTGCCGCATGGCCGGCTCCCGGCTCAACCTGACCCTGCTCATTGCGGCATCATTGATGCTGGTTATCGAAGTGCTGTTTGTTGTGTTTCCCGAGGCACTCTGGTCGTTGATGATGGGCGGATAAATGGATCGCCGCACAGCCCTCAGCGTCCTGTTTGCTCTACCGTTCGTCCTCGTATTGGCTATGGGATGCGAGGGCCAGGGGAGCAGCGCACCCGAGAGGGCTCAGCTCACATCGGAGAAAGAACCGGCCGGATCGGTTCAGGAGGTGATTCTCCGTATAGAGGGGATGACGTGATTTGCCTGACCCTTGTTGGTCAAACGGGCCCTGGAAGGGCTCGACGGCGTCGAAAAGGCCGAGGTCAGCTTTAGCAATGCCCAGGCGATCGTTACGTACGATCCTACCCTGGTGACGCTCGATGGCATGGTGAAGGCAGTTGAGAAGGCAGGATTTCACGCCGTTCCCGTGCAACGGGGCAAAGGGGGACGATGAAAAAGGATAGACTTATGAAGGTCGGCTCGTGGGGGCGGGAATCACCGGAATCTGTTGTGTGACTCCTATCCTTCCCTGGTTATTTGGTCTTGTTTCCGATCTGCCGCGGCCTTCATCAGCGTTGCCGATCCCACTAAACGCGTGGCATTGCGGCGCGATGAAATCGATACCCTCGCCGAGCTCGGCGCACTCGCGAACATCGATCGCTCTGCGCAGAGCCGGCGCGCTGCACTCTGGCAGGTGGCTGCGCTCGAACGCAATCCCGATTCACTCTTCGCAGGCCTGCTCTTCGCCGTCCACGCGGTCCATTTCGAGCCGGTCGTTCATATCGTGGGGCTGGCGGAAATCGGCATGACGGCAGCGACGCTCGCGGCGTTCCTTTGCATCGACCGGGCCAGAACCGATACCCGTTGGGTTTACGTCATGATTGTATTGGGGCTGGCGGCCACCCTCTTCAAGGAACAGGGACTCCTCGGCCCGGTATTGGTCGGTGCCTACTGGCTGATGAGTTCCGAACCGGGCGAGCGCAAGAACCTGATTAGGTTTGCAATCGGCACCCTTGCCTGGATGGTGTTTTACTTGATCGTCCGCGAATGGGCCATYGACGGCTACGGCCCKCATGCTCCTGGTCGACGAGGGCGCGGTGGCCCTCGACGATCCGGTCTGCAAGACTCTTCCGGCCTTCGCCGAGCGAGACAAGGGGTCTCTCACCCTGCGCCATCTTTTGACGCACTCGTCCGGGCTCAAGCCCTGGCGCGCGTTCCACGAGATGCTGCTCGAGAAAGAGCGAAAGACCGGCGAGCGGCTGATCGGGACGCCCGAGGCCCGCGAGTTGGTCATCGACCGAATCGTCCGATCGGGACGGATTCACGAGCCGGGCGCTGCGGCGGTCTACGGCGACCTGGACTTCATCGTGCTGGGGGCTGTGGTCGAAGCCGTCACGCGCCAACCCCTGGACGACTTCTGTAGCGAGCGCATCTTCCGCCCCCTGGCGATGAATGACACCTTCTTCGTTCGCCTCGTCGACGGCCGTTCGGGGCTCCCCGAAATGCAGCGACGGCGGGTGGCGGCTACCGAGAACTGCCCTTGGCGCGGGCGCATCCTGTGGGGAGAGGTGCACGACCCCAACGCGTCGGTCATGGGCGGAGTTGCTGGGCACGCGGGTCTCTTTTCCACCGCGGATGATGTCATGATCTTTGCCCAGACCATTCTCGACGTCTGGCACGATCGCAGCGATGCGCTTCCGGTCGAGACCCTGCGCGCGTTYCTCCGACGTCAGGATCTTCCCGYGGCWTCGGAGTGGGCTCTGGGCTGGGACACYCCGACCCCCGGCTCCTCGTCSGGCCGACACTTCTCGAAGARCTCCGTCGGYCACCTGGGCTTCACGGGGACGTCTCTCTGGATTGATCTCGACCGCGAGGTCATCGTCGTGCTGTTGACGAACCGGTTGCATCTCGTCACCAAGCGCAGTCGCTTCGGACTGCGCCCGATCGTCCACGATTCCGTTCTCGATGCCTTTGCAGCCGGATGACGGCGTGAGCGAGTCACTCCGTCGCGTTCACTTCGTCGCCATCGGCGGGACGGGCATGGGCTCGCTCGCGGGTCTTCTCCACGCCCGGGGTATCGCGGTCACCGAGTCCGACCTTCGGCTCTACCCCCCGATGAGCACGGCACTGGAGCGCTGGGGCATCCCGGTCTTCGAAGGATTCGCGGCGGAGCGCGTTCTCGACCCGGCTCCCGACCTGGTCGTGATCGGTAACGCGGTCCGATCCGACAA
>LXTG01000049.1 GCA_001643535.1 candidate division NC10 bacterium SPGG6 | reverse complement strand
TCAATCGCCGCTCGTTTTGGATGACCACCCGCGGAGCGGGATGGGGCTTGGGAACAGGCAGCCCTTTTTCTTCAAAAAGGCAATGTGCTCTTTCATCCCCCACCTGGCCTTGTAGAGACAGAGAAAAAGGTGTCAGGACCCTTTTCTGCTGTCCACCGGGCAGTAGTAGCCTAGCTCGGCCCCGAAAATACGAACGCCCGGGCAAACTTCTACCCGGGCGTCCTGTTTTGATCCCGGCAACGACCTACTCTCCCACCCCGTCTCCAGGGCAGTACCATCGGCGCTGGAGGGCTTAACTTCCGTGTTCGGAATGGGAACGGGTGTCTCCCCTCCGCTATGATCACCGGGAATTCAGAAAAGAGAATAGAGAAGACGGCCGGGAACCGGAGAACAGAACCGATAGGTGGGATATATGGTCAAGCCGCACGGCCGATTAGTACCGGTAAGCTCAACCCATTCCTGGGCTTACACCTCCGGCCTATCAACCTCGTCGTCTTCGAGGGGCCTTTAGGTGACTTGCGTCACGGGAGACCTTATCTCGAGGTGGGCTTCCCGCTTAGATGCTTTCAGCGGTTATCCCTTCCGAACATAGCTATCCAGCCGTGCCCCTGGCGGGACAACTGGTACACTAGAGGTTCGTCCGTCCCGGTCCTCTCGTACTAGGGACAGCTCCTCTCAAGTCTCCTACGCCCACGGCAGATAGGGACCGAACTGTCTCACGACGTTCTAAACCCAGCTCACGTACCGCTTTAATGGGCGAACAGCCCAACCCTTGGGACCTGCTTCAGCCCCAGGATGCGATGAGCCGACATCGAGGTGCCAAACCTCCCCGTCGATGTGGACTCTTGGGGGAGATAAGCCTGTTATCCCCGGGGTACCTTTTATCCGTTGAGCGACGGCCCTTCCACGCGGAACCGCCGGATCACTAAGCCCTGCTTTCGCACCTGCTTGACTTGTAGGTCTCGCAGTCAAGCCCCCTTGTGCCTTTACACTCAACGCACGATTACCGACCGTGCTGAGGGGACCTTTGGGCGCCTCCGTTACATTTTAGGAGGCGACCGCCCCAGTCAAACTGCCCACCTGACATGGTCCCCGACCCGGATCACGGGCCCAGGTTAGAACCCCAGTATAGTAAGGGTGGTATTTCAAGGTTGGCTCCACGAGAGCTGGCGCCCCCGCTTCAAAGCCTCCCACCTATCCTACACATACCACACCAAAATTCAATGCCAGGCTACAGTAAAGGTCCACGGGGTCTTTCCGTCTAGCCGCGGGTAACCGGCATCTTCACCGGTACTACATTTTCACCGAGCCACTCGCTGAGACAGCGGCCAAGTCGTTACGCCATTCGTGCAGGTCGGAACTTACCCGACAAGGAATTTCGCTACCTTAGGACCGTTATAGTTACGGCCGCCGTTTACCGGGGCTTCCATTCAGAGCTTCTCCCAATTGCTTGGGATGACCCTTCCTGTTAACCTTCCGGCACCGGGCAGGCGTCAGTCCCTATACGTCGTCTTACGACTTCGCAGAGACCTGTGTTTTTAGTAAACAGTCGCTTGGCCCTTTTCACTGCGGCCTTCCAGGGCTTGGAATGCGAGACCCCTCACCCTGGCATGGCGCCCCTTCTCCCGAAGTTACGGGGCCATTTTGCCGAGTTCCTTAGCGAGTGTTCTCTCGCGCGCCTTAGGATATTCTCCTTGCCTACCTGTGTCGGTTTGCGGTACGGGCACCGGACGACGACTCCCTAGAGGTTTTTCTTGGCAGCGTGGTTGGACCAGTTCCCCCCTCCTTGCAGAGGAGGTCCCCATCGCCTCTCGGAGGTAGCGGCCCCGCGGATTTGCCTACGGAGCCCTCCTACTAGCTTAGACCCGCACTTCCGATCGCGGGCTGGCTTACCCTCCTGCGTCCCCCCATCGGGACTTGTGCGCCGCCAGGTGGTACGGGAATATTAACCCGTTATCCATCACCTACGCCTTTCGGCCTCGGCTTAGGACCCGACTAACCCTGAGCGGACGACCCTTCCTCAGGAAACCTTAGGCTTTCGGCGGGCAGGATTCTCACCTGCCTTATCGCTACTCGTGCCGGCATAATCACTTCCGCACCGTCCAGCGGTCCTTACGGTCCACCTTCACCCAGTGCAGAACGCTCCCCTACCACTCGTCCCGACGAATCGGAACGAATCCGCAGCTTCGGCAAGAGGCTTGAGCCCCGTTACATTTTCGGCGCGCGGCCACTCGACCAGTGAGCTATTACGCACTCTTTAAAGGGTTGCTGCCTCTAAGCCAACCTCCTGGCTGTCTGGGCGACCACACATCCTTTCCCACTTAGCCTCTATTTTGGGGCCTTAGCTGGCGGTCTGGGTTGTTTCCCTCTCGACCACGGACCTTATCGCTCGTAGTCTGACTCCCGTACTGCAGTTGGTGGCATTCGGAGTTTGGTTGGGGTCAGTACCCTTGTAGGGGCCCTAGTCCATCCAGTGCTCTACCACCACCACTGACCATACGAGGCTAGCCCTAAAGCTATTTCGGGGAGAACCAGCTATTACCAGGTTTGATAGGCCTTTCACTCCTACCCTCAGCTCATCCGAGCTGTTTTCAACCAACACCGGTTCGGCCCTCCATGTGGTTTTACCCACGTTTCAGCCTGGCCAAGGGTAGCTCACCTGGATTCGGGTCTACTCCGTACGACTAAACGCCCTATTCGGACTCGCTTTCGCTACGGCTCCGCCTCCCGGCTTAACCTCGCCGCACAGAGTAACTCGCCGGCTCATTAAACAAAAGGCACGCCGTCAGGCATTGTCCCGACCGAAGTCGGAACCATAGCCCTCCGACTGCTTGTAAGTAGGCGGTTTCAGGTTCTATTTCACTCCCCTCACAGGGGTTCTTTTCACCTTTCCCTCGCGGTACTAGTTCACTATCGGTCACCAGCGAGTATTTAGCCTTGGAGGGTGGTCCCCCCAAATTCCCACAGGATTTCTCGGGTCCCGTGGTACTTGGGAATCCTACCCGGGGAGCCTTTCTCCTTTACCCTACGGGGCTATCACCCTCTGCGGCCAGCCTTTCCAGGCTGTTCGGTTAAGAGGAAGGTTGGTAACTCCCTGGATCCGCCGTACCGGACCCTGGTAGGACCCCACGACCCCGCTCCGACAACGGATACGGCCTATCACATCGGAACGGTTTGGGCTGCTCCCTTTTCGCTCGCCGCTACTGGGGGAATCTCGGTTGATTTCTTTTCCTCGGGGTACTGAGATGTTTCAGTTCCCCCGGTTCGCCTCCCGACCCTATGGATTCAGGCCGGGATGATGCCGGACAAACGGCATCGGGTTTCCCCATTCGGGAATCCCCGGATTAACGCCTGTGTGCGGCTACCCGAGGCTTATCGCAGCTTACCACGCCCTTCATCGCCTGCTGGTGCCAAGGCATCCACCGCCTACCCTTAGTAGCTTGACCCGTCCCACCGGTAAAAATACCAAGAGGGGTACGGGATCACCGGTTTCTGCCGGTTCTTCACAACCGTCTTCTCTATTTAGTTGTCAAAGAGCTGAACGACCTTTCACTGCACCCTCCCAGACTACCGGGAGGGGTCTCCATGATCTGTGATCTGTGGCTTCACGGGCCTGGTGGAGATGAGCGGATTCGAACCGCCGACCCCCTGCGTGCAAAGCAGGTGCTCTCCCAACTGAGCTACATCCCCACGGGAAGAGCATCGAGCGCGGGGTAGCGCGCGACGTGCCGCGCTTCGTGATCGGCGCTCACCGCTCATCTGATTGGTGGGCCTTCCTGGTTTCGAACCAGGGACCTCACGCTTATCAAGCGTGCGCTCTAACCAGCTGAGCTAAAGGCCCGTGAAAGCACAAAGGAGTGTCCAGACCACTCCACTCCCTCCCGGGACCGAAGCGGCCTGGACGGAAAATACCGCGCTACCGGCTTACGGGTGAATTGACCTACGACTTAGCACCGAACACAGAGCCTGCGCCCTGAGGTTGCCCTCTGCGCATCGCTCTCCTGCTCGCCGCAAAATCGCTCCTTAGAAAGGAGGTGATCCAGCCGCAGGTTCCCCTACGGCTACCTTGTTACGACTTCACCCCAATCACCGACCATACCTTTGGCGCCTGCCTCCCTTGCGGGTTAGCTCAGCGACTTCGAGTACAGCCGACTTTCGTGGTGTGACGGGCGGTGTGTACAAGGCCCGGGAACGTATTCACCGCGCCGTGCTGATGCGCGATTACTAGCGATTCCTCCTTCATGCAGGCGAGTTGCAGCCTGCAATCCGAACTTAGACCGGCTTTTTGGGATTAGCTCCCCCTCGCGGGTTTGCAGCCCTCTGTACCGGCCATTGTAGCACGTGTGTAGCCCAGGGTGTAAGGGGCATGATGACTTGACGTCGTCCCCGCCTTCCTCCCCGTTGACCGGGGCAGTTCCCTCAGAGTGCCCGGCATGACCCGCTGGCAACAGAGGGTGAGGGTTGCGCTCGTTGCGGGACTTAACCCAACATCTCACGACACGAGCTGACGACAGCCATGCACCACCTGTGCCGGCTTCCCTTGCGGGATCCTTTCCCTTTCGGGTCAGTACTACCGGCATGTCAAACCCTGGTAAGGTTCTTCGCGTTGCGTCGAATTAAACCACATGCTCCACCGCTTGTGCGGGCCCCCGTCAATTCCTTTGAGTTTCAACCTTGCGGCCGTACTCCCCAGGCGGGGCGCTTAATGCGTTAGCTGCGGCACGGAAGGGGTCAATACCTCCCACACCTAGCGCCCATCGTTTACAGCTGGGACTACCGGGGTATCTAATCCCGTTCGCTCCCCCAGCTTTCGCGCCTCAGCGTCAGTACCATTCCAGAGGGCCGCCTTCGCCACAGGTGTTCCTCCCGATCTCTACGCATTTCACCGCTACACCGGGAATTCCACCCTCCCCTCCTGGCCTCAAGCCAGGTAGTTTCCAATGCGGATCCTCGGTTGAGCCGAGGGCTTTCACATCAGACTTACCTGGCCGCCTACGCGCTCTTTACGCCCAGTAAATCCGAGCAACGCTAGCCCCCTACGTATTACCGCGGCTGCTGGCACGTAGTTAGCCGGGGCTTCCTCTGGCGGTACCGTCAACCCCGAGGAGTATTCGTCCTCGGGGGATTCGTTCCGCCTGACAGGGGTTTACAACCCGAAGGCCTTCGTCCCCCACGCGGCGTCGCTGCGTCAGGCTTTCGCCCATTGCGCAAGATTCCCCACTGCTGCCTCCCGTAGGAGTCTGGGCCGTATCTCAGTCCCAGTGTGGCCGATCGCCCTCTCAGGCCGGCTACCGATCGTCGCCTTGGTGGGCCATTACCCCACCAACTAGCTAATCGGACGCAGGCTCCTCCTCCAGCGAGAGCCCCTTGCGGGCGCCCCCTTTGCTCCCCTTGTGATGCCCCAAAGGGACATGATCCGGTATTAGCCCCCCTTTCGGAAGGTTATCCCAGACTAGAGGGTAGATTACCCACGCGTTACTCACCCGTCCGCCGCTTTACTCAGGGTGTTGCCACCCCTTTCTCGCTCGACTTGCATGTGTTAGGCACGCCGCCAGCGTTCGCTCTGAGCCAGGATCAAACTCTCCAGTAAAGAACGGTTTGCCCTTTCGGGCAATACAAAACTGGTCCGTTCACCACGGACCACCCGCCCGTAGACCAGTAACGCGATATTCTGTTGTCAAAGAGCAAGAGGATAAAAGATAATTAAGGCAGGAAACCTGGGACACTCCCCCCGGGCCTAAAACTCCAAACAAAAATTAACACCGAAATTTAGGCCTGTCAAGAGGTTCCTGGCAAGATGTAACTGCCTGCCGAGCCTTGTGTATATCAGGCCTATCGCCCCGTTGTCAAGCCCTTTTTTTCTCAATAATATGCGATCTTTTTGAAGCGCCGCTTCCCCGCCCGAACTATGTAGGGTTCCACCCGCTCGGGGGCCAATCTATGGTCGACATCGGTCACTCGTGTCCCATCGACCGTTACGGCCCCCTCCCGGATGAGACGCCTCGCCTCGGAGTTCGAGCTGGTCAAACCAGTCGCCGTGAGGACCTGGGGCAACAGGAAAATCCCCTTTGCAGAGGGAATCTTGAACGTCTCAATCTCCTCCGGGTCCTTGCGGTCGCGAAAGACCCGGTCAAACTCCTGTGCGGCCGCCTCCGCCGCATCTAGCGAATGGTAGAGACTCACCAGGACCTTACCCAGGTTGGCCTTGGCGTCCCGCGGATGGAGTGATCCCTCGTGGAGCTTGCGCCGGATCCCATCGACGTCCTCGGCCGGGAGTGGCGTGATGAGCTCAAAGTAGCGCAGAAGCAAGGTGTCTGGGATCGACATCACCTTGCCGAACATCTCCTGGGGGCTGTCTTCGAGGCCTACAGAGTTTCCCAAGCTCTTGGACATCTTCTGAATACCATGCAATCCTTCCAGGATGGGCATTGTCATGATCACCTGGGGTTCCTGGCCGAAGTCCCTCTGGAGATCCCGCCCGACGAGCAGATTGAATTTTTGATCGGTCCCCCCTAACTCCACATCCGCCCGGAGCTGCACCGAGTCGTACCCCTGGATCAGCGGGTACAGAAACTCATGGATGCGAATCGGAACCTTCCCTTCATGCCGCTTCTGAAAGTCATCCCGTTCGAGCATCCGGGCCACGGTGTACTTCGACGCCAGGTCAATCAAGTCTTTACCCGACATCGCGCCCAGCCATTTGCTATTGAACTCGATCTGCGTCTTCCCCGGGTCCAAGACCTTGAAGATCTGGCTCTTGTAGGTCTCGGCGTTGCGCGTAACCTCCTCCGCCGTTAAAGCCTTGCGCGTCTCAGAGCGGCCCGAAGGATCCCCGATCATCCCGGTAAAGTCACCGATGAGGAAGATGACCTCGTGGCCCAGCTCTTGGAACTGACGAAGCTTATGCAGGACAACGGTGTGCCCGAGATGCAGATCTGGGGCCGTCGGATCCATTCCGAGTTTTACCCGAAGGGGACGCCCACGCCGCTTGAGCTTCCGGAGAAGCTCCTCCCGGCTGATCACCTCCACCGTCCGGGACGTGAGGATGGGGAGTTGCTCGTCGGGTGTGAGCTTCGCTGTCATGACCCCCTTCTCACGGCCTCCGAGGCTCTGCAGGTCTTTCTGGTACGTGACTGTCCACCCCGCAAAGGGAAACCCCTCCCGAAGGTACTTCGGCTCTGTTATAATACCCCCCAATTTGCTTCTTTCCAAGGACGATATGGAGATTAAGCGCGGACATCTCTCTAAGGGTCTGATCGGGGCAATCCTCTTGCTCTCTGTCGCCGGAACGGGGGTCCTCGGGGGAGTGGTGGCCGCCTATGTCCGGGACCTCCCGCCCCTTGACATCCTCGAGGAGTACCAACCGAGCCTCGTCACGACCCTCTACGACGATCAGGGGAAGCCTTTTGCCTCCTTTTACGAACAACGGCGGATTCTCGTCCCGTTGGCCAAGATTCCCCGGATCCTTCGCGAAGCCTTGATGGCCGTAGAGGATAGCCGTTTTTATGAGCACTACGGTCTGGACCCCGTAGGCATCACCCGGGCGGTCTGGACCAACCTCAAATGCCTCTGCCTGGCCGAGGGGGGGAGTACGATTACCCAGCAACTGGCCAAGGTTCTCTTCTTTACCCCGGAAAAGAGCCTCTCCCGGAAGCTGAAAGAGGCCCTGCTAGCCCTGAAGATCGAGCGCGAGTACACGAAGGACAAGATCCTAGAGCTCTATTTCAACCAGATCTACTTTGGCCACGGGGCTTACGGAATAGAGGCAGCGGCTCAGACGTACTTTAAGAAGTCGGTGAGGGAATTAAATCTTGCCGAAGCCGCCATGCTGGCCGGCCTCCCCAGGGCGCCGAACTCGTACTCCCCCATCTTCGATCCTGAGCGAGCCCGCAGGCGGCGGCATCATGTTCTGCAGCGCATGGTTCAAGAGAAACTCATTACGGCTGAGCAGGTCGAGGCCGCCACGGCCCTCCCGTTCAATACTGCTGCCTTCGCCCAAGCCAAGGATATCGCTCCCCACTTTGTTGAACACGTCCGCCAATATCTGGAGGAAAAATATGGGACATACGCTGTTTACCACCGGGGACTCAAGGTCTACACGACGCTGAACCTCAGGATGCAAGAGGTAGCAGATCGAGCCCTCAAGCACGGACTCTTAGAGCTCGGGAAGGAGAAGGGCCTTCGGCTCATCAACCCGCAGCCCCAGGGCGCATCGCCCGCCCGGCAACGGCCTAGCATCGGAGAGATCATCGAGGCCACGGTGACGGATCTGACGGGGACTCTCCTTCACGTACAGGTGGGCGAGTATGGGGGAAGGGTACCCCTTGAGGAGTTCAAAAGGCTAGGGCTCGCCAATCTCGTGGAGACCATCAAGCCTGGGGATCAACTCCTCGTCCGTGTGCTTAATCGGGACGGGAAACGGATAGAGGTAACCCTCGCACCAGAACCTGAGATCGAAGGCGCCTTTCTGGTTCTTGATCCCCGCCAGGGAGCCATCAAGGCCATGGTGGGTGGATACGACTTCCGGCGGAGCAAATTCAATCGCGCCATTCAGGCCAAGCGGCAGCCCGGGTCAGCCTTTAAGCCCTTTGTCTATGCCGCCGCCTTCGACATGGGCCTCACCCCGGCCACCATCTTCGAGGATAGCCCGGTGAGCTACCCGACGATCATCGATGGGGAAACGGCCGATTGGAGCCCGCAAAACTACGATAAGACATACCGAGGACCTGTCACCCTCCGCCAGGGCCTGGAGCACTCCATCAATGTCATTGCCGTCAAGCTGATCGAGCGGGTCGGGGTCAGTCCGGTCATCGCGATGGCCCGCCGTCTCGGGATCAAGAGCCACCTCCGACCGGAGTACGCGCTGGCCCTAGGGGTCTCGGAAGTGAGCCTCTTGGAGATGGTATCAGCCTACGGTGTCTTCGTCACGGGCGGCTACAGGGTCGAGCCTTTCTCGATCAAGAAGATCGTGGATGGAAGGGGAGTGGCCCTGGAAGAGTGGTTCCCACAGCCCCGGTTGGTCCTCCGGCCGGAGACTGCTTTTCTTCTTACCCACGTCTTGGAGGGAGTGGTCGAAAGGGGGACCGGGAAGAGAGCCAGGGCCCTCGAGAGGCCGCTCGTTGCAAAAACTGGGACGACTGACAGGGCAACCGACGTCTGGTTTATCGGGTCCACTCCGTCTCTTACGGCTGGGGTGTGGATCGGCTACGACATCAAACGTTCCCTGGGCCCTTACGCGACTAGCGCCCACCTGGCCGTTCCTATCTGGATGGATTTCATGCGGGTAATCCTGCGCGGGGCACCTGTGGAATATTTCGCCGTCCCCGAAGGGGTCATCTCGATGAATGTCAATTACGAAAGTGGCAATCCCACCAGTCCCGACGATCCGGATGCGATCCAGGAGTACTTCATCCCGGGGACCGAACCGCAGGCCACCCCGGAGGAAGATCCTGTTTGGCTCCCCCCCCGTTTGGAAACCACGCCCGACTATCCGTCGGGTCCTACTAGTCTGCCCCGCCACGAGGGATGAGCGGCCGGAAGGGTAGTCTCCCCTCCTTCATCCCCCCTGGCCGATGGATTTCAAGATCAGCGTGACCAGGATCGCTGTTTCTCTTCCCTCAGCCATACATTTCTCGAGGATCGGGTTCCGCCTCGAGGATTTCCGTGGCCCGCTCCAAATCCTCCGACTTCACATAGATCCGATGGCTTGCGAGGGGTCCAATGGTATATCGGGCATCGACGGCGTACGGGTTCTCGCGCTTAACCAGGTATGGAATATCGTAGGCCTGCAGAAGAGAGACAATAAAGTCGGCCTCGAGAAAGCCCTCCGCGTCGACTAACAAGGCTAACTCTTCGGGCACTAGACCACCCTCTGGAGGAGACCGGTCCTCACATCGTAGATGAGACCGTGGACGACAATGTGTTGTGGCATGAAGGGAGATTCCTTGATCTTCTGGACCTGACTCTGCAGGTTGCTCTCGAGGTCCAGAAAGCCGTAAAACTTTAGATCACCCGTGTCTCTCCCAGTCTCTAACGCAAGCTCTTTTCGGAGCTGA
The DNA here is from genome assembly GCA_001643535.1 of candidate division NC10 bacterium SPGG6. Classification (GTDB taxonomy): domain Bacteria; phylum Methylomirabilota; class Methylomirabilia; order Methylomirabilales; family CSP1-5; genus CSP1-5. The sequence continues at coordinate 1,788 of LXTG01000049.1, read as the reverse complement.
TCATCAAAGAGACCCAAGAGGCCGCACTCCGTGTGGTTGATAACCACAATCTCCCGGGTCCCGAGGAATCGATAGGAGAGGATCAGAGAGCGAACCACATCGTCGGTGACAATCCCACCCGCGTTCCGGAGGATGTGAGCATCCCCCGGATTGAGCCCGAGAATCTCCTCGACCTGGATGCGACAATCCATGCAGGCCAACACCGCCACATGTTTGGCCGGATGCTTGTCTGGCTGATCCCGCTCCTCGAAAGTCCGAGCATAGTCCTGATTCGCCTGCATGCAATTCTCCAAAACTCCCACTGTCGACCTCACGGTTTGCTTGAGAGACCGATCCTTGCCTTATAGGAGGAGAGGGTATTTTTCAGCAACATAGCGACAGTGAGGGGACCGACGCCGCCGGGGACCGGGGTAATAAGAGAGGCCTTGGGATAGACTGAGGCAAAGTCGACATCTCCGACTAGCCTCCCATCTACCCGGTTGATCCCGACGTCAATGACGACGGCCCCTTCCTTAACCATGTCTCCCTTCACGAAGCCGGGTTTCCCGGCGGCCACTACAAGGATTTCGGCCTGTCGCGTGTACTGATCGAGATCCCGTGTCCATTTCTGGCAGACCGTCACCGTGGCCCGCCGCTGGAGAAGGAGGAAGGCGACTGGCTTCCCAACGATAGTACTCCAGCCGACCACCACTGCATCTCTCCCCTCGATGGCGATCCGGAACCGGTCCAAGACCTCCATGATACCCAACGGCGTGGAGGCGACGAAGCGGGGATGGCCGGTAAGCAACCCACCCAGGTTCGACGGGTGGAAGCCGTCCACATCCTTGGCGGGGTCCACGACCTCCAAGATCGATCGTTCCTCGATGTGGGGGGGGAGAGGGAGCTGAACCAGGATCCCATCGATCGTTTCGTCCTTGTTCAGGCCATGAAGGATGTCGAGAAGCGCCTCGCGAGAGACGCTGGCAGGACGGTGGATCTGGACCGATTTGATCCCCACCTCCTCACAGGCCTTCCCCTTATTCCGCACATAGGTTGTCGAGGCGAGATCTTCTCCCACGAGGATCACCGCCAGGGTTGGTGGTCGGCCCTGTTTCACGGCCAGGGTTTCCACCTCTCCTTGCACCTCCCGGCGGATCCCTGCAGCGATCCCTCGTCCGTCCACCACCTGAGCTGGCATCCTTCTCCCTACTCTCCCCCGCCCCACTCCTCACGAAGCTGGAGACGGGTGATGGCTTTGGCCTTGCCACTCTCCTCATCCAAATCCAGGACGACCGCGGAGAGGATCGGAGCCCCCTTCGCCACGCGGAATCTGGACGGCATCTGGGTGAGGAAGCGATGGATGACGTCGGAGGACTCCATTCCGATGATGGAATCGCTGGCCCCGGTCATTCCCACATCCGAAATATAGGCGGTGCCAGCAGGGAGGATTTGCTCGTCGGCAGTCTGGACATGGGTGTGCGTTCCCAGCACGGCGGAGACGCGACCGTCGACGAAACGGGCAAATGCCTGCTTCTCCGACGTAGCCTCGGCGTGAAAATCGATGATGATGAGGTCGGTCGCCTGCTTGAGGAGGGCAATCTTCTCTTCTCCCACCTGAAAGGGGCAGGCGAGGGTCGGCATGAAGACTCTGCCCTGCAGATTCAACACGCCAACTCGTCGTCCTCCCTGCTCCCAGAGTGCCACCCCAGAACCGGGGACCGCCTCTGGATAGTTGGCGGGGCGCAGGAGACGCCGCTCGGTAGCGATGTAAAGCTCTACCTCTTTCTTGTCCCAGATATGGTTCCCCGA
>LXTG01000009.1 GCA_001643535.1 candidate division NC10 bacterium SPGG6 | reverse complement strand
TTGGCTCACTTAACCCCTCGCGCGGGGCTTAGAGATTTAATGAGACCGTTCAGCATTTCGCCTACTCGGTCGTAACTATCGGTGGGGACGGGGTCAGGCTTGCGATTTGCTATTCGCCCCCCTCCTCTTCTCGCCATGCTGCCACCTTCCCACGGCAGACCCTCTTCGCCTGCTCCATCCTACGATGGTCCTCGCTTGACCGGCCCAGACGAAGTTATCCTTACGCTTTACCCTGCGGTCTTGGGCCTGTCGGAGCTCTAAGATTCGATTCGCATCCATGTCAAAGCCGATGCTGGGTTCCATCTCAAGGAAAAGATTGTTGCTCGGTTTCGCCTGCCTCAAGTCTCCCCAGCGTGATCAGGCTCTCGAGATCCTCTACGGCGTCTGGCAGGTACCGTGCAAAGAGCGCCCGCGTGATCTGCCGCTCCTCCTCCGAAGCGAACCCGAGCATACGCGCTGCGTCCGCGAGGTCTTGGGCGCGACCGGACTGAACTTTCATCAGCACCAGATAAGGCCGCGCCAGCACCGGCAATCCCTGGGGATCCTGCCGGAGATCCCGCAGGGCCTCCGGTACCCATGCCTCTTCCGACACGATCACGTCTACCAGGTTACCCGACGGCGAACGCCAGGCGGCCCCCCCGATTGCCAACTTCTGCACTTTCTCGAAGCCAGCCCCCTCAAGCCGGGTGCGGATTTCCCGCGCATCGCTTGCAATCACCAGGATATCGAGGTCTTGGGTCGCCCGCTCCGGCATATAGGCGCGGGTCGCCACCGCTCCGACCACCGCCCATGGCAGTCCAGTGAGTATCTCGGTGAGATCAGGCCAGTTCGTCATCGCTGTACGCTCGCGAAGGAACACATCGGCGCTGCCGGACCCCGGCCGGGCGCGTCTGAGCGCCATTCCGAGCAGGAGTTTGCGCCGGGCACCCACAGTGGCAACGCCGCTAACTTGCCCATCTCCCTTCTCTTCTCTACTCACGACTCACCTACTCTCCAAATCACCGACTCTCAAAAATCTGAAACACACCATCCCGTCTTGCCCCTCGCAGACCGGCGAGTGCGGATGGGGGGGACGGGGTCAGGCTTGCCATTTGTTATTCGCTCCCCTCCTCTTCTCGCCATGCTGCCACCTTCCCACGGCAGACCCTCTTCGCCTGCTCCATCCTACGATGGTCCTCGCTTGACCGGCCCAGACGAAGTTATCCTTACGCTTTACTCTGCGGTCTTGGCCCTGTCGGAGCTCCTGAATGCGGTCCTTATCGATGTCAAACGCGATGGTTGGCGTGATCCTGCCAAAGGTAGAAGCCAGTGACAGCCCCACGTAGCCCAGGCCAATCACGCCTATACATTCAACAGGCAAAGGGTGTTGGGTCTTGGGTGTCGGGTCTTGGCTCACTTAACCCCTCGCGCGGGGCTTTAGAGATTTAATGAGACCGTTCAGCATTTTGCCTACTCGGTCGTAACTATCCGTCATTTCATCATGAGTCCTGTCGTCCACGTAACCCAAGTCTCTGGCGGGCGGTAAACTAACACCCAAGACCAAGAACCCCGATTCACTCCACCCCTATCTCGATAGCCTTGGCCCACTCGCGGTTCTTCAGATACCATTCGACCGTTTGCGCGAGCCCGTCCTCCCAGGCCGTTTGCGGCCTCCAGCCCAAGAGCTTTCGCGCCTTGGAGACATCAGCCCACGTGGCGGGAACGTCGGCGGGGTGAACGGGACGCGATTGAATTACTGTGTCTCGACTCAGAAGGCGTTCGATCGACTTAATGATTTGCTGGAGCTTTACTGGCCGGTCGCTGCCCAAGTTGATGACCTCGTAGCCCAGCGGCTTGAGTCCCAACACAGTTCCCCGGGCAATGTCATCCACATAGGTAAAGTCTCGCTCCTGCGTCCCGTCCCCGTAAAGGGTCAGGGGTTCGTTTTCGGCAATCCACTTGATGAAGCGAAAGATGCTCATGTCGGGGCGACCCGCGGGTCCATAGACGGTGAAGTAGCGGAAGATCGTCACGTCGAGCTCGTGCAGATGGTGATACGTGTAACAGAGCGTCTCCGCAGCCTTCTTGGAGGCGGCGTAGGGGGACAGCGGTCCGTCGGTATTCGCTTCCTCGCCAAAGGGACGAGTATTCTTCGCCCCATACAGGCTGGACGTGGAGGCCAGGACAAACTTCTTGATGCCGGACAGTCGGCACACCTCCAAGAGATTGAGCGTCCCGGTGAGGTTGGTCTCGTAGTAGGCCCACGGRTCTTCCAGGCTCTGTCKCACGCCRGCACGGGCYGCCAGGTTGATCACCGCTTCGAATTGCGGATTTCGAATTGCGGATTTCGAATTGAAGAATGTACTCAGGGCATTGCGGTCGGTGATGTCCAGCCGATGAAAATGAAAATTGGAACGGTCCTCAAGGTGCTGGAGCCGCCAGTGCTTGAGGCGAACGTCATAAGCGTCATTGAGGTTGTCTATCCCGATGACGGTCTGCCCTTCTTCGAGCAGAAGTTCGCAGACTTTCCAGCCAATGAAGCCGGCGCAACCTGTCACTAGAATATTCATTGGTGTTAGGTGTTGGGTGTTAGGTGTTGGGTGATGCGTCAAGGGCCGTCTAAGTCCTCGCGTGGGACTTCAGAGACCTGATTAGACCGTTGAGCATTCTTCCGACCTGGTCATAACCTGTTGACGTTTCAGTGTAAGCCTCTTCGTTCACATAACCCAGGTCCCGAGCTAGCAAAAGCTGATATTTCACTTCCTCCACAGAGCCTCTGGCCACGGTCAGGAATTGCAGATACTCCTTCAGGGAATTCCGGCCTTTCCCTTCAGCAATATTCGTCGGAATGGAGGCAGCCGCTCTGCAGAGCTGATCTGCAAGACGAAAACGTTCTTCAGATGGGAACTGTCGAGTCGTTTCATATACTTTCAAGACCAAACCGTGCGCGACTTTCCACACCTCCAAATCCCTCCAGCTTCCCACCTTCCTCCTAACTTCCAATATTTCGATTCCCCATGCCACTAACCCAACACCCAAAACCTATRRSYYMATNCSMSMASSWTTSAGGGAGGCTTGGAAATACGGGATGGTTCGCTTTAAGCCGTCCAGTCGCGACACGCGCGGTTCCCAGCCCAGGCAATGTTTCGCTTTGGTAATATCCGGTCTACGCACTTTTGGATCATCCTGAGGCAAAGGCTCAAAGATGACGTCACTCCGGCTCCCCGTCATCTCGATTATCTCTCGGGTTAGCTGCAGGATCGTGACCTCGTCCGGATTGCCTAAGTTGACCGGTTCATTTTCCTCTGACAGCAAGAGTCGATAGATCCCCTCGACCAAATCAGAGACATAGCAGAAGGATCGCGTTTGTGACCCATCACCGTAGACGGTAAGAGATTCGCCTCCCAACGCCTGAGTCACGAAATTGGGCAGTGCCCGGCCGTCCTCGAGTCGCATTCTGGGGCCGTATGTGTTGAAGATCCGAGCTATTCGCACCCCGATATGGTGCTCATGATGGTAGGCCATCGTGATCGCTTCAGCATACCGCTTGGCTTCATCGTACACACTTCTCGGCCCGATTGGGTTGACGTGGCCCCAATAGGACTCCGGCTGAGGATTCACCTCAGGATCCCCATACACTTCGGAGGAGGAGGCCAAGAGAATCACAGCTCCCTTTGCTTTGGCCAACCCGAGGGCGTGATACGTTCCCAGCGCCCCTACCTTCAGCGTGTGGATGGGATGCTTCTCGTAATCTTTGGGACTTGCAGGGCTCGCAAAGTGCAAAACGTAGTCCAGGGGGCCCTCGATCTCGATCGGTTTCGTTACATCGTGCTGAATGAAGGTAAAGCGCTCCTGAACCATCAAGTGCTCGATATTCTGGGATCGCCCCGTCAGGAGGTTGTCCATACAAATGACCTCGTGGCCCTCCTGGACAAGACAGTCGCACAAGTGAGATCCGAGGAACCCTGCCCCGCCGGTTACCAACGACCTTGCCATCCCCAACCTCGCTAGGAGGCTAGTAGGCTGGTATGCTTGGAGGCCTGAAATATTCTACGTTTCGAGCCTTCCAGCATCCTAGCGTCCTAGCTTTCCAGCCTTATTCGACCGTGATGACGTCCCGGTTTGCTTCCCACTTCTTTTCTCCGATCCCCTTGACCTTCGTGATGTCCTCAGGCCGCTGAAACGGACCATGTTTTTCTCGATACTCGATGATCCGATCTGCATTTGCGGGGCCGACCCCCTTCAGCTTGATCAGCTCCTCCCGCGAGGCAGTGTTAATGTTAACCCTCTCGGCCGCCACCTGAGCTTTGTCTGTATGCTCATATGAGTCGGCCCACGCGGGCAGGCCCATCCCGCTGAATAGGAGCACCGCACACGCGATTACGAGAATCCCTACCCTCTTCCTGAACATGACCTCCTCCTTTTCGTGAATGGTGCGTCGTGGTTAGTGGGTGATGAGTGGTGAACAGTGACTATYACGAATCCAGCTACTTACGACTCGCCTCTCGCTAATCACCAACCGCTAGTCACGGATCACCAGCTCGGTTACCAGTCAAGGGGAACAGCACTCTCCGCGTCAATCTCCACGGACACGGATTGCTGCAGGATGTCGACCGAGATGACCAGGCGGTGTTTSCCTTTCTTTCTCACCAGGATTCCAGTCARCCCGCCGAGTGGACCCCGGATCACGCGGACCCACCGACCCTCGGTYAGATACGGATAYGGATCAYARGGGAGCTTCGTCAGACATATCTCACGCACSGYTTCGATTTGCTCATCGGGGATTGGGGCCGGGGTCCCGTGGAAGTTCACCATGCAGACGACCCCGTCCGTGCTCACCACCTCTCGCTTGCGGATGAGTGCTGTACGCACGAAGATGTAGCCCGGAAAGAGGGGAAGTTGGACCAGCTTGCGCCGATCCTTCCAGCGGGAGAGCACCTCGCGAAGGGGAAGAAACGCCTCCAACTGGCGCCTCGCCAGATGCTCGGCGACCGCCTTCTCGTGGCGGGGACGGGTATAGAGAGCGTACCAACGCTCAAGTTGCTGGGATGCCAGTAAGCTGGAATGCTGGGAGGCTTCGGAATTAATCATCGCACTAGTCAAATGCTTAGAAGCTAGGTTGCTGGCATGCTAGCAGGCTGGGAAGTTAACAAGCCCAATGAGAGGCTAGCAGGTTTAACCGTTCTTGTGTTCTCGCGTTTTAGCGTTCTGGCTTCCTCGCGTTCCAGCCTTCTAACCTCCTCGCTCGCAGCTTGCTAGCGTGCTCGCCCTGTTTGGCGAACTTTTTCATAAAAGCGCCACAATTTGCTTCCCAATTCACGGGTTCGTTCCTCCAAGGCTGATGACTGCAGTTCAGGCAGATAGCCAAGATCTTGTGAAAAGCTGAGAAGGTACCGAGCCTCAGCCAGTGATCCGASCGCGATATCGATGAATCTGATTCAGCCGGTCCAGGGGCACATACAGGGTGTCAGTGCCTCCGAATTGCAACAACACATAGTCACTGGTGCACTCTTGCACTTCCAGGCGCCGCAGACCCAGGTATCGCCCGATCACATGTTGAAGATGAACCACCAGGTCGCCTTCTTTCAAATCATCCAGCGAGGAGAAAAATTTGGCAGTTGGAGATTTGGTCTGGGGGCGATGCCGAATGCCTTTTCCAAAAAGTTCTTCTTCAGTCACGAAGGCCAGCCGGCCTTCATGCGAGAGAAATCCTGCCGACAATTCCCCTTCCAGACAATAAAAGGGCAAACGGCCGTCAATAACTTGGGTTGGAAAGGGTTGCTGCCAGGTATTGGCAGGGAATCCATGGT
>LXTG01000019.1 GCA_001643535.1 candidate division NC10 bacterium SPGG6 | reverse complement strand
CTCGACCAGAGCGTCGAGAAGGCTAAAGAGGTCCTGAACGGCCTGGACGACAAAGCCGCCATGTCAACCTGGAGACTGACCAAGAACGGCAAGGAGCTGCTTGCCGTTCCCCGGATCGGGGTCGTCCGTTCCATCATGCTGAACCACTGGTATCACCATCGTGGCCAGCTATCGGTTTATCTCCGACTCTTGAACATCCCCGTTCCCTCGATCTACGGACCGAGCGCAGACGAGAACCCTTTCGCGTAATCGTCCCGCCCGCCTCTGGCATAACCGTTGCACCGCCCTCTCGGAGCCGGTACGGCCCGCGGGGGCGTTTTCCTTTTTGGCGACAAGGGCGAAGCCCGTGCGCCTCGGCATTCCGGGCCGCTGTTTTCACTCTTCCGTGAACGGATCGGCGAGGGGAGGCGATATGGACGCGCTGACGCATACCTGTTCCGGCATCCTGATCGGCCAGGCCCTGCGTCCGCTCTCGATGGTGCGAAGGCAGACCCTGGTGGTGTTGGGCCTGGCTGCCCTCGCGCCGGATGTTGATGTCATCAGTTACCTCTGGGGGCCCGAGCTATATTCCCGTTTGCACCACGCCTACACGCACACGATTATCGGCGTGGCAGTCCTGGCCGTGATGCTGGCTGGGATCGAGCGGACATGGGTCAGGGGGATCGGGTTCGCACGACTGGTGATCTTGAACCTGGCGGGCTGTTCTGTGCATTTGCTGGGGGACCTGATCGCGCTCTGGCCGCTGCGCTTGTTGTGGCCATGGAGTGGCCACGACTTTGCCCTCCGATGGACCGGGGACTTTGACCTGGTGGTGCTCGTGGTGGTTGGGCTCGCGACGGGGCTAGCCGCAACGGATGGGCTTCAGCATCGCGCCCGGTGGATCCTCGGCGCGGTTCTTCTCATTCTGGCCGGGTACTTTTGGTGGTTTCCGGGAGCGGCCGGATTACAGTAAGTGTTGGTATCACGCATACCCTCTTGAACGTGTGATCCTTTTTCTCGACCATTGTTTTGGATATAGATGATGTAGATGGGCAAGCCCGCGGTTCGTTGACAGGACTTACCTCGTGTGTTACGGTCCCCAAAATGGGTTCCTCCAGTTCGATGCTCAGGATTCAACTTGTCCTCTACGATTGTTCCCTCTGTGCTCAGATGAAATCACTCCTGCGGGAGGTCAGCCGTGCCTATCCCGTGGATCTCGACGAGGTGGATATTAACCGGGATCCCGACCTGCGAGAGCAATTTGATCAGGAGGTCCCCGTACTTTTTATCGAGGGCCGAAAGGCCTTCAAATATCGAACCATCGAGCCAGAGCTGCGAAATCGGCTGGACCGAGCCCTGTTGAGCAAAGAGAACATCAGCGATCAGCTATCATCGTAAGGATATCCCGTGGAGCCTGAGTCTTCCCAAATCGATGCCCTGTATCTCGACGCCCATCCCACCTCGTACAAGCTCTTCGAGCGGGCACGCCAGCTCATCCCCGGCGGGATCACACATGACATCCGGTATCTGACGCCCTTCCCGGTGTATGTCGAGCGGGCCAAGGGGACCCGGAAATGGGCGGCGGACGGACAGGAGCTGATCGACTACTGGATGGGGCACGGGGCGCTCTTTCTCGGGCATCTCCATCCCGAGATGGTGCGGGCCGTGCGGGCGCAGTTAGAGAAGGGTACCCATCCGGGAGCGTGCCATCCGTTAGAAGTGCGCTGGGCCGAGCTGGTGCACCGGATGGTTCCGTCGGCCGAGCGGGTCCGGTTTACCGGCTCTGGGACCGAGTCCACCCAGCTCGCCCTCCGTCTCGCCCGAGCGTATTCTGGAAAGAGTAAGATCCTGAAGTTCGAGGGACACTTCCACGGCTGGCACGATATTGCCACACTCGGGGTCCGGCCGCCGTACGAGGCCCCGGTGTCTCGCGGTGTTCCGGAGGAGGCCTTGGGTCAGGTCGTCCTCTGTCCCCCCAACGACATTCGTGCGTTGGAGAAGGCTCTAGAGGAAGGAGTCGGGACGGTCATCCTCGAGCCGGCGGGGGGGACTTCGGGGACCATTCCCACCGATCGGTCGTTTCTCCACGAACTGAGGGAAGTGACCCGGAAAAAGGGGGTAACCCTCATCTTTGACGAGGTCATCTCCGGGTTCCGTTTTGCGCCGGGCGGTGCTCAGGAGTACTATGGGGTGATACCCGATCTGACCGCGCTCGCAAAGATCCTGGCAGGGGGAATGCCGGGGGGGGCGGTGGCGGGTCAGGCCGAAATCATGGACCGTATCGCCTTTCGGGGAGACACCGGTTGGGACCGTCACGAGCGGGTCGCCCATGCCGGGACCTTTAACGCGAATCCGCTGGCGGCAGCGGCAGGGATCGCCACGTTAGAGCGGATCGGCGATGGGGAGGCCCAGCGGCGGGCCAACCGGATGGGGGAACTGTTGCGAGAGGGCATGAACGAAGCAATCGCCGGGACGGGTGCTGATGTCCTGGTCTATGGCGAGGGCTCGGTCTTTAACTATTTCGTCGGTCCGGCGCGGCTTGGCCTCAGTGCCGCTGAGGTTTCGTCTCGGACGGAYCATCGGGTCCTCCAGACGCAAAACCTGAAGYYCCACCACAAAYTGCGTGCGGCCATGATMCTCAACGGMGCGGACATCCCCCCGGTCCACGGATGGGTCTCGGCTGTCCWCAGCGAAGAGGACATYGCGCTYACGGTTCAGGCCTTCGACAAGGCCCTTCGGATGCTTCAGGCAGAAGGTCTCGCGTAGATCCCCTACGGTCACTCTCCCTTGCTTCTGCTGCCACGGCCGGTTTCAAGCGCGCCTCGTTCCCATCCTCAGACCATGACCGGCTTTCGCGTTGCCTCGGGTCGTCCGCTCTGGTAAAGTGCTCAACGTTGAGGAATCACGATGGTCACTTTTCTCACGGGTGCCACAGGCTTTATCGGGGCCGCGATCCTCGATCGTCTCCTCCGGGAAGGCGAGAGGGTACTCACGCTGGTTCGCCGGGAGGAGGCGGCCCGTCACATGGCGGCCAAGGGGGCGCATCCGGTCCTCGGAGACCTCCTGACCCCCGCCAGCTATCAGGAGGCCCTGCGGGGATCTGATCTCCTGATCCACGCCGCAGGACTCAACACGTTCTGCCTGGCCGACCCCCGCCCCCTGTATGAGGTAAACGTTGAGGGAACCCGGGCACTCTTGCACGCGGCGGCTGAGGCGGGGGTGAAGCGAATCGTCTACACGAGTTCTGCTGTGACGATCGGCGAGCCCGCCGGCCATATGGCGCACGAGGGGATGTCTCACCGGGGCACCTTCCTTTCACGCTACGAAGAGTCAAAATACGAGGCCGAACAGGTCGCCTTGACCCTCGCGCGGCAAGGGCTCCCTGTAGTGATCCTCAACCCCTGCTCCGTCCAAGGACCCGGCCGCCTGCACGGGACCGCGCGAATCTTTCTGGATTACCTGAACGGGCGGCTATCCTTCGTCTGTGGGGAGTGGTTCAGCTTTGTGTATATCGAAGACTGTGTCGAGGCCCACCTCAACGCCCGAGAGATGGGGGAGGTAGGGGAACGGTACTTGCTGAGCGGCGCGTCGGTGAGGACCACGGAGCTTTTCGAGATGCTGGGGGAGGTGACCGGAATTCAGAGGCGGCTGTGGCAGGTGGGCCCGAATCTCGCATTGGCCCTCGGGGCGGGGCTGGAATGGGGTGGCCGACTCAAGGGACGGCGGCCGAAATTGTGCCGGGAGCTCATTCGGACCATCCTCCACGGGGGAAGGTACGATAGCTCCAAAGCGGAACGGGAACTCAAGCTCTCCTTTACCCCCTTACGAGAGATGATTGTCCGGACTGTTGACTGGTATGCACAGCAGGGGCATCTCAATCGACCGTTGCCGCGTTTCGCCTCGGGGAGGGGATAGGGATGCTCGGCTTTCAGGATCTGAGTCTCGTCTTCATCGCGTACCTGGTCGGCTCCATCCCCTTCGGTCTCCTGATTTCCCAGGCGGTGGGGCGGCTGGACATCCGGCGGTTCGGAAGCGGAAACATCGGAACTGCTAACGTCTTACGCATCGTGGGGAAAAAAGCGGCGGTCCTCACCCTTGTGGGTGATCTGCTCAAAGGGTTTCTCCCCGCGCTCGCGGCCGTGCTGTTGGGGGGATCGGAGCTCTTGGTGGCCGGTGTCGGCATGGCGGCGGTGCTGGGCCACAACTGGTCGATCTATCTCCGGTTCGCCGGGGGGAAGGGCGTGGCCACCAGCTTTGGGGCTCTCCTGGCCATGACCCCGCTTCCTGCGCTCTTGGGACTATTGGTTTGGTTCGGCGTCCTCCTGGTTTTCCGGTACACCTCTTTGGCCGCCATGGCCGCCTGTGTCTGCATCCCGCCTGTCATCTTTTTCTCTATTGGGTTCGGATCCTATTGGACCTTCTCCCTCCTGGTTGCCCTCCTTATCTTTATCCGTCACCGGGACAACATCAAGCGTCTGTGGGCCGGGACGGAGTATCGGGTAGGCCAGCGGATCCAGTAAGGCCCCTCCACCGAACCTCCGCTTAGCGTACGCGGCACCGGTACCTCCCGAGTCAGATGGCACCCTGTTCAACGAGGCGCTTTGCCCACAGCAGGCCGATGAGACTTTTGGCATCCACGATCCGGTTCACCATAGCCATCTGAAAGGCACGGTGGAAGGGGAGGCGGACTGGCTCGACGAATTCAGATGGGTCCGAGGCCTTGCGCCGCACCGGAATAAGCCCCGTGGCCAGGAAGATGTGGATACATCCAGTGGAGAAGCCGGTGGCGTGGTAAGTGACGCAAAGCTTCTTGAGGTGCTTCGGGCGCATGCCGATCTCCTCTTCGCATTCCCGCCGGGCCGTCCGCATGGGGGACTCGCCACGGTCAATGATTCCGGCAGGGATCTCGTGGAGGATCCGGCCGACAGCGGTTCGGTGCTGGCGCACTAAATAGATGTTGCCTGCGTCATCGAGAGGGACCACCGCTACCGCATCGGGCGGTCGAACGATGTCCCGTGTGGCCGTCCTCCCATTGGGCAGGCGGACCAGATACTGGTGCATAGTGAGGTAGTTTCCCGAATAGACCACCCGTCGCTTGAGGACCTTTTCTCTCAGTCGCATCATGGCCTCCCGTCGCTTGAGGATGACCTGATTGTACCTGAGCGGGGCGACTCAGACTATCGCCTTTCTCCCATCATCTGCGCGAGGATCTGCCCGAGAAGGAGCTAGTGGCCATCTGCCGACGGGATGCGCGGGCTGACTGGGAATTCGCCGAGTGTCTTCAGGCCTTTGTGACATGGTTGAAGAATGACACCCCACCCCCGGTCTTCTTGGTCGATGGGGTTGGGGGACTGGCGATGGTGGAGGCATGCCAGCGGTCTGCCTTGAGCTGCCTCCCCGTGACAGTGGGTGGTCGATAACGGGTGGCCTCGGAACGGATCTTGCTTTTAGGACCAGGGCCTGCCAGGGACATGATACGGATCAGTCCCACGACGGACGTCACGCCCCTGGAAACCTCCATGTAGAGGCGGCTTTACGGCACGTGTTGCCAGGTTTCAAGCTCCAGAAGGTCAAGGCGACCTGGGTCTCGGTCTGGGTCAGGCGTGAGGTGGGAGAGGGAAGCTGGCAGCATGGCTGGCTGTGAGGGATCTCCGGTCATAACGAGTTTATTTTATGGAGGGATAAGTATGCAACAGCCAAAGTGGAAGTTCGCAGGGTTGGTGCTGTTCGTCACCCTTCTCGGCCTTCGGTGCGCAGGGCCGACGAAGATTCCTTCCGTCGCGAAGCCAACTCAGGTCGAGAACCGCGTCGATCCGGCGCAACAGGTGGTCGGACGGGACATGATCCTCAAGGCAGAAATCGTTGACGAACTTGTCTTGATCGCTCTCCAGCTGTCCCATCATCGCGCCGCCCTCCCAGTGAAAAATACCAGGAAGATCGAATCACGCTTCGAGTCCCGTCACAAGGGACTTTAT
>LXTG01000120.1 GCA_001643535.1 candidate division NC10 bacterium SPGG6 | reverse complement strand
AAACGCGGGGCGGAGTCGAAGTCCCTCGGCTCTGCTCGGGACCGTGAGCATGTCGAACGGCCCGGAGGGCGGATTATTCATTCTGGTGTGAAAAATCCGGGCTAGGACCGGCCGCCCGCTGCTGCGGCATCGCCTTGTGGCATGTCCGCGGGCCGCTGATCAATGCGAGGATGGCCCGTGTCGATTGTGGTGGTCTTCGATTACCTCTGACCGTGGTGCTTCGTGGCCGAGGTTCGGCTCAACACGGTCCTGGGGAGCCTTGCACGGCGATTTTGCGTCCAGCGAGTCGGCTATATCCTCAAACCTGAATCCTCTGCCTTCCCCACCTTCTCCAGCGAGCGGCGCGGCCACTGGCTTCAGGCCGCCGCCGCGGAACCCGCGCTGGGGATCCGTCCCTGGGTCAAGGGTGAGCGCTATCCCGGGTGGAGCGTTCCCGCCCTCCTCGCTGCTCAGGCGGCCAGGCGCCAGGGAGACGAGGCCTCGGAAACCTTCCACTTTGCCCTCTTCCGCATGTTTCTAGTCGAAAACCGCGATATCACCGACGGAACCGTGCTCGAGGAAGTGGCCCTCAAGGCCGGTCTTGATCTCGACCGCTTTCGGATCGATCGCAAAGACCCGAAGGTGAAGGAGGCAGTCTACGCGGACCATCTAGACGCGGTAGATCTTTGGAGGGCCGAGGCAGTCCCCACGGTCATCGTGGGTGAGGAGCGGATTGAGGGAGCGGCCCCCTCGCCAGTCTATCAGGCCGCCCTCGCACGGCTCCTCTAATACAAACGCATTTCATCATGTGACAATCGAACAATAGACCATGAGACCGCCATGGAGCCCTTGACGTCTTCGTCAAGGGCTCCAAAGTAATCGCACTTTGTGCGTTTAGCTTAGTTGGGGAACCGAGATTTCTGCGACGTCGGTAAGATCAAGGAAGATTGAGGGGAAGGGTGACCTCGGCCAGGAAACTCGAACCTAGCGCCTGGTACCGACGTCTCAAGGGAGCGAAGGAAACCGTTCTACCCTCCCGTCGGTGAAGCTCGGTGAGGAGGAGCTGACTGTGGAGGTCCTCGAACCGGAAGCTGTGCCGTCGCGCCTCGGTCTTAGCCTTCTCTAAAAGTGGCCTGGCCTGCTTGAGCTTTCCTTGCAGGATCAGGATCTCCCCGATGCCCAGGCAGGTGTAGATCTGACCCCGGCGATCCCGAGTGTGGGTGAAGATCGCCTCGGCCTTCGCGAAGGCCTTCTCGGCCCGCCGAAGTTGTCCCAGGACCTTGTAGAGGGTCCCCTCCCCCCAGAGGGTGTAAGCGTAACTCACGCGATCCCGGAGATCCGCGTACAGGCGTCGTGCCTTGGCGAAATTGGCGAGGGCGGTGCCTGAGTGCCGGAGCATCCGGTTGGCATTGGCGATGCCGCAGGCCGCATAGGCCCTGCCAAATGTATCTCGCAGTTTGGTGAATCGTCGGTGCGCCTCTGTGTAGTAGGCGAGGGAGTCGTGGTATTTTCCCATCAGGCGACTCGCACCCCCCATCCCACAGAGGGAGTAACCGACTCCGGACCGGTCTTCCTGCCGCTCAAAGAGTCCCCTCGCTCGCTGAAACGTGTGGAGGGCATCGTGCAGGGTGCCCCGGATCCTCAGGGCGCCTGCAGTAGCCCACAGGACGTAAGCCTCACCGGTTAGATCTCCGCCCCTGCGGTAGGTGCGGCCTGCGCGGGCGAAAAGGCGCAGGGCCCCGCGGTAATCCCCCAGGGCCCGGAGAGTCATCCCGAGACCGACCTCGGCATCGGCCCGATCGGCTGGGTCTCCGAGTGTGGCGGCCAGTGCCAGCGCCTTTTGATAGTTGACCCGCGCGAGGCTGAAATTTCCCAGGAGCCTGAGGCAGTGCCCTTGGGCGGCCAGGCACTGGAAGAGCCCATGGCGGTCGCCGGTATGCTGGTAGAGCTTCGCCGCCTGCCGATAGGACGCCAGGGCCTTGGCAAAGGTACCGGCGACCCGCTCCTTTTCTCCCCGGGCAAAGAGGACCTCCGGCTTTTTGGTCCGCATGCTCCCTCCTTCAGCCACGTCTATCACGGAAAAAAATCCCTTGACAAAAAAAGAGGGGAACGCTAGGTTCGTGTTGCATTTCGTGATCGGCTTGTTGTGGAATGTGGAACCGCACGGGCTTCATGAAAGGCCCGTGCGGTTTTATTATTAGGAGGAGGTCCCGTTGCGACGGGATCTCACCCCTGGGAAGTCCCCGGGGATCTGGAAGCGAAAGGGGGGGGAAAGGAACGTGCGAGAGACTGGTACCGTAAAGTGGTTCAACGACGCCAAGGGCTTCGGATTCATCGAACGGCCAGACGGTGCCGATGTGTTCGTGCACTATTCGGCGATCCAGGGCGACGGATTCAAGACCCTGACCGAAGGGCAATCCGTCGAGTTCGATGTCGTGGAAGGACCGAAGGGCAAGCAAGCCGCCAACCTCGTTAGACTGTAGTTGGTCGAATCGAGCTCTGAGGTGAAAGGGCCCCGAGATATTCGGGGCCCTTTTGCTTTTTTTCTTGGCCCGGCTGAGGGTACATCCCTGCTCCCTTGGTGTCGGGGCGTTGACCTCAGAGTTGATCTGTGAATCCTGCGATCTCGGTGATCCTGACGTCTTCGACAACGATCTCGGGGGCGTAGACGATCTCATCCGCCGCCCAGGCGAAGGTTCCGATACGCTCCCGGCCGATTCCCACGATGGCGTTCAGGATCCTCAGGATATTGTCATTGATCCGCACCGTGTTTGGCTGGAGCGGAGCAGTGAACCTGCCGTCCTTGATAATATAGGAGTCCCCGATCACCGTGCAGGTGAAGTCTCCGGCGGCCAGGCCATTGATGGGATAGGTGTACCAGATACGGCCGATGTAGAGACCGTCCCCGACGAGCTGAAGCAGGCGCCGCGAGGGATAGGTTTTCCTCCCTTCCAGGACGACGTTGGTTGCGGCGATACCGGGGGGCTGGTCGAAGTGGCGGCCACTCCCTTCGCCTGAGCGGAAGGCATTCCGGGGAACCAGAGCTTTTCGCGCCAGTGGGGGTTCCACCCCGAGCTTTTCCTTTCCCCGGGGATCGCGGAGGAGACGCTGGCTTTCGTAATCGTTACTCAGGAGGCCCACGAGGACTCCATCTTTCAGCAGGTCGGTCCGACTCGTCGGTAGCCCTTCGCAGGTAATCCCTTTACTGGCCGCCAGGCCTCGGTCGGCGCCATGGTCGAATATCGTGAGCTCCTCCGAGGCGACCCGCTGGTACAGTCGGCCCTGAAAGGGGGAGTTGCCCGCGTAAAAGGTGCTGGCAGTGAGGCTGGGGAGGATTAGGTGGGTCATGAGATCGGTGACCGCTTGCGGGCCCAAGACGACGCGGTAGGTCCCTGGTGGGACCCTGCGTCCGCCGGCGGAGGCGATAGCCGCGCGCGCCGCCTGTGCGCCGACCGCGCCGGTGAAATCGGCAAAGCGGGTCCCGGCAGACCAGCCACTCCCCTTGGCCTGTAGCCGTTCTACCATGGCAGTGAGAAAGGCGAGGATGAGGGTTGACTCGTCACACTGGACCTCGGGGAGGCGGGTGGAGGCAATGGCGATCCTTTCCTGGGTGATGGTGACGTCCCCACTCAAGATGAGGCCGAGGGAAGGAACCTTCCGCGTGCCCCCGGCATGTGTTGCCAGCTGGCGAGAACTGCGGAAGGTCCGCAGGCCTTCCCGGATTACCTTCCAGCCCACCCGCACCAGGTCTGTGTCGCGGAGGTTCATAAGGGTCGGGTCGTGGTAGCGCTTGAGGGTTCGGCTCTCCCCCGTTGGTTTGGGGAGCGACACGAATTCGGGATCCAAGACCGCCGCCTGGCGAGCCTTCGCCAGAGCCCGCCTCGCTCCCTCGACGGTGAGATCACCCGGCTCGCTTCCGAACCCGACCTGGTTCCCCTCGCGCGTGCGGAAGACCGCCCGGACGCCAATTCCGAATGCGAAGACCGACTTCGGCTCTTCCACCCCGTTACACGGGAGGTGAGAAGTGTAATTGAGTCGGGTGAGGAGCTGGGTGTTCGAGCTCGCAAAGACCTCAGCTTCCTGGACATCCTTCGCTGAGCGCAGAGAAGGCAGGGATTGTTGCACCGCCCGCTTCAACTCCCCTCGAGAAATCATCGGCTCGCTCCGATCAGACGGGCCAGCCCCCGCATGGTCGGGCCGCCGTTCCCCACCCGTTTTGTCTGCATCGGTTGCCCCTTCCCGCAATTCGGAATCGGGAAGAGTTGGAAATCCTTTCCCACGGCATCGATCGACATCAAGAAATTTTTGGAGTCTGCCATAATTCCGCCATCCCGGAAGAGCTGTCCGATCTTCCCGTGACGAATCTCATAGACCTTCCGGGCAGAGATGCGGAAGTTCTCCCGCGACTCGGCGATGGAGGGGATCTTGTGGCTCACCACATAGTACCCGGTCTCCACTTCTTGGAGGATATCTTGGGGGGGCCGGTCCCCGGGGGCAAAGACCGTGGTAGACATACGGATGAGGGGGACGAGGGACGCATCGGTTGCCTTGGCGTGGCCGTTGGGTTCGGCCCCCAAGATCGCTGCCGTTTGACGGTTGTTCATAAATCCCTGAAAGACTCCGTGGTCGATGTGTGTCACCCGTTTCCCCGGGGTCCCCTCGTCATCGTAGCGATAGTGCCCGTAGCCTGGCAGTCCGGGATCGGAGTATGCGGTGACAGCCGGGGACGCGATCCGTCGCCCGATCTGGTGGACCGCGAGATCCTGAAGGAGCCACGAACGGCCTGCATATGCGGTTTCCATTTTGAGAGCTCGGTCCAGTTCCGTGGGATGACCAATGATCTCATGGCACAGGAGCGCGTTGAAGTGCGGGTCGGTTACCACCACGACCGGGTCGGGAGTTGTCGGACAGGGGGGAGCGGCACAGAGCGCAACCGTCTCACGCGCGAGTTGCAAGGCAAAGCTGGCGAGATCGGGATGGAAGAGCAACTCCTCTGCCGCCCCGTGCAACAGCACCTCGTACCCTCGCTGGTGTCCGATCGCGTCCCAATTCTCTTGGACGACCCCATTCCGCTCGGCCACGACGTGACAGCTCCCCTCGGTGAGCGCAGTGGTCTGATCGAGGAGGGTGCCATCAGAGTTTGCAAAGAGCTGCCGGGTGAGCGTGGTGAAACTGGCGACATGGTTATACCGGATGGCGGGGTCGAGGCCCGTGACCGCCCGGGAGACCTCGGTGGTGTGCCGGATGATCTCTGGGAGGGGAACCGACCGAGGATCGATCTGAAAGCTGGCGGGGACGGTCTCCTGTCGGACCTCGATAGGGGCCAAGACGGTGTTCGTGAGGCTCTTCCCCAGGCCGGCCATCTGCCGCCTCAGGGCCATCTTCTGGGCAGCGCTTGTTTTCGCCCGTGCGCAGGCGTGGCGGAGACCCTCCCGCAGGATCTCGGGAAGCTTCGCGAGTTCCGCGGTTCCCAGGACCCGGCCGTAATAGCCGGGGGCAATGATCTTGGCACCGGCGAGGGCGCGGATCCCAAGGCATACCGTGGCGTCCCGGCTTGCTTGTTTGCTCTGTCCGTTCTCGGCGCTCGCCGCCTGCGCCTCTCTCACCTCTAGACGGAGATCGGCATACACGAGACCCCGGAGCTGTTGACGGGCGCGGTTGATCTGGCTGACGACTTCGGGCTTTACGGTGTCGAGCGTCTCGACCGTGATAGGGCCGGTCATGAATCTTTTCCTCCTGATCCTCCAAACTGACGGCTCAGTTTTGCCGTAAGGTCACCAGGTCTTTGATCGCGTCAAAGATGATGGGGCCGATCCCGACGACCTCCCGCAGTTCCTCGACGAACTGGAATCCGCGGCGGCGCTCGCGCTCCTCCAGGATCGCGAAGGCCCGCGCCGGACCGATGAAAGGGAGCTGCTCCAGTTCCTCTGCCGTGGCCCGGTTCAGATCTAGAGAAAGCTGAATCCGCACGCGGGCGAGGCGCTCCTCGCGGATCTGTTGCATGTGGGCCTTGAGGTGCGCCCGGGCGGCCGTGGCGTTTGCAGGATCGATCCACTTGACCTGCGAGTGGCGGGCGAGGGCATTCAGGAGGTGAGGCAGATCCACGGCCCCGGTGTGGTTGTGGTGCGGGAGGTGTCTCCGTTTTTTCCCGTGCGGGGTATGCTCGATCGAGGCAAAGGCCGAGTCGGGCAGGCTATTGATATACGCGCAGCCCCACCGTTCCGCCTGCGCGAGACCTGGCATGACCAGCAATACAGCAAGCCAGAGCCAAAACAACCGCCTGCTGGTGCGCCGATCCATCTCCCCGTCACCATTCCTGATGCGGCCGTGTGGTCCCCTCCAATATCCTTGACTCACCGGTTCTTTTCCTCGCTCCGGACCGGGACGAGCCCCTCCTGCTCGATGAAGGGCTTGAATTTTTCGTAGAGGTCGAGGAGCTTGGCCTTGTAATACTCGACGTTCTCGTCCGGCTGCTCTGGGTCCCACAGCGAAGCCAGCTTGGCGGCCTCGTGGACCTTGACCTTCCCTCCCTGGCCCGAGACGTAGTACGAGATCTGATCACCCGGCTGGTACGGCCGAGCGGACTTCAGGGCGAGTTCGTAGGGGGCGGCGGGGTTTCGTTTCTTCGCCTTCACTTTTTGCTGGTAGGTCTCGAGGGAGTCCTGGAGGGTCTCGGTCTTCATGAACATCCGGACCGGGAAGCGGTGGGCGTCGAAGTCCTCGAGGTAGCGGTGGGTGAGTGCCGGAACCTTGCCCCGTTCCCCCTTCAGCAGTGGGAGCAGCATCTCTTCCATCCATTGCCGCTGGAACAACTCGAGCCCGCGGGATCGCAGGCCGGAGCCTTTGATGATGAGCTTTCCCTGCTCGTCAAGAAGGGCATAGTTCTTCATCTTGTAACTGAACATGGACTGGTACCGACCGGAGAGCTCGAGGCGGATCCCCTCTGGCAGTGTGGCTCCGAGATCATCGAGGAGTTTCTCCTCCGCCTGTGGTCCCATCCCAGCAGGCAAGGTGAAATAAAGGCCATCGGTATCGACCTCGATGACCCGGCATCCCCGGCCCTCCAACCAGTCCATGATCCCCCGGATCAAGTCCCGGCCGATGCTGGTGACGCGATTGGCCTGTGCAAAGTCGTTGAAATGGCCCATGGGAAAGCCCAGATAGCCATAGAACGAGTTAATCAGGATCTTAAAGGTGGACTGCAGGGCCTCAAAATAGGCCCGCTCTTCCTCGCGTCCGGCCTCGCGGGCCCGCCCCTTGGCCTCCACCCGGAACTCTCGGAGGTCCTGGAGCAGGTTCGGAAAGATGGCCAGGGTGTCTTTGGCCGGATAACATTGATAGTGAAGCATGATGGAGGGGTAGAGGGAGGTCACGTCGCAGTGGAGGATATGCGTTGCCACCCCTTGGTATCGGATATCGGTGAAGCCCCCGTGAACCTCGGTCCCGGCAGACGGGGCGGGGATGCCATGCCGCTGACGGAGATATTCCCGGATGAGCAGGGCGTCTATTTTCGTGGCATTCCCCCTGAGGATGACGTTCTGGTAGCTCAGAGGAAAGATCTGCGCCTGGACGAAGTAGCTCGGGGCGAGGAGGGCGGCGATGGCCCGGGTCTCCCGGACATCGTCCAAGGCATATTCCACGAGGGCCCCCGGCTCATGATCGAAGTGCCAGCTGATCTTTTCCGGCGGGATGTAGGTTCGCCCCTCGGCTGCCAGGCCAAAGTGCTTGGCCACGTCCTTGAGGCCGTAGCTTTCCAGGTTGCGGGCGCTGACGTCATAGTGTTGGGCCAGGATCCACGTGTCCACGATGTGCCGACCGAAGACTTCGTACTTCCGATAGGTGATGGCCCGCTCGGCGATCTGCATGCGGGAGGCGTGGCCTCGGAGGGGGCTCCTGTCCCGCCCCAGGTGGAGCGGGACCCCGAGTCGCTTGGCCCGCGCCTCGATGTATTCTAAGTCGAAGCGAAAGAGATTGTGTCCCTCGATGACATCCGGGTCCCGCTCACGAATGAGACGGACCATTTCGAGGAGCATCTCCGCCTCGGTCGTCTCCCTGCATGACAGGACCGTTTCCCAACCGGTCGAGTCGCTCAAGGCGATGGCGATGATCCGGTCCTCCTCCCGGGCCGGGTTGGGGAATTCGAACCCTGCGGTACAGTAGACCTCGATGTCCATTTGCAAGCGCGTGAGGTCATGAAAGTGCATTTCGAGGAAGTGGGTTTGTCCCGACAAGAGGAGGTACTGCTGGATCGGGTCACTCACATAAAAGTAGGGGGCGTCCGCGGCCGTGGAGGCCCTCCCCGAAACCCGCTGGAGGTACTGCCTGGCTTTTTGCAGTTCTGCGAGACCTGGAAAGCGGGCGAGGTAGCGGAAAAAGCCTTCCCCTTGGAGGGCCTCAAACTCAATCTCCCCCGGGAAGTTGGTCAGGAGACCGGTATCGGCGACGAGCAGAAAGGGGGTGAACACGGAGAGGGTTGAAGTCACCTGGCCGTTTTTTTTGGAGAAGACTCGGACCTGGTTCTCCCCCTCGATCTCAAAGCCGACCAGGCGAGGAGTAGAATCGTGACCGAAAAGGACTGTATTGGTGTAGAACGTCACATCTGCAGACTCATTCGGGGCCGCTGCGACGGACCGTCTTCTCAACGTCGTTCGATTATAGCAGGTGCCTTCAAGCGCCTCCAAGGGGGAAATGCCCCGGGCTTTCCCGTTGACATCAATTCCCTCATCCGATAGCCTCGTTTTTACGTTGAAATATCGGCAGCAAACGAGAGGGAACACGGGACGCGGACACGCTATTTTTTCAGGGTGACAGTGGCTGGGAACAGGGGGTTCAACCTCGCGAGACCGGCTCAGGTTTGGCTGTGGAAAAAAAAGGACCCGAGAGGCGGCGCCATGACCGGCTTGTGGTGGGAGGGAAAACCAAGGGCCGCGTGACCGCCGTCTATGACGCGTCACTTTTGGACATCAGTGTCGGGGGCGCGCTGATTGAGCATGCTCATATTGTCCGACCGGGCACGATTTCATATCTGATCCTCAACCTGCTGGGGCGCGAAGTGAGCCTGGGGTGCCGCGTGGTCCGGTCGGTCGTGTACCGATTCGAGGTGGGCCCGGATGGAGAGCGGATTCTAATCTACCGGACCGGGTTAGAATTTGTCGATCTCTCGGATGAAACCTTGCGGGTAATAGACGATTACATTCGCGCAGGTATGGAAGGGTCCGACCCACAGTTTGAGGGATCGTGATCATGTTGCGGTTGAATCGCATGGCCCTGAAAGAGTGGGCGGTCGTCGTGGAGGCCTTGATGGAGGGGCGGCAGATCCTTCTCCTCCGCAAGGGGGGGATCGCCGAGGCCG
The DNA here is from genome assembly GCA_001643535.1 of candidate division NC10 bacterium SPGG6. GTDB lineage: Bacteria > Methylomirabilota > Methylomirabilia > Methylomirabilales > CSP1-5 > CSP1-5. The sequence goes on along the minus strand of LXTG01000120.1, from coordinate 2,958 downwards.
GAGGAACGTTCAGGGTAGAGCACCCTCAGTTCTCCCTCTACCCGACTTTTCTCCATCAGGACAAACAGTACATCCGGCCGGACTTTCACCCGACCTTTGATCAGATCCTGAGCCAAGGGGAGGCCTTGGGCCGGGTGCGGATTCAGAGTTACGCCCGTGTAGATGAGATGATCCAGGTCCCGCTCCTGGCTCCCCTTCACAAGCTGGACGCGTACCATATCTGGACTCCGGCCTACATCGATCTCCGGTATCAGTATAAACCTGAGAACCCCCTGTGCCTCCTCCTCCTCCGCGTCCATCGCCTCCTCCGGCCGATCGAGTGTGAAGAAACAGCGGCCTACCGCGGCTGCAAATCGTGGGTCACGCTCGAATTCGAGATCGACACTGTTGGAGCCGTGCCGGTTTTGACTAATGGAGAGTTCGAGGACCAGTGCCGGGCCATCCGGGAAACCCTTCAGGCGTAGAGACCGGGCATGCTCCGACCGGATATTGAGGCCTACCTTCACCGTTGGATTCCCGACCGGGATGCCATCCTCGAGGAGATGGAGCAGCTGGCCACTCTCCGGCATTTCCCTATCGTTGGACCGGTCGTAGGACGCCTCCTTGCCCAGCTCGTCCTGCTCGTCGGCGCCAAGCAGATCCTAGAGCTCGGGTCGGGCTTTGGCTACGCGGCGTACTGGTTTGCCAGGGCGCTCCCCGGCGACGGCCGAATCCTGGCCATCGAGCGGTCTGCCGACAATGCCCGGTTAGGGCGAGAGTGGATCGGGCGGGGGGGCCTGGCCCACAAGGTGGAGTTTGTTGTGGGCGACGCCCTGCAGGTGATCCAGGGGGTACCCGGTCCGTTTGACCTCATCTTTGTGGATGTGGATAAGGAACAGTATCCGGCCTCCCTGCCCCTGACCCTTCCCCGCCTGAGGCAGGGGGGTCTGCTCATTACGGACAATATCCTTTGGGGGGGAAGGGTGATAATGGCCGAGCCTCCCGAGGCCAGCACCCGCGCCATCCAAGAGTACACCCGCCTCCTCTACGAGACCCCTGAGCTCCACACCACCCTTTTGCCGCTCCGCGACGGTCTCGCGGTCAGCCTCAAACTTGGTGTTGGACCGAAGTCCGACGACCGATGACCGGGGTATTTCGAATTTGGAATTTCGGATTGCGAATTTAACTGCGAGGCTCGGGGCTCTTGAAATTCGCAATCCGAAATCCGAAATCTGAAATCATCCTCAGTCCTTAACTCTCAACTCTGGACTCACCGATGGAGATTGCCATCTTTCCGTTGCCCAACGTGGTCTTCTTTCCCCACACCCTCTTGCCCCTGCATATCTTTGAGCCTCGCTACCGGCAGATGCTCGCCGACTGCCTCGCCGGGGAGCGGCGATTAGCGATGGCGCTCTTGAGGCCGGGGTGGGAGGCAGATTACGACGGCCGTCCTCCGGTCCATTCCGTGGCGGGGGCCGGGGAAATCCTCGGGTCCGAGATGCTGCCGGATGGACGCTCCAATATCGTGCTTCGGGGACTCGGGAGAATTATGATCGAAGACGAGCTGCCTTCACCTAAACCCTATCGCATCGCCCGGGCCTCGTGGCTTGACGATATCTACCCTTCCGGAGGCGAGGGGGAGCTGGTACCCCCGACCGAGCGCCTCCGCCAGATGTGTGGCCAACTGCTGTCTGCATTGCCCCAACCCGTTCCAGGGTTTTTCGAGATTCTCACGGACCGTGATCGTGCCGGCGCGTTCGTCGATCGAGTCACGAGCCTGGTGGTGCACGAGGTGGAAGAGCGGCAACGCCTGTTGGAAATAAACGACGTGCATCGGCGGATGACGGAAGTGATCGGCTATGTTGAGGCGTTGCTGCTGCGGCTGGAACGCGGCTCCCCCGGGACACGCGCCGGGTGGAACTGACTCCGCTTTCCCTTCACTCGCGTCCTCACCAAAACCACAACATCCCGGTCCCGCGCCGCCATTTTTTCTGACCAGCAAGATGACCTCTTTGTCTAAGATGGGCGATGCGCAGGGGGCTCACAGGATCGGGGAGTTAGGATGGTGAGTTTGGAGTGAGCGATGGTGCTCCTAGATGCTCCTGGTACGTGGTGTTCTGGTAGCAACGTGGTAGCAAGGGCTGACGTCCTGCGCCACTCCCCACAAACACCACGAGCGCCGAGGATGCCCGACGCCCGTGGGAAGTTTCTGACCCATGCATCATTACAGTGGCAGGACAGACTGCGACTCTGATCCACCCCCAGCGGTCACCTCGTCTGCGCGGCGAGGGACCTTCGCTCGGACTGGAGAGCCTCTAGGCGGACCAGCTGCGCCGCGAGATCGGCTATCTGTTCCTGATGCGCTTGAAGCTGTTGATGCAGCTTCTGCACCTCGTTCAGCAGCAGCGTGTTCATCAGGTGATACCGCACCGTATAGGCTTCGCCTGTCGTAGAATACCCCACGAGTTCGGGATACACCTTGGCGACTTCCTCGGCTATCAAGCCGTATCGCAGCGGACGGGCCCCATCGGCGTTCTCCTTCTTGTAACGGAATGTCATCGGTCGCAACTGCATAAGGCGGCTGCTTGCCTCGCCCATGTCGCGGATGTCGTCTTTGAGTCGCCTTGACGATGCGATAATACCGAGTTGACCAGCGTTCACGACGACTGTGTCCCCTGAACCGAGGTTAACACCATCGATGCCCGCGATGAAGGTACTCGTCTGCGTACCCTCCGTGCCGATCCTGATGGTGTTCGATTCCGCTGCGACACCAACGTTGGCCACATAGATATTGTCACGTCCGGTCGTCAGGTCCTTCCCTGCCCCGAACCCAATGGCGGTGTTGTTGTCGCCGGTGGTGTTTTTCGCGAGCGCACTAACCCCAACGGCGGTGTTGAAGTTACCGCTGGTGTTGCGAATGAGCGCAGCGTCCCCACTGGCGGTGTTGTTGAAGCCGGTGGTGTTGTCCCGGAGAGCTTG
>LXTG01000091.1 GCA_001643535.1 candidate division NC10 bacterium SPGG6 | reverse complement strand
GTGGGGGAGCGTGGCCGCCCATGTGCTAGAGTGAGATCCGATTGACCTCTCCGAGCTCGGAGGTATTGTGACCCCCAGATTTCTCGACCTCACCAGACGGGAGCGGCGGATGGTGACTGCCGGGGTGATGGTCGGGATCTTCCTCGGGGCGATGGAGTCCACGGTGGTGGCCACGGCGATGCCTACCATTGTGGCCAGCCTCGGCGGCCTCGAGGTTTACAGCTGGGTCTTTTCGAGCTACCTGCTTACTTCCACCGTGACCGTCCCGCTGTGGGGGAAGCTCTCCGATCTATACGGTCGCCGCCCCTTTTATCTGGTCGGGATCGGTCTGTTCCTCCTCGGATCCGTGGCGTGTGGTTTTTCGCGTACCATGACCGAGCTCATCCTCTTTCGGGGCCTGCAGGGGATCGGGGCCGGCGCTGTTCTTGCGTTGGGGCTCACCATCGTCGGCGACATTTACCCCTTAGAGGCGCGCGCCCGGATGCAGGGCCTCTTCAGCGGCGTGTGGGGGGTAGCCAGCATTGCGGGCCCATTCCTTGGTGGGCTCCTCACCGATCATTTCTCCTGGCGATGGGTCTTTTTTGTGAACGTCCCGGTGGGACTCGTTGCCTGCTTCATCATCGGCCGTTTTCTCCGGGAACCGCAGAGCGAGGGGGTCCGTCCGAGGGGGGTCGATTTCGCTGGAGGAGCGGTCCTGATCGTGGCCGTGGTTCTTTTGCTCGTGGGCCTGGTGGGAAGCGACTGGCATGTTCAGGGGCGCCTCGGTCTGGTGATGGGGGGGGTCGCTGGCTTGATCGTCTTCGGATGGATCGAGCGCCGCGCGGAAGACCCTATGATCCCCCTGGGTCTCTTCAGGAACCGGATCTTCCTGGCCTCCTTCATCACCGGACTCTTGACCGGGATGGCCATGTTTGGTGCCATCTCCTTTATTCCCCTCTTTGTCCAGGCAATCCTCGGAACCGATGCGACGGCGGCAGGGAGTGTCCTGACCCCTTTTATGCTCGCTTGGGTCTTATGCTCGGTTTTCGGGGCTCGCCTCCTCCTCCACCAGAGCGTCCGCTCCATCGTCCTCACGGGTGGCGTGGCTCTGAGCGTTGGGTTTTTCCTCTTCACGCGGCTGGGAATTGCGAGTAGTCGACCAGAGGTGATGGTGGCGATGGCGGTAGGTGGGGCAGGGATGGGCTTGATCATGGCCCCCCTCCTGATTGCTGTTCAGCACACGGTCCCGAGGAACCAGCTGGGAGTCGTCACCTCCGTGACGATGTTTTCGAGGACTATCGGGGGAGCCATCGGGGTGGGGATCCTGGGGGCGGTGATGGCGCGAATTCTGCGGGGGGAACTTTTGAGCCTCGTCGGCCGGACGGCAGGGGCTACACTCGGGGCCTTCGTGGAGAACCCGGAGGTCCTTCTGCAACCGGCGGCGCGGGCAGGACTGCCTCCGTCCCTGCTGGTCGGGCTTCAGGGCGCCATGGCCCAGGCCCTCCATGGAGTCTTTTTGGTGGGATTCGCCATAGCCCTCCTGGCGATGGTCTCCGCCTTTCTCCTCCCAGAAGGACTTGCGAAGGACCATGCCATTTCGGAGGGACCGGCGATTTGAAAGGGCAAATGAGATGGGGTTGACCCCGGTTAGCAGTGGCGTCTTTGACCCGGAGGCCTCCGGGTGGGATGAGGCAGGATTGGTGGTAGCGGTCGTGGATAAGATCTGCTGCGTCCAGGGAGGGGAACTTCGCGAGGTCACCCGTCGGAGCAGCCTTATCCTCACCCTCTGCGTCCATGAGGGGCGCCTGTACGACGGCGGGCGGTATGCTCAGATTCATGATACGGTCGCGGACAAAAAGGTCGCCGACCGGGACAACTGGATCCTCAGCCTCTGCTCACATCAAGGAGTTCTCTATGATGCCGGCAGCTACCACCGGGTCTATGAGACCCTGACCGGACGAGAGGTCGCGGAGCGGCCCGGGGCGGTCCATACCCTGTGTGCCTTCGGGGAGACCCTCTACGACGGAGGCGATTACCCTGCCATCTATGAGACCCGGACCGGCCAAGCGGTGTCGAGGCGTGAAGGTGAGGTCCTGACTATGATCACACATGGGGAAGGCCTCTTCGATGGGGGAGGAGATGGTCGGATTTATGAGACGGTGACCGGACGCGAGGTTGCCGCACGGGAGGATTCGGTCCTTACCCTCTGTTCCCATGGAGGACGGCTCTATGATGGGACTTCGGAAGGACTCATCTTTGAAACCACGACGCACCGGAGGCTGGCGGCACGGGATTTTCCCGTCACAGCCCTCTGTTCCCACCGGGACCGCCTCTACGATGGAGGACCCTATGGCTTCATCTTCGAAACCCTGCAGGGCCACATGGTGGTGGGCGGGATCAAGGCGGTCACGGCCATGGTCAGCGTGCCCCCCGACCTCTTCCAGGCCCTCTGGTCCCGGACCCAGCAGTAAACGGTCCACGGCCATCGGATAACGCCCGCCGGTGGTGTAAGAAAGGCCCTCTTATGGCACGGATTTTGCTCTCTGACTGGGCTGTGGGGGAGAAGATGGAGGACACCAGGCGGCATCATCGTTACGCCTATGACGGGTCTTTGGTGTACCGGCGGCTCGGCCCGGACTCGACCGGCCGGATTCGCAACCTGAGCGAAGGGGGTCTGATGGTCGAACTGCCGGAGGGCTTGGTGCCCGGGACCGCGCTTGACCTGGTCCTTACCCTGGGTGACCACCCGATCCGCGCCGAGGCCGAAGTCGTCTGGGCGCAGGACCCTGCCGACAACTCCAACAGCTCTCGCGTGCATGGGCTCAAGTTCACCCGTCTCGAGCTGCAGGATCGGCTGACCTTGGCGGTGTTCATGGCCAAAGTTTACGGTGGCTAACCAGGTTGATGACCGACTTGGTTCATGGTTCATAGTTCATGGTTCATGACCAACGGTTCATGGTGGATGGTTCATGGTTCATGGTCTTTAAACCCTGCACCCCGAACCCTGATCCCTGAACCCCTCGGACTCTGAACCCTCAACCCTGAACGATCTTCCCTTAACCCTGCACCCTCAACCCTCATCCCTGAACTGTGAACCCTGAACTATGAGCTAGTCGAGGCGGGCCTTGATCACGACACGCGCCCGGACGGTCAGGGAGTGTCCCCCTTCCCGCAGAAACCTGAGAAAACCGCTCCACCGGTTGGAGGACTGCCACTTGGACTGGAGGCCTGTTTTCTCCAGATAGGCAACCGCGACCTCTGGGGAGGGGAAGCGGAGAACTTCCTTCTCCAGGCCGAGATAGCAGGGATGAAAACCGGTGTCAGCAAGAACCTCTTCCATGGCCGCTTCGGTGTATGCGAAACGGGAGATCACGGCGGTCTCGCACCACTGGTCGGTGTGAAAGGCGGCAAAGGCGAGGACGGTCCCGGGATCGAGGTGGGCGGCTTGGGTGAGGATGGCATTGGACATACACAGATGGGCCACCACGACGTGGATCGGATCGGTGCCTAGTGTCCGGTAGCTCACCTGTTCGGCATCGGCGAGGTGGAAGTGGATATTGGCCAATCCCTCCCTGGCGGCGGTGAGCCGGGCTTCCGCTAACGCGGGCTCGGACCAATCGATGGCGATTACGTCTTGGAAAATGGGGGCGACGACACGGGTGAGTCGGCCTGTCCCGCAGCCGATCTCGATGACCCGTCTTTGGGAAGAGGCCTCCTGTCGAATCAGCTCTAGGAGGGTGGGGCTCAGGCCTTCGTGAGGGTCGGTGACGTCGTGCTCCGCGTGGTAGTCGCGCACGGAGATTATTTGATGCCAATGGTACCTCATGGAGCCTCCTCCATGGGACCACCGAGGATAGCAAGGGAGAAGCGTCCTGTAAACGCGTCGCTTGACGCAGACGTGAAGACCATGGTATAGATCAGATGCCTGCCGAGCGAACCGAGATCGGTGGTCTCCAAAGGATTGGTGCTTCGGCAAATTGTCCAGGTCGGAGACGAACACGAATGACCTATATCATTGCGGAGCCTTGCGTCGGTGTATAGGATCGGGCTTGTGTGGATGTCTGTCCGGTGGAGTGTATCTACGAGGGGGAAGATCAACTCTACATCAAGCCCGACGAGTGCATCGATTGTGCCGCCCGTGAACCCGAATGTCCGGTAACCGCCATCTTTGAAGAGAGCGCGGTGCCGGACGAGTGGAAGTCTTATATCGCAAAGAACTACGAGTACTTCGACCGGTATCCTGATGCCCCAGTGGCGCGGGAAAAAAAGAGTAGATTTCGCCTCTTCCCGAGAAGGGAAGAGACACACACAGAGGCGAGGTGAAACCATGGGTGAGTTCGAAGAGAAAGAGCCGTTCCAACGCATCGAAGTAGAAGAGGCCAAGGCATTGATCGAGAAGGGCTTCAAGGTGGTCGATGTCCGAGAACCCGCTGAATGGGAGCAGGGCCGTATTCCCAACGCGACCCATATTCCGCTCAACACACTCCTGGCACGGGCCCAGGAGTTGATCACCGAGGATAATATCATCTTTGTCTGCGCCGAGGGGATGCGGAGTGCGGTGGCCTGCGAGGTCGCCGCGGCTGTCGGGCGCACCAATCTGTACAACCTGGAAGGTGGAACGGTCGCCTGGGCCAAGGCAAACAATCCGCTCGAACGATAGACCTTCGGCATCACGCTTTCCCCTCCCCCTGGCCCATCTCTCCTTGACAGGCCCGTGTAGTTGGAGAGAATGGAGAGGCGGCGCCCGTCAGACCGCCCCCTTGAGAGTAGGTTGTCTGCAAGGAGACTGGCATGGAACTTCACAATATCATCATCGTCGGCTCCGGCCCGGCAGGCTATACGGCTGCCCTCTACGCTGCCAGAGCCAACCTCAAGCCGCTCCTCATCGTTGGGCCGCAGCCGGGAGGACAGCTCACCACCACGACCATGGTGGAGAACTATCCCGCCTTCCCGGATGGGATCATGGGGCCGGAACTCATGGAGCTGATGCAGAAGCAAGCGGAACGATTCGGGACCCGCATCATCTTCCGGGAGGCCACCAAGGTGGACCTCGGAACACGGCCCTTTGCGGTGGAGGCCGAAGGGGACAACGCGGACTACATCTATCAGGCCGTTGGGATGGGTGACGTCCTACACGCCTATGGCAGTGTGGTGACGGATTCCAAGAAGAACTTTCCGACCATCCGAGCCGATCACGTCGGGCTGGTCCCCACGATCAACAAGCCGAGTTCCAAGTATCGGATCATCCGAAAAGACAAGCTGGACCACATCGTTGCCTGCGCGAAGGCAAGTGGCTGCTGGGATCCTAGCGACGAGCATCTCGGCCTGAAGGAATACAGGGGGAACGACTAGGACGGTCAGGCCAACAAGGCCCTCGCGGACTACACAAGGGGGGCGGCCTCCGGGAAACCGAGTCAGACTGACCGTAACGGCCGCGCGGGCCGAGCCACCCTTCAAGCACGTTCAACGGCAGCCCGAAGCGGCCGATCCAAACGCGAGTGCGTGCGTCGTCTTTCTGCTGTTGAATGCCGATCTGGCGGATCTGCTSGGCGCGACGCTGGACGATCTTCGGATCGTCGTCGATGCGCAGCGCGCCAGCGGCAAGCAGTACATGCTGATGGAGACGGCGGCGTTCACGCCCGAGATTCTCTACGTGAAGGATCTTTACGAAAGCGGCGAACTGGGCGAGCTTCAGTTCCTGCGTCACGGCCGGCGGTCGTATGTTCTACATCATGGACGAAGCGCCGCGTGCCGACATTCGTTTACCGTCGAAATGGATGCTTATTGGGCGAGACGCTTTTAACGGTGTGGTCCTCTGGAAACGACCGATGGGCAAATGGGTCGATCAGTTCCGTCGCTTTCGATCCGGCCCGGCGAGCGGACGCACGCTGAACGCGTTCAAGTCGTCGACCCTGCGCGAGCCGCTGGCTCGACGCGTCGATTCGATCCGATCGGCCCAAGCTGGATCCTGCCCCTGATGCTGCTGTCCGGCGCGAACACGTTTGCCTACGAGGTGCTATGGACGCGTTTGCTCGGGCACATTCTCGGCGGCAGCATCGCGGCGTTCGCAGCCATGCTTGCCAGCTTCCTCGGTGGCATCGCGATCGGCAGCGCGATCGCCGCCAGGATCGCTACGGATCGCGACCGCGCGGTCACCGGGTTCATTCTGGCTCAGGCCGGCGTCGCGATGACGTCGATCGCGATCTACGCATC
>LXTG01000008.1 GCA_001643535.1 candidate division NC10 bacterium SPGG6 | reverse complement strand
CCTCTGAGAGGGGGCCGCCTGAGTGGGTGCAGGTATCTCCGATGGCATAGAAGGTGCCGTTCACATTAAAAAGGGCGACCTGTTCTCCCTCGAGTTCCACGAGGATTCCCGATCCGGCAGCGACATCTTTGGCCTCGGCTACTTTGACGAACTCGCCCATATATCCTCCCTTGCCGTGTCCGGCGACGGATGTTCATTGGAATGATCGTGAGGAACGATATCAGAGAGACTGTGCTATTGGCAAGGGGGTCGTATGAGGCTTGAGGGAAAGGTGGCCTTGGTGACCGGAGGGAGTCAAGGGGTCGGCAGGGCGGTCGCGGCTGCCTATGCGAGGGAAGGAGCCGACGTCGTAGTGGTAGCGAGGGACCGGGAGCGGCTCGACTCTGCGGCGGCGGAGATCCAGAAAGGGGGAGGGCGCGTTATACCCCTTCAGGCGGATGTGGCCGACCGGCAGCAGGTTCAGGGTGTGGCTGGGGAGATCAAGAGGCGATTCGGTCGGTTGCACGTGGTGGTCAATAACGCTTCTCTCCTTGGGCCCCGGGCGCTGATCCTCGAATACCCCGAAGAGGATTGGGAGGCAGTGATCGCCGTCAATCTCCACGGACCTTTCTATCTCATCAAGGCCTGCCTCCCTTTATTGTCTGCATCCGGTGGCGGCTCCATTATCAATGTGAGTTCCGGCGTCGGGCGCATCGGGAAGCCTCGCTGGGGGGCCTACGCTGCCTCCAAGTTCGGGTTGGAAGGGCTCACGCAGGTTCTGGCGGCTGAACTTCAATCGCTCCATATCCGCGTGAACGCCGTCAATCCGGGCGGGACCCGCACCGGCATGCGGGCCGCTGCCTATCCCGAGGAGGATCCGATGACCTTGCCGACCCCCGAACAGATCACCCCGGTCTTCGTTTATCTCGCCTCTGACGAATCCCGCGACCTCACCGGCCAGTCCCTCGAGGCCCGCGACTTCTTAAGTCGCTAACCCTGTTTAAGGGTGAAGATCAGGAGGAGGGTCGGCTCCCGTTCGGCATCTCCGAAGACACGTTGGTTCCAAGAGGCGTTGTTATCGTTGATGAGGTACAGTCGCCCTGTGCCCGGATCGAAGTGAATCCCCTCATAGTTGGTTCCACCTTCTTGTCGAAACGACTGGGGAAGGTCGGCCCGCCCCTTCGTTTTCTCCTTCACCCGGTCCAAGTCGAGCAGGCAGGCTTTGGGGGTAGAGTCACCCACATGCATTTTGCAGATCTTGTGGAAGCGACTCGCCCATCCCCAGAAGGTATTCAGGACCAGAAGCCTCGCACCGTGTGGATCGAGCAAGGTCAGGTCGGGCGTTCGTCCGCTCAAGACCGGGGAGGGGAGGCGGGTACATTGGCGCTCCGGGAATTGGCAGCGGTAAAGTCTCTTCGTTGACGAGCCCTTGCCCTCTTCCAGCGTGAGAAATCCTCCCGGAACGGCGCTTAGCCCTTCGAGGCCGTCGTTCCTGCTCTGGTTTCGCCCAGGGATGCAGCGGACCTTCTGGGCGGTGGCTCGGGGGTTGGGGCCCTTCAGATCATTCACCCGGGTGATGAGGACCGCCCGGTAATTTTCCGAGAGCAGGAAGAAGAGGCCCCCGGGAGCTGCCGCGATCCCTTCCAGATCCAGATGCCCTCGCCGACGGCCTCCGCATCGTTTGAGCGCCTCCCGGGTCGGTGGGGGGATGTCGAGAGGGACCTCCCGGGCGGTGACCACTGTCTTCTGGCTTGAAAGTTCCAGGCGATAAATGGCGGTGTCACTCTTATCCGCGACGGTCCAGAGGGTCCCCCCGTGCCGGGTGAGTCCCGAGGCCTCTCGGAGATACCCACCACGGGGGAGCCGTACCTCGTGGACCTCTTTCAACTGGAAGTATCGTGTACAGGACTGCCCTTCGCACGACAGAGCCGTGCTCGGAAGGACCAGGAAGAGGGCAAGCAGGAACGAAAGCCCGGTCGCCGCAATCAGACAGCATTGGGTGATCGGGATGGAGAAAGACGGTGCCCGGGACTGCCATCCCGGGCACCTATGTGTTGGTTGTGTTGTCCCGTACATTAGGAAGAAGAAGATGTGAGCCTTGACCGCTCCCGCTGGAAGGCTTCCTTTCCCGCGTCGAAAGCAGAGAGGACAGCCTCCCGGCCCTGGTCCACAGCCTCCTCGACCCGCTCCCGGACCTCCTCGGCCATATCCCCGGCCCGCTCCTGAAGGTCTTCGGTGAGCCGGCGGATTCGTACCCGGGTGCGCCTTCCCGATTCCGGAGCGTACAGCAGGGCGGTGAGGGCTCCGAAGGCACCCCCCAGAAGAAATGCCAACGCCAAGGCTGCTCCGCCAAATCCACGATCATCACTCATCGGAAATCACCTCCTCTTCAAAAAGATTTTCCGCAAAAGATACCAGCTTCCCGTCTTGAGTCCCACGACCAGCGCCCCGAAGGAGAGGAGACGGGGATGTATGGTGGTTCGAATGATATCGCTGGTGTGTCGGAGCGTTTCGCCGAAGCCCTCGAGGGCCTCGGCGCTCTTGCTCACCTTGTCCATGTTCTTGTGGACCCCGGCCGAGATCTCGTTGACGTTTTGGACCGCCTCGCGGAGCTCGGACACGGTGCGGTGCAGGTCCCCCTCCGTCGATTCGATCAGGGTATCCACCCGCTTCAACGTCTCCCGGGCCTGCCGGAAGAGGGGGAGGATGGCGAAGACCGCGACCACGACCGCGACCGCAATGAGGCCGATGGCAATGGCGATGACAGTAGCCAGAGGCTGGCTCATGCGATGACCTCCTGCCGCCTGAGCGCATCAATGATTTCTCCATCAAGCCCCAGCCAGGCCTGAAGAACATCGGTCGTGTGTTCGCCGAGTCGTGGCGCTGGACGGTCAACGCGGCCAGGGGTGCGCGAAAGCCTAATGGGAGATGCCGGGAGGCGAATGGTACCGACCTCGGGATGGTGAATGGCGGTGATCATCCCCCGGGCCTGAACCTGAGGGTCTGCGACCACTTGATCGATGGTGTTGATTGGGCCGCAGGGGACTCCTGCCTTCTCCATGACGTCGATCCATTCCCTGACCTTTTTGGTTTGGGCAATCTGAGCGATGATGGGTTGCAGTGCTCCATGATTTTCGGCGCGAAGGGCGTTCGTGGCAAAGCGGGGGTCCTCTAACAGCTCTTCCCGACCGATGATCCGACAGAAGCGCTTCCAGTGGGGAGTCCCCACGGCGAAGATGACGTAGCCATCCTTGGCCTCGAAGGCCTCGAAGGGGGCGATCGAGGGGTGTCGGGCGCCTAATGGTCCCGGGACCTCGCCGGTGGTGGTGTACCGGATGATCGCATTCTCGAGGAGGGCGACCTGGCAATCGAGCATCCCGATATCCACCATCTGTCCCTCGCCGGTTTTCTCCCGGGCTTGCAGTGCCGCGAGAATCCCGATGACCGTGAACAGGCCGCCTGCCAGATCGCCGATCGGCGGGCCGGTCTTCAACGGCCTCCCACCCGGCTCACCCGTGATAGACATGACCCCTCCTATCCCCTGAATAACCATGTCGTAAGCCCCCCGCGTCCGGTAGGGGCCGGTCTGGCCAAAGCCGGAGCAGGCGGCATAGATCAGCCTCGGGTTCTGCTGGGCCAAGGTCTCGTAGCCGAGGCCCAGGCGGTCCATGGTTCCGGGCCGGAAGTTTTCCACCAGGATGTCCGCTCGGGCAATAAGCTCTGTGGCACAATCGCGTCCCCTCGGGTCTTTGATGTTGAGTGCCACGCTCTTTTTGCCCCGATTGAGGCTCGCGAAGTAGGCGCTCACCCCGTTCAGGAACGGGCCGACGCCCCGGGCCTCGTCGCCTGAATCGGGCTGCTCGATCTTTACCAGGCATCGTTTGAATCCAGTTACTTTCTTTACCATCGGGTGCATTCGGTGCAAAATAAAAATAGTGATAACCGTTTTCATTTATTTGCGTGGTATCCGTATTTAACTTCTGCGCAATTTCTAGCGTGAATAGCTTTGCTCAAATCAGAGAATACACCAACATAAACGCATTTTCCTTTATCACCTATATTTACAGACCATTTATATAACTCTTTATCATCGCTCCGGAGCTGTTTACCACAAGAACAAACATATCCTTTCTTGGATGCCGGATTGCCATAAACCAACCCATAATCTTCTACGTCTTTTAACACGACGCTTCCCATGCCTACCATTG
>LXTG01000010.1 GCA_001643535.1 candidate division NC10 bacterium SPGG6 | reverse complement strand
CAACCAGGGAAGGACCGGGGTGAAACAGCAGATGCCGGTGACGATCGTTCCCCCCAACCCCTTTTTGAACAGCTGTCCCTTCTCCATGCTTCCTCAATCTCCGATTTTTTCCAAGGCATACGCCCCGAACTCATAGGCCAATCGCTGCTTGACGCCATGGCACTCGATAATGTCGCCTGGCTGCGCCTCATCGGGCAAGATCACCATCTCCTCGCCCACGGCGCAGCTTGCCCTCTTGACCTCGGTTACCGACCACATGCCGTCCTTTTCGCTCACCCGGAGCGAGAGGCCCGCTCAGTTGGGGCAGTCAAAGATGTTCCCGCCTCTGATCCCGGCCGGGATCACGATCTCCTGCCCTCAACCCTTGCACAATACCGTCGGCATCGCTCCCCTCCCTCGGTCCCTCCGTTTCCGCCACGGTCTCACGCCTTTGGTCCTAGTGGCCCTCCAACTGACTTCTCCTAACATTCACAAGATACAGCCAGGGCCACTGAGGGGGGGGTGGGAGTTTTCGCCCCCGAGGTTCCCTCACGCCTGGGGGGTGCTCAGCGAGGCGACAGCCGAGCGCCGAAGGGGGGCCTGCCCCCCTAGCGGAAGTGCCGCGCCAAAGTGGAATGTTAGCAAGAAATAGTTGGTGCGGCACTAGCTGATCCCGAGCAGGCGCTCGATCTTGCCTCGGTCAAAGCCGACGACCATCTCGCCATCGATGACCGTCACGGGGGTTGCCCGCACCCCCAGCTTCATAAGTTCTTCCAGGGCCTGTTGATCTTCCCGGATATTTTTTGCGACGAATTCCACGCCTTTTTGAGAGAGAAACTCTTTCTCTTGGTCGCAGGCGCTTCAGCCAGCTTGGGTATAGACAATCACCTGCTTAGCCACGATTTCCTCCCTTGTGTGATGACAGCGGGTTGTCAGGGCTACGGCTGGCGTCATCCCGACGGCGGTTCCGGCTGGGCCAAGAGCGAGCCAAAGATTTCCCCGCCCACCTCAAAGGCTTCGAGCAGGGAGAGTGCGACTCCAGCGGGCTGCCCGCTCGCGTGCCGCCATGCCTCGAGGTGGCCGCCGGTACAGAAGAAGCTGATGCTCGGGCAACGGGATTGGGCAAGAGAACAGCAGCCATCTTCTTCGGTTGTGGGGGACCACACCACGATATCGGCAGGGAGATACCGGGTCAAGTTCTTTGGCTGCGCCTGAACTTCGACCGGTGACCCGCAATAGGCACACCGAGACAAAATTGTGGCTGTCTCCTGCAGCATGACCGGTATCCCGAGAGCATCCACGGCGCAGAGGGCAAAGACCTCTCGATTACGCAGGCGAACCTCGTGCGGTGTAGGGGTCGCAGAGAACGGGTAGGCGGCCAGAACAGCTTCTCCTGTCGTATCGAGGAGGAGCAGATCCATTCCCGACAGCCGATGGAGGATCTCGCGGACGTGAACAGAGGGGAGCCCACACTGCTTTTCGAGGGTCATGATCCTTGGGGTTGCCCCCGCAGAAAAAATCCAGAGAACCTCGCGCCGCACTTGGTCCTCATAACTATTGAGGCGAGCAGCACTCAATCTGTCCGCAACCGTCTTTACTCCATCAGGGAGCGGCATCATGAATCCTCTAGGCAGAGGCCTACGGGCTTCGCTCAAGCCGGGTGCAAGCCCAGATGTGCTCGGCGTTGTCCGCCACCATGTCCTGGGCGAGCGCCAGGATCCTTCGGACCCGTTTGTCAGCCACCCGGTAATACCGGTTTCGGCCTTGCCGGGAGGCGGTCACATATCCACACCAGCTCAGACACGCGAGATGACTTGACACCCGCCCCTGGGGGATGCCGAGAATCTCCACGAGCTGGGTCACGGTGCGTTCACGCTGGAGGAGTAGTTCGAGGATTTTCAGGCGGGTCGGATCCCCAAGGCCGCGAAAGAACTTGGCCCCCAGTTGTAACTGCTCGACTTCAGCAGCGGGGAGCCTCTTGCTGAGTGACGACATGACGACTCCAATCTTATGAATACGGTTATCCGTATATTAATTACCCACTGTTGTGCTGTCAAGCGCAAAGGCACCTCCGCCTTTTGCGGTGCATGGTGTGCCCGCCGAACAGCGGGAAGGTGCCGGCAGAGCGGGAAAGTCCTTGACAGGGGCGGAGGCGAGACATAAAAGCCGTGCAAGGGCAGGAAAAATCTTGAATCGTATTGTGAGACGAATCACCAAGCTCGCGGAGCGGCCGCTGTCACCGCCGCAGACGCTGGCTGTAGGCTACGGCGTCTTGATCCTGGCGGGGGCCGGTCTCCTGATGCTGCCGTACGCCACCGCGGCGGGGGAGAGCCCTCGTCTTATCGATGCGGTGTTTACGGCGACCTCGGCCGTCTGCGTCACCGGCCTCATTGTTGTCGACACATCACACTTCTGGTCCCCGTTCGGTCATGGGGTTATTCTGGCCCTGATCCAGGTGGGGGGACTCGGATACATGACCATCTCTACCTTTCTTGCCCTGCTCCTCAGGCAGCGGATCTCTCTCCGAGAGCGGCTTGTCCTGCAGAAGGCGGTCGGGATGTTAACGCAGGAGGGGGTGATCCGCTTCCTCAAGCGGGTTTTGCTGATTACCGTCGTGGTCGAGGGGATCGCGACACTCATCCTCACCCTGCGATTCGCCGTGGAACACCCAATTGGCGAGGCCTTCTTCCTCGGCCTGTTTCACGCCATCTCCGCCTTTAACAATGCGGGAWYCAGTCTCTTTTCACGCAACCTGGCAGGTTATGTAGGCGACCCGGTGGTGAATCTTACYGTGGCGGCGAGCGTTATCCTCGGAGGGATCGGCTACCTCGTGATCAACGAACTCCTGGAGCGGCGACGCGAGACTCCGCGCCGGCGRCTCTCGATCCATACCCGGCTGGTGCTCGGGGTGACGGGCGGACTCCTCAGCGTCAGCTTCCTGCTTTTCCTGGTGCTCGAGTGGAGCAATGCCTCGACCCTCAGCTCCTTGGGAGTTCTGGAGCGGCTGCTCGCCGCTTTCTTCCACGCAGTGACGACGCGGACGGCGGGGTTTAACACAGTCGGTATAGAATTCCTGCGCGAGTCCACCCTTTTTGTCTTCATTGTGCTGATGTTCATCGGGGCTTCGCCAGGAGGGACTGGCGGCGGGATCAAGACGACGACTTGCGGGACGGTCCTTGTCGCCCTCTGGCGGAGCCTCCGAGGGGATCGGGAGGTGAACCTGATGGGCCGTCGCCTGCCGCAGAAGGTGCTCAACGATGCCTTTATCCTCGCCGGCCTCTCCTTCATATTTGTGGTGGTGGTGACTCTACTCGTCATGCTGACCGAGGGGTATCCGTATCTTTTCACGCTCTTTGAGGTGACATCGGCCTTCGGGACGGTCGGGCTTTCCACGGGTGCCCCCGGCCTGCAAACCAGTCTCTGTAGCGTCTTTACCGATTTTGGTAAGATCGCCATTGCCGGGACCATGCTGGTGGGGAGGGTCGGACCCGTCACGTTCGGGGCCGCACTGTTGTCCGGAGAGCCGACCCCGAGCTATCGGTTCTTGGAAGAGCAGGTCCTCATTGGGTAAGGAGGGGAGATGAGCAAGTCGCAGTTTGCCGTCATCGGCCTGGGGAACTTCGGGTACGCCGTGGTCAGAACGTTGAGGGAAAAGGGGTGCCAGGTCCTTTGCATCGACCGGTCCGAGGAGCGGCTGGAGCGGGTGCGCGAGATCGCCACCCATGCCGTCCAGGCGGATGCCACTGATGAGAAGGCCCTTCGGGAGATCGGAGTGGTCGATGTGGATTGCGTGGTGGTGAGCCTGGGCCAAAATATGGAGGCGAGCCTGTTGGTGGCCATGGCGCTCATGGAGATTGGGGTGAAGCAGCTCGTGGTAAAGGCGGTGAGCCCCCTCCATGGCCGCATCCTGAAGAGGCTGGGGGTCGATCGAGTGGTCTTTCCGGAGGCGGACATGGGTCGGCGGGTGGCTGAGACCCTCGTCAGTCCCTCGATTCTCGACTATCTGGAGCTTGGCGAGGGGTACGGGGTGGCCGAGGTCGGAGCCCCACAAGCCTTTTGGGATAAGAGCTTGGGGGAGCTACAACTTCGGAGCCAGTACGGGGTGACGGTCCTCGCCATCCGCCGGGCATCCAAGGGCGAGCACCCGAGCATTGTAACGAATCCCTCGGGGGGGGAGGCCATTCGGAAGGGTGATATCCTAGTGATCATCGGGGAGGAGGAGAGCCTCGGGAAACTCAGTGCGGAGGAAGAGTAAACAATGCCCGAGGGGAGCCTCCTCAAGGCGAAACGGCATATCCGGAAGCGGCGGCTGAGCTCGGCCGAGGGCCACCTACGGAAGGCCCTGGAGGAGCTGCAAGAGTTGCCGGCGGACATCGCGACGCGGCACCGTGAGGAGTGCGTGAACGTGGCCTGCGAACTCGCGCGAGTCCAGGCCCGTGGCGGACACGTGGCGGAGGCGGAGCGGCTTCTCGGCTTTGCTCTGGAGATCGGCAGGGACGCGGGGGCGGTGGCGAGCTGTCTTCAAGTCTACCGACTGCGAGCTCTCCTCTATGCCCATCTCTGCCGCTTTGCGGAAGCCCGCGCGGAGTGCGAGCGTGCCCACACCATGGTCCAAGAAGCGGGACTCGACGCGATCTGGGGGTCGGAGCTTCAGGCCACCATCGGCCTCATCGCGCGAGTCGAGGGGAACAGCGTGGCCGCGGTGAAGGTTCCACCGGTCTACGTGGATTCCTTGAGTTGGGAGAGCCGGTTTCTCCACAATGACCTTCACCTCCCCAATGTCCTCACGGATGCGACGGCAACGATCTCGGATCTCAGAATCGTTCATCAGGGTCTCTTCTCCTGGCAGATAGAGCTCTGCGTGCGGTACGAGGCTGAGACCCAGTTGACAATGCGAGATTCGGATGAGGGGTGGAAGCGGGCCCAGGCGAAGCTTATGGGGCTAGATCCCACCGAGCTTCCCGGGCTGATCCTGGGCCTTCGGCACGAGGAGGAGGTAGTCGGGGTCGAGGTGCGCGGGGCCCAGGGGGAACCCATCCCGGCCTCGGCAGAGACCCGCCCTTGGACTATCTTTCTCCCTGACTCGTACCCGCGCCTGGGCGAGACCCCTCTTGCCCACCTCGCGGGGGACACACAAGGGGACATCCTACCCCTCTGCAAGCGGTACCGGTATCTGTTGGGGAAAGGGGTGGTCCTTTCGTGGGGGTTAGCAGGCGGGGTGACGTATCGGCTCAGGGTGGAGGTCGAGGGGTATCCGAAGGACGGGGAGCTGCCGGAGGGAGAAGAAATAAGAAGGCGCCTTCCGTTGCTCGTGCCCGCCGGAAAGGTGCATCTTGATCAGCGGCAAGGCCTCCCCGTGGACGTCGGCGGGGCGGGGCTCCGCCTGGAGGTTTGGGGACCGTTCGAGGGGCCGCGTATTCGCGAGGCCGACGAGGCAATTCTTCACCAGCTGCTCCGCGCCTCCTCTCCCACACTTCTCTCCCCCGAGACCGGGCCCACGCTACCGCCGCTTTCGGGCGAGCGCCTGCTCCGAGAAGGCGGGCCCAAAGATCCCGTGGCACTGGAAGACTTCTCGCTCTTGGTGCTTTCATCTGCACTGCGGCCATCAGACCCTGTGTCGGTGGGGGTG
Source organism: candidate division NC10 bacterium SPGG6 (assembly GCA_001643535.1). Taxonomy (GTDB): domain Bacteria; phylum Methylomirabilota; class Methylomirabilia; order Methylomirabilales; family CSP1-5; genus CSP1-5. Next base: position 623 of record LXTG01000010.1, on the reverse strand, counting down.
CGGTTGCTTCGGTCACCGCTCCCTCTGGCGGTCTATCCTCACCTCCGGATGCTCGAGGGATGGAAGGGGTTCGGTGTGGTGGTCTACCAGTTGGCGAACTTTGGTGATCAGRCCGAGCGGCTTCGGCTCCGCTCGGAAATTTTGGGTCRGTCTCTCCCCCAGGTCGAGGAGGTCGTTCTGYCTCCYAGGAGCATTCGCCAGATCCGCCATGCCCCTGAACTCGTGCCCGRTCCTGAAGMGGCCACCCCCGGGGTGGTGCGGTGGGARGTGTATCGACACCGAGATGAGATGGTGCTGGAGGAGGGGAGCGCCCCTCTCGAACTTTTGGACCGATCGAGGCTCCCGCGGATCTTGCGAACCCCGGAGGATGGCAAGCGGCGGGACCTGACCCCCTTCGTGGCGGCTTATGTCATGGCGAGCGACCCGCTTCCGAGAAGTCGTGGCAGAAGCCGCTCGGTATCTGCCGGCCGATCCGCCCGTCACGATGAACGGGTATGCGTCAGATGGCACTTCTGAGGAGCGGGGCCGGGGAGCGCATGCCCAAGTCGAGGCCCTTTTCCGGTACCTGAAAGAAGCCCGAGGCCTCCGGTGCACCGGCGAGGAAATCGTATGGGGGACGGGGG
>LXTG01000054.1 GCA_001643535.1 candidate division NC10 bacterium SPGG6 | reverse complement strand
CCGGCCAGGGCGAGGTGGTGGAGGTGGCGAATCTCAATGCACCAATGCAAACCGTCGTGGCGGGGCATGTTGCCGCGGTAAATCGGGCCGCCGCAGCCGCACGGGCCAGAGGGGCAAAGCGTGTGCAGCTCCTGTCGGTGAGTGCCCCGTTTCATTCGAGCCTCATGCGGCCTATTGCGAGGGAATTCGCGACCGTCCTGGACGGGCTGGCTGTTCGGGACCCTCACGTTCCATTCATCGCCGGCCTCGACGCACAGCCCAAACAGATCGCAGCGGAGGTGATCCAGAGCCTCATCGAGCAGCTTGACCATCCCGTGCGGTGGGTTGAGGTCATCCGGCGCCTGACCAGGGAAGGTGTACGAACCTTCATCGAGTTAGGCCCTGGGAAGGTGCTCTCGGGTGTGATCAAGCGAATCGATGGAGTGGGGCAAGTCTACCACATCGAGGATCGGATGAGCTTGGAGGAGACCCTCGCTGCGGCAGCAAAGGCATGACCCTGCACGGAAAGGTGGCCGTTGTCACTGGGGGATCGCGCGGAATCGGTCGAGCTGTGGCTTCAGCATTGGCTCGGGAGGGCGTAGCAGTTATCCTCTGTGCCCGAGATCGCGTCGCCGTGGAGAAGGTCGCAGCAGAACTTGAAGGGTCCGGGGCGCAGGTCCTGGCAGTGAAGGCCGATGTGACACAGACCAGTGATGTAGAACAGATGATCGAGGCCTGCCTTAAACGGTTTGGGTCGCTCAATATCTTGGTGAATAATGCTGGGATCACTCGGGACAATCTCTTGCTTCGGATGAAGGATGACGAGTGGGAAACGGTGTTGAACACGAACCTGAAAGGGGTCTTTCACTGTACCCGGGCTGCGCTGCGGCCCATGCTCAAACAGCGAGGAGGACGCATAATCAATCTCACCTCAGTGATAGGGATCATGGGGAATCCTGGGCAGGCGAACTATGCGGCCGCCAAGGCGGGAATCATTGGTCTGACCAAGGCGACTGCCAAGGAGGTGGCGTCCCGGGGTATCACCGTCAACGCCGTAGCCCCTGGATTCGTCGAGACGGATATGACGCACGCCTTGGACCCGAAGCAACAGGAAGCAATACGCTCCCAGATTCCTCTGGGTCGATTCGCAACCCCTGAAGAGGTGGCGGAGCTGGTGGTTTTCCTTGCCTCGGATCGAGCGGCCTACATCACGGGTCAGGTCATTCATATCAACGGGGGCTTATGGATGTGATGTGCAGGGTGTGCTCATTTTCGCTGGGAGGTGACAGGTGAGCGGGACTGCAGATATCGAAGAAAGGGTGAAGAAGATTGTCATAGAGCAGCTGGGGGTTGATGGGGCGGAGGTGACTCCTGATGCCTCCTTCGTCGAGGACCTGGGGGCTGACTCCCTGGATACCGTGGAGTTGATCATGGTCCTTGAGGAGGAATTCGGGATTGAGATCCCGGATGATGATGCAGAGAAGATCGCCAAGGTGAAGGATGCCGTGCAGTATATCAAGGACCGTGTCTGAGCGCGGGGGCGGGGCCTAGGCCGCGGGGAGATATCATGAGACGTGTGGTGGTCACGGGGTTGGGAGTTGTCTCTCCCGTCGGGATTGGTGTCGATCTCTTTTGGAAGGCCATCTTGAGCGGGACGTCGGGGATCGGGCGGATAACGATCTACGACCCGACCGGTCACGGTTGCCAGATCGCGGCGGAGGTAAAGGACTTCGATCCGCTCCGGTGGATCGATAAGAAAGAAGTCAAAAAAATGGATATCTTCGTCCAATACGCGATGGCAGCCGGAATGATGGCGGCTGATGACGGCGACCTCAAGTTGACCGACGAGCGGCGAGGTCGGGTCGGGGTCCTGGTCGGCACGGGGATGGGCGGGATTCCAATGCTGGTAGAGCAGCACCGAATCCTTTTAGAGAAGGGATCGGATCGGGTGAGTCCGTTCTTCATCTCCGGCATTATTCCCAACATGGCCTCAGGACGCATCTCAATGCAGCTAGGGGCCAAAGGTCCCAACTTGTGTGTCTCTACAGCCTGCGCCACCGGCAATCACGCCATCGGGGATTCCTTCCGCATCATTCAGCGGGGAGAAGCGGACATGATGCTAGCCGGGGGGACTGAGGCGGTGATCGGTCCCTTGTGTGTTGCCGGGTTTAACAACGCCAAGGCCCTGTCCACCAGAAACGGCGAGCCGGAGCGGGCGAGTCGTCCCTTCGATAAGGAGCGAGACGGCTTCGTCATGGGTGAGGGAGCAGCGGTTCTCGTCTTGGAGGTTTTAGAGCAGGCCCTCGACCGTGGGGCAAGGATTTATGCTGAGCTGATCGGTTACGGGATGAGCGCAGATGCGCATCACATCACCGCTCCGGCTCCCGGGGGGGAGGGAGCGGTCGCGTCGATGCGCGCCGCTCTTCGAGATGCGGGCATCCCTCCAGAGGCAGTGGATTACATCAATGCCCACGGGACCTCCACCCCGTACAATGATGCCAATGAGACCTTGGCGATTAAGCGCGTCTTCGGCGACCACGCGTATCGCATGGCTGTGAGCTCCATCAAGTCGATGATTGGCCATACGCTGGGGGCCGCCGGGGCGATTGAGGGGGCGGCCACGGTCCTGGCGCTGAAACAGGGGATCGTGCCGCCGACCATCAACTACGAATATCCCGACCCCGACTGTGACCTGGACTATGTCCCGAACACGGCACGGGAACTTGCGGTCCAGGTCGCCCTCAATAACTCCTTCGGCTTTGGAGGGACCAACGCCACGACGGTCTTCCGCCGCTACACCGAATAAGTAGGGTTTGCTTCCCTTCCGGTCTTGGGCCAACTCCTCTGTCTGATCCTTAATCCTTCGTTTGTCTTCCGGGATCCGAGGTGGGACAGGGGCATCGTCGCGCGATATCTGCGGGGCTTTAGGGGTCATCGCGCCTAGCCTGAGAGGGTGCAACGACTGCCGCACCCTGACCATGCAGGTCGGTCTGCGTGAATCACGTATGATCTTCGTGCTCATAGGCGAGGAAGGTAACGGTAGGCGGGTCGTTGGGCCTCTGCCCCGGGCTGCAGAGGGTGGCCGCAAAGACATCGAGCACCTCCTGGATTCGGGTGTCCGGCGAGTCAGGCACGACGATCCGGATGTCCCGGGCGTGTAGATTGTCCAGCAGGCTGCGCAGGTGCGTAGCGGCCGCCTGCAGCGTTGGTCGGTCGACCTTCGCTCGCGCCCCGAGACCGAGGACGAGGATCTTTTCGACCTGAAACTTGCCGGCAGGATGGAAGAGGGCCGCGGTGCCCAAGGCACCGGTGAATTTCCCATCCACCGCAACGCGAGAAACGGCACCAGAGAGATACCAGTCAACCTTCCCGAGGGTTTTCCTGGGAACCGGGACATCCTGGTAATGGAACAACACCAGCACCTCTCCGGTGACCTCTTCGAGGGGATCCGTGGGTGGAGGGGTCATCGTTCGGCAGGTTCGAGGAGGGGGGGGCGAGTAATGGTACGGATCTTGTCCAGGATCCCGTTTACGAATCGGCCGGAGTCCTCACTGCCATACTGCTTGGCGATCTCGATGGCCTCGTTGAGGATGACCTTTTCGGGGATCTCCTTGTGAAAGAGGAACTCGTAGGTCGCCACTCGAAGGATGTTCCGGTCGACGAGGGCAATCCGCGAAAAGTGCCAGTGTTCTGCATACCGGGAGATCAGGGTGTCGATTTCTTCCCGATGCGCGACCGTTCCCGCAACGAGCTCCTGGGCAAAGGCCTGGACCTCTGGCGGGAAGGGGGAGTCCGCCCAGAAGGTTCGGAAGACCTCCTCGGTCTTCCCGGGACGAAACTCCAACTGGTAGAGAATGCTCAGGGCAGCTTCACGCGCACGCCGCCGTTTACCCATCCCGTGTCCTTCGTCTGCCCGGATGCTCCCCCTGCTCCTTGTCGAGCTGGGCAAACAGGGATGCCATCTCAATGGCGGCCAGGGCGGCCTCGAATCCCTTGTTGCCGAGTTTGGTCCCGGCCCGTTCGATGGCCTGTTCGATAGTCTCGGCGGTGATGACGCCGAAGATTGTCGGCACGCCAGTTTTCAGGGCTGTAGCCGCCACCCCCTTTGCGGCTTCGCCCGCGACATAGTCAAAGTGCGGGGTAGCGCCCCGAATGACCGCTCCCAAGCAGATGACCGCATCGTACCGGTGACTCGCCGCCAGCCGCTCTGCCGTCACCGGGATCTCAAGGGCACCTGGGACTTTGACGACATCAATCTTGTCCGGATCCGCCCCGTGGCGGATGAGGGCATCCAAGGCACCATCGAGGAGCTTTGTCGTGATGAACTCATTGAAGCGGCTGAGGACGATGGCAAAGAAAAACCCCTGCGCAGATAGATATCCTTCCAGATTGCGTGGCATGATTCCTCCCTTACTTAACCGTCCCCCTCATTGATTCTGTGTAGCAGGTGCCCTAGCTTGTCCTGCTTGGCTGTCAGGTAGTCTCGGTTTTCCGGGATAGGCTGAACTTCAAGGGGGACACGCTCGACGATGCGAAGCCCGTACCCCTCAAGCCCCACGATCTTGCGGGGATTGTTGGTGAGCAGCCGCATCTTGCTCACCCCGAGATCGACCAACACCTGGGCGCCGATCCCGTAGTCACGGAGATCCGCCTTGAACCCCAGCTTCTCGTTCGCCTCTACGGTATCATAGCCCTGATCTTGTAGTTCATAAGCCCGGATCTTGTCCGCGAGTCCGATGCCTCGTCCCTCCTGCCGCATGTAAAGGAAGACCCCCTTGCCTTCCGCCGCGATCAAGGCGAGTGCCCGATCCATTTGCAGGCCGCAATCACAGCGAAGGGAGCCAAAGACATCACCAGTCAGGCACTGGGAATGAACCCGGACGAGCACGTCATCGGCTGGAGTGATATTCCCGAGCGTGAGGGCGAGGTGCTGGTCACTCCCAACACGACTCTGATAGAGGAGGGCCTGGAAGGTTCCGTGGAGCGTGGGGATGGTGGCCTCCACCGCACGGCGGACTAACTTCTCGCGCCGCATCCGGAATGTAATCAGATCCTTGACCGTGATGATTCGGAGGCCGTGACGTGCGGCGAACTCGAAGAGTTGTGGGACGCGGGCCATGCTTCCGTCTTCGTTCATGATTTCGCAGATAACCCCAGCGGGGTAAAGGCCGGCGAGGCGACTCAGGTCTGCTGCCGCTTCGGTCTGACCCGCTCGGGCGAGGACTCCCCCTTTTTTTGCCCGAAGAGGAAAGATGTGGCCTGGTCGCGCCAGGTCATCCGGTCCCGTCTTGGGGTCCACGAGGGCCCGGATAGTCGTGGCCCGGTCCTGGGCCGAGACCCCGGTCGTGACACCCCACCGGGCCTCGACGGAGATGCAGAAGGCGGTCTCGTACGGAGAGGTGTTTTCTGAAACCATGAGGGGGATCTGGAGTTCGTCGAGCCGCTGGCCTGGAAGGGACACGCAGATAAGGCCACGCCCGTGCTTTGCCATGAAGTTAATGGCCGCTGGGGTGACGCGCTCTGCGGCCATGGTCAGGTCGCCTTCGTTTTCTCGGTCCTCATCATCGACGACGATGACCATCCTCCCGTCACGGATTTCTTTGATGGCATCTTGGATATTGTCAAAGGACATTCATGCCTCCTGCCGCTGATCGCCGCACCCTGCCTACGCGAACCCTTGCTCGTGAAGCAGTTCGCGGCTGAGCGGGGGTCGCTCCCGCATGGCTTGCTCGCCGATGAGCCGCTCGAGATAACGGCTTAAGAGATCCACCTCCAGGTTGAGGAGACTCCCGGGCCCTTTCCACCCCAGCGTGGTCATCGCCAGCGTGTGGGGAACGAGACAGACAGAGAAGGTTTCCCTCGAAACCTCCACGAGCGTGAGGCTCACCCCGTCCACGGTAATCGAGCCTTTGGACGCGATGTAGATTGCCACGGAAGGAGGAAAGCTGATCCACATCCGCGCGGAATCACCCGCAGATTCGAGCCGGATGATCCGGCCGACGGCGTCCACATGCCCGGTCACGAAATGCCCTCCAAGACGGTCGCCCACCTTCAGCGGACGTTCGAGATTGACCCGTTCATGGGGTTTCAGGTCGCCCAGGGTGGTCCGCTGGAGGGTCTCGGGGGAGAGGTCGGTGGTGAAGAGGGTTCCATCGCGCTGAATGACGGTGAGACAGACCCCGTTGACGCCGATGCTCTGTCCGACCGCCAGATCCGCCATCTGTGTGTTCGCCGCGATCGTGAGGTGGGCAACCTGCTCCTCCTGCCTCAGGGCAATAACATTTCCCTGATATTCGACGATGCCGGTAAACATCTCCCTAGGGTGCCCAGGGGGCTATAGACTCGGTCAAGTAGCCCTGAAGCAAAAGGTCATCTCCTAAGCGCTCGACCGTTAACTGCTTGACGTGGAGTGCTTCCGAAAGCTTCTCAATCCCGTTCCCCTGCAGGAGCGTCGGGGCCTTCTTGCCTCCAATCAGGATCGGGGCCACCATCAGGATCAGCTTGTCCACAATCCCTGCCTGGAGTGCGAAGGTAGCCAATTTTCCTCCCCCCTCGATCATCACCGAAGTGATGTCGCGGCGTCCTAACTCACGGATCAGGTCGGGGAGGGATACCCCCCCTTCACCCGAGGGAAGCACCAATACCTCTACGCCGCGCTCTCGGAGTTGCCGGATACGCGCCGGGGAGATCCGGGGTGAAGCAGCCACCAGCGGGGGGTGGGACCCGCTTCGCAGAAGCCTTGCGGTGAGGGGAAGGCGGCCTCGGCTGTCTACGACTACTCGCAGGGGGTCGCGGTCCTCCTCTCCACCCAGACGGGTGGTGAGCATGGGGTCATCCCGCAAGACAGTTCCGATGCCCACGGCGACCGCATCCACCGTGTTGCGCATTTCATGCACGCAGTGCCGGGCCAGCTCTCCGGCAATCCATTGCGAGTCGCCGGTCCGGGTGGCTAACTTGCCGTCGAGGCTTAAAGCAGCCTTCAGGAGGACAAAAGGTTCCCGTGTGCGAATGTGTTTGAAATAGGCCTCGTTAAGCCGAACCGCCTCCTCCTGGAGCAGGCCCACTTCCAGGGAGACACCAACCTCTCGGAGTCTTCGCACTCCCCTCCCTGCTACCACGGGATTGGGGTCGTAGGCTGCTACGACCACCTTAGCGATTCCGGCCTCGATAAGGGCCTCAGTACATGGAGGGGTTTTTCCGTAATGGGCACACGGCTCGAGGGTGACGTAGCACACCGCGCCCCGGGCTGCCCCCCCTGCCGCCCGCAGGGCTACTACCTCGGCATGATCGCTCCCCGCATACGCGTGATACCCTTCGCCGATGATCGCCCCCTCGCGGATGAGGACGGCTCCCACCATGGGGTTTGGGCTGGTCCGTCCCCTTCCTCGGGCTGCAAGGCTTAAGGCCCTCTCCATGTGTGTCCGATTCGCCTCGAGCACCATCATCACCGTAACCGGCTGATTTCACAATAACTTTTTGTCCACGCTATCACCAGGGGTCTAAGGTGTCAAGGTCAATTGGCGCGCGGGGAAACTCGATTTGGCTCAGGTCCCCTGCTAAAAAGGGCTTCGGCAAATGCGGGCGGAGAAAACGGCTCAAGGTCCTCGAGCCCTTCCCCCAACCCCACGTATCGCACTGGAATTTGAAGCTCGGCCACAATCCCGACCACCGCACCTCCCTTAGCCGTCCCATCTAGTTTGGTGATGATGAGCCCCGTAATCCCAATGGCCTTATGAAACTCCCGGGCCTGGAGGGCCGCGTTGAGGCCAGTGGTGGCATCCAGCATCAAGAGGCTCTCGTGGGGTGCGCCTGGAAGATTTCTCGCAGCGACCCGATGGATCTTTTTGAGCTCCTCCAAGAGGTTTTTCTTGGTGTGGAGCCGTCCTGCCGTATCGATAAGCAGAAGATCCACGCCCCGTGCCTGGGCGGCTTGGAGTGCATCGAAGACGACGGCGGCTGGATCCCCCCCGCGCTGATGGGCGATAACTTCTGCCCCAGCCTTTTCCCCCCAAATCTGAAGCTGCTCGATGGCAGCGGCCCGGAAGGTGTCTGCGCCGGCCAGAAGGACCCGCTTCCCCTCGCGGGTCGCCCGAAAGGCAAGCTTGCCGATGGTGGTAGTCTTACCAACCCCGTTCACCCCGAGAGTTAAAACGACATGGGGTTGTCCCTCTGGGATGTTTCCTTGCGAGACCGAGAGGATGGATGTGACCTGCTGTTTGAGGACATGGAGAAGCTCGTCGGGGTTCGCTACCGTGGGGGGAAGGGCGTCCAAGAGTCGCTGGACTGTGGGCATCCCCAGGTCAGCAGTGATCAAAATCTCCTCGAGTTCCTCCAAGAGATACTGATCCACGTGTGACCGCTGGAGTAGCCGAACTATCCGATCGAAAAAGGCCTCTCGCGTCTTTCGGAGGCCGGTGGCGAGGTGGGAGAAGAAGGCGGGGTGCTCTGCCATCGTTCGATTGCCCGACCTCGGTCAGGGTGCCGTTGCCCTGACCGGTTGTTCCGCCTGTTGTGCGAGTTGAACCGAGATCAGCTTCGAGATCCCCGGCTCCTCCATGGTGATCCCGTAGAGCAGATCGGCCACCTCGATGGTCCGGGGATGGTGGGTGACGAGGATGAACTGGGAAGTGAGGGCAAGCTCCCGGATGAGGGAGGCAAAGCGATCGACGTTCAGATCGTCCAAGGCAGCATCCACCTCGTCCAGCACGACAAAGGGGCTGGGTCTCGTGGCCCACAGGGCCATGAGGAGGGCGATGGCCCCGAGGGTCTGCTCACCGCCCGAGAGGAGTGAGAGGGTAGTGGTCCGCTTGCCTGGGACCCGCACCCGGATCTCGACCCCGGGCTCTTGGGTCTCGTCTCCCTCGCTCAGGACAAGCTCTGCCTCGCCGCCTCCGAAGAGGCGCTGCCAAAAGCCGTTCAGCTGCTGGTTGACCGAGGCCAGCGTCTTCCCGAAGAACTCGTGGATCGTCCGATTGATCTCGGCAATGGTGGCCTTCAACGAGGTGGCGGAGGCGTTGAGGTCCTCTGCCTGATCCGTCAGGAAGCGATGGCGTTCCGAGAGGGCTTCGTATTCTTCGAGGGCGGCCATATTGATGGGGCCCATCGTCGTCATCTTTTGTCGGAGCTCTTCTACTTCTTGCTCGAGCACCTCCGGATCCTGCGGGGGATCTCCCCCTTGGAGAAGCTCCTGGAGTACATCCCCCTCGGATGCTTCCTCCTGCATGCGTTTCTGAAGCATCGAACGCTCCGTGCTGAAGGCTGTCCGCCTTGTGGCGATCGAGGCCAGCTGCTGCTGGAGGTTGGTGAGATCTTTTCTCACGACCTTCAGAGCCTCTTCATGGGCGAGGAGGGTGTGCCTGTGCTGATCCCTTTCCCCCTGAAGTTGCTGGAGGTCCTGGGCCTCGTGGGTCTCCTGCCGACCTAGGGTCCCGAGGGAATCCTGGAGAGTGCCGATCTCTTGGGTGAGCCTGGCCTCCCGGGACCGGGCCTCTTCCTCCTCTTGGCGGATCTCGACCTCGCGTGTGCGTTCCCTCGCCAGATCAGCCTCCAGGCGCTCCATCGAGCGGCCCAAGGCCTCTTTCCGTTCTTGGAGGGACGTTGATCGGATCCGGACCTCCGCTACGTCCTGCTGAAGTCCCTGCTGTTGGGTACGAAGGAGGGTGACCTGTCGGTCGCGCTCAGCGGTTTCTCTCTTGAGCGTTTCCTCCTGCCGGCCCCAGTCCTCCAGGTTCGTGCGGACACCCTGTAGCGTCTTCCCGAGATCGCTGAGTTCCTCTTCAAGGCGTACCAGCTCAGAAGTCAAGAATTCTGTTTGGCTTCCGAGTCGCGAGGCCACCGCGTGCACCTCGGCGAGAGATCGCTCGACGTCGCGGCGACCCTCGTCGGCGTCTTTGAGGGCTTGTTCCTGCGTGCTCAGGGCCAGGCGGCGGTCGGAGAGTGTCTTCTGGACGCCTTCCCATTCGCCTTCTACCGCCTGAAGCTCTTCGGTCGCCCGGGTGATGGCGGCAGGAAACTCCTCGAGTTCCCTCCGGCGGCTGAGCAGGCCTAAGGTGATGGTGTTTCCGCCCTGTATGGGGCCTCGCGAACTCAGCACCGCCCCAGATACCGTGGCCACGCGGGCAGGGCACGGAAGCTTCCGGAGGAGGGTGAGAGCCGTGGGGAGGTCCTGGACGATCACGGCGTCCCCCAAGAGGGCGCGGAGCAGGGGTTGGAGTTCGTCCGCCGCCTTCACGAGGCGCAGGGCCGGTCCGACGACCCGCTGGGCCGCTTCGGGGTCGAGAGAGGCTTCCACCGCTCCCAACGCCTCTTCAAGCCGGGATGCCTCTGCACTGATGGCAAGCCATTCCCCCTGGCGGGGCAGCAAAGTGGCGCAGCCAGTCCCCTCCTCCTCAAGATAGCGGAGGAGAGAAAGGGCGTCGGTGGCGTTCGGGGTGAGGAGCCCCTGCTGGAGATCGCCCAGGAGGGCTTCCAGGGCCTTCTCCCATGCGGCTTCAACCCGAACCAACCTGGAGAGGGGCCCTTCAATCACCTGGCAGACTGGCACCCCTGCTGCCTTCCCCTTGAGGAGGAACTGCTGCCCTTCGCTCAGCCCTGCAAGGCTTGCCTCAAGCTCGCGTAGTGAGTCGAGGCGGCCCTCGAGTCCACTCAGTTCCTCGCGGAGGGCCGCGCGCCGCTCGCCCAGCGCGTCCTGACGGACCTGGAGGCGGGTGAGTTCCTGAGAAAGTGCTTCCCGCTCCCTGGTCAAAATCTCAATCCGGCCCTCGAGCTCGTGCAGATGGCTGGTCAATCCTCGCTCGCGAGCGGTTACGGTTTCCGCTTCTGCCCGGGACGCGGTAAGCTGCCGTTCATGGGTCTCCCGCTCCTGATGGAGGAGCCGGTGCCGTTCCGTGAGAGAGGTCGCATGGTTGCGGTGGCTCACCAGTTGCTCGGTGAGCGCCAGGATTTCCGCCTTCCGCCCCTCCACTGCCTCTTCGCCCTGACGGAGTTCCGCATCCAGACTGGTCAGGGCATCATGGAGATCCCGGAGCTGCCGGGAAGCCGCATCAAGTTTCTCCTCCGTTAGAGCTCGCAACTTCGTGTCGGCCTCGAAATCCTGAAGGAGACGATGGACCCGCTCCCCGACCGCTTTAAGCGCCTCCCGATGCTCTTCTCCTCGCTGTCTCAGGTCGTGAAGCATGGTCTCGTGGGACCGCACTTCCGCCTCCGCACGCTCCCGTTTCCCTCGCAGGGTATACAGCCGTTCCTGGGCCGCGGTGATTCGCTTCTCCAGGTCGAGGTCGTGCAGGCGACCGGCCTCCAGGGAGGTCTCTTCTGTTGAGACTCGGAGCTGGCAGGATTCCTGGGCCTCGGCGAGCTGCTTTTCCTGGTCGATGACATGGTCGAGCTCCTCCCCGAGGCGACGGTCTTCCTTGAGGAGGAGGAAGGCCTGAATCCCCTTCAGCCTGAGTGTCATGCGCTGGTATCGTTCCGCTTTTTTCGCCTGTCGGTGGAGAGAGGTTCGCTGCCGTTCGATCTCCTGGAGGACGTCCTTGACCCTCAACAGATTTTGTTCCGCTGCCTCGAGCCGGCGGAGGGCGGTGTTTCGGTTGACTTTGTACGACATGATCCCCGCCGCTTCCTCCAAGAGGGCCCGGCGGTCATCCGGTCTCGAGTTTAAGAGGGATCCGATGCTCCCTTGCTCGATCAGGGCGTAAGGCTCGCGGCCAAGCCCGGTATCGAGGAAGAGGCGCGTGATGTCTTTGAGGCGGCAGGGATTTTGATTGAGGAGATACTCGCTCTCGCCGGATCGGTAGACGCGGCGGGTGATAGTCACTTCGTCGTACGGGACCGCCAGCTGGCCTTCGACATTCGAGAGGGTGAGCGAGACTTCGGCCATCCCCACCGCTTTACGGTGCGTGTTCCCCGCGAAGATCATATCCTCCATGCAGTCTCCCCGGAGGGACTTCGAACTCTGTTCCCCCAACACCCAGCGGATAGCGTCGAGGATGTTACTTTTGCCGCAGCCGTTGGGCCCGACAAGGGCTGTCACGCCTGACTGAAAATCGATGCTCAGCCGGTCGATAAAGGACTTGAAACCAAACAGGGTCAGATTGCTGAGGTGCATGGGCCTCCTAAAGGTCCGAGGTCCAAAGTTCGACGTCAAATGTCAATAGACGGCAAGAAAAAAAGCTTTAGACGCATAGAGTTAGACACGGAACTTCGGGCAAATCCTTACAAATTGTCGGCAGGCTAACATAAGCTTCTCCCGATGTCAAGGGAAATCCGCAAAATCATGGGGTCATCCGGAGGAAGGACCCAAAATGTTGTGGTTTAGCCGTAGATGGCTAAGGGCACGGCGAGCTGCTGCCCGCTCGGCCTCACGTCGGCTCCCCCCTTTTCCTCTGCCGAGCTTCTCTCCTCTGACCTCCACTTCCACCTCGAACTGACGGGCGTGAGGAGGACCCCAGGACTGGAGGAGACGGTAACGCGGAGGTATCCTGAGGGCGGTCTGGAGAACAGTTTGAAGTTCAGACTTCGGATCCAGAGATACATCGGGATTGAACAGAGAGAGTAAATGTCGGTTCAGAAACCTGGTTACGGAAACGAGCCCCCGATCGAGAAAAACGGCCGCCACCAAGGCCTCGTAAGCATCGGCCATGATGCCTTCGGTACAACCGCGGCGCTTGAGTCCCTGACCGAGGCGCAGATGCCG
>LXTG01000122.1 GCA_001643535.1 candidate division NC10 bacterium SPGG6 | reverse complement strand
ACCCCGGTAGGAGCCGATTTCCATAAGTCGCTTGGTGTTCATCGCTACATCCCGACGAAGGTCCCCTTCGACCCTGAATTCCCCTTCGATCACCAGGCGGATACGATTCACCTCGTCCTCGGTCAAGTTCTTCACTCGGACATCAGGACTGACATTGGCCCCACCGAGGATCTTCCGAGAGGATGAACGCCCGATCCCATAGATATAGGTGAGCGCCACTTCCAATCGTTTCTCGCGGGGAAGATCTACGCCCGCAATGCGCGCCATCTCTCCTCCGTTGACCGCAATACGACGGTCATCAGTGAACGGTCATCGGTCATCTGTGCTAGCCCTGCCGCTGCTTGTGCCGAGGGTTTTCGCAGACGATCCGCACCACCCCTTTGCGTTTGATGACCTTACACTTCTCACAGATCGGTTTCACCGACGCTCGCACTTTCATGATCACATCCAAAGTCCGACGTCCGCGGTCTTCTTTTATCATGACTTCGGACATCGGACTATTTATATCTGTAGATGATACGGCCTCGGTTCAGATCGTAAGGACTCAGCTCCACGATCACTTTATCCCCGGGGAGGATCCGGATGAAATGCATCCGCATCTTCCCCGAGATGTGGGCCAGCACCTTGTGCCCCACCTCGAGCTCCACCCGAAACATGACATTCGGGAGGGGCTCGACCACGGTCCCCTCGACCTCGATCGCCTCTTCCTTTTTCGTCTGTTCTTGCCCTCTCTTTTTCGTCTGGCCTCGCCCTGTCTTTCTCCTCTGTCTTCCTCTTCTCTTGGCCATAGGATTGTTACCAGCCCTCCCCCGATTCGGAAATGGTGAGGATCTCGGGGCCATTTTCAGTGATGGCGACCGTGTGTTCGAAGTGGGCGGAGAGTGAGCGATCCTGACTCACCGCGGTCCACCGGTCCTCGAGGATGATCACCTCATGGGTCCCGGCATTCACCATGGGTTCAATCGCCAGAACCATTCCGGGCTTGAGGAGAGGCCCGTGCCCTTGGGGGCCAAAGTTGGGAATCTGCGGTTCCTCATGGAGGGCCTTCCCGATCCCATGCCCGACGAAAATCCGGACCACCGAGAAGCCATTAGATTCCACGTGACGCTGAACCGCATGGGAAATATCCGTGAGGTAGTGCCCGGCCACCGCTTGAGCAATTCCACAGTGTAAGGCTTCCCGGGTGACCTGGAGGAGTCGGCTCGCCTCTGGAGAGACCTCGCCGACGGCAATGGTAATCGCCGCATCCCCATAATACCCGTCCACGATCGCCCCCAGGTCTAAACTCAGGATATCCCCTTTTTGGAGCCGGCGTTCAGAGGGGAGCCCATGGACTACCTCCTCGTTCACCGAGGTACACAGGGTAAAGGGATACCCCCGGTATCCCTTGAAGGCAGGCCGCGCGCCCCGTCTGACGAGCAAGGCCTCGGCGAAACGGTCCAGGTCTTCCGTCCTCACCCCGGGCTGGCTCTCCTCCCGGAGGGCCAACAAGGCCTCGGCGACGAGTCGGCTCGCCCGTCCTATACGATCGACCTCCCACAACGCCTTGTACTCAATGGGACTGCGAAGCGGCACCTTGACCGTCTCGCCGCTCCAGGATGCTCGAGATCCGTGCAAAGATTCCTCCCGTCTCCCCCAGCCCGTTTACTCTTTTCAACAGCCCCTGGGTCTGATAATAGCCGATCAAGGGCTCGGTCTGCTCGCGATACACCTGAAGGCGGCGACGGATCGTCTCCTCCTGATCATCCTCCCGCTGGATGAGCCTCCCGCTGCATTTGTCACAGATCCCCATCGCTCGAGGGGGATGAAACTCCACATGAAAGACCGCATCGCAGGTCTGGCACGTCCGCCGCCCAGAGAGGCGCCGGATCAGTTCCCCCTCTGCCACGTCTAGGCTCACCACCGTGGGGAGCGGAGTCCCGAGCTCCCGAAGCATGCGCGTCAGCGCCTCGGCCTGGGCCACGGTTCGGGGAAACCCGTCGAGGAGGTACCCCCCGTGGCAGTCAGGCTCGGTCAGGCGATCCCGAACAATGCCGATCACCACCTCATCCGGGACCAACGCCCCCCGACCCATGTAGGTCTTGGCCTCTCTCCCGAGAGGAGTCCCCGCCGCCACAGCCGCCCGCAGGATATCCCCGGTAGAGATCTGGGGGACCCCATACCGCTCGATGATCATTTTGGCCTGAGTCCCCTTCCCTGCCCCTGGAGGGCCCAAGAGGATGACTCGCATCGTTAACCTCTTATTATATTCTAATTCGTGCCCCCGTTCAAGTTTCAGAAGGTCCGCCCCTTCAACTTCCCTTTCTTCAGAAATCCCTCATAGTGGCGCATCACGAGATGGGCCTCGATTTGCTGCGCGGTATCGAGGGCGACCCCGACCACAATGAGCAGAGCGGTCCCGCCGAAGAAAAACGGAACATTCCCCCAGATGATCAGGACTTCCGGAAAAATGGAGATCAGTGCCAAGTAGATGGCGCCGATAAAGGTAATCCGGTCGAGCACCTTTTCAATGAACTCGGCCGTCTTCGCGCCCGGGCGGATCCCGGGGATGAAGCCGCCATATTTCTTCAGGTTATCTGCCACATCTGCGGGGTTAAAGATGATGGCGGTATAAAAGTAGGTGAAGAAAATGATGCTCCCTCCATAGAGCAAGAAGTAGCTGATCGTCCCCGGGGAAAGGGTCTGCGCCACCGACTGCATCCAAGGATGAGAGACGAACCGCGCCACCGTCGGAGGCAAGACGATGATCGAGGCGGCGAAAATGACGGGGATCACGCCGGCCGTGTTGACCCGCAGCGGGATGTGCGTTGCCTGTCCCCCGTACACCTTCCGGCCGACGACCCGCTTGGCGTACTGGACCGGGATGGGCCGTTGGCCTAACGTCATGATCACCACCCCCGCCACGACCACGACCATAACGACCAACAGAACGACGAAAACATAGGCCCTCATCTCACCCGTCGATAGGAGCTGGTAGGATCCGTAAATCGCCTCGGGAACGCGAACGATGATGCCCGCAAAGATGAGGAGCGAGATGCCGTTGCCAATCCCCCGCTCTGAAATCTGCTCTCCTAACCACATGAGAAGGATGCTGCCGGCCGTCAGGGTCAGGGTCGTCATGAGTCGGAAGCCCCAGCCGGGATTAGCGACCACCAGCTGATTATTGACCGTGAGCCCTTCCAGGCCGATGGCAATGCCCATCCCCTGGATCATGGCGATAAGGACAGTTCCGTACCGCGTATACATGGTGATCTTCTTCCGTCCCTCGGCCCCCTCCTTTTGGAGTCGCTCGATGGCCGGAACCACCACTGCCAAGAGTTGAAGAATGATCGAGGCATCGATATAGGGCATGATCCCCAAGGCGAAGATGCTGGCCCGCCGTAACGCCCCGCCGGAGAAGAGATCGAAGAAGCCGAAGAGGGTGCCAGCAGCCCTGTTGAAAACCTCACTCAACGCCGCTGCATCGATGCCAGGGGTAGGGATGTGAGCCCCGAGGCGGTAGACGATCAGGATCAAGGTGGTGAAGAGGATGCGTTTCCTGAGTTCAGGGACTTTAAAAACATTGGCGATATCGCTCATCGTTCGTCGATCACCTCGACCGCCCCCCCTGCGGCGTGAATCTTTCGGAGGGCCGCCTGGGAAAAACGGTGAGCTTCCACGGTGAGGGGATGTGAAAGATCGCCGTCCCCCAGGACTTTCACCCCGTCCTTCACCGCCTTGATGAGGCCCCGTTCCAGAAGGAGAAGGGGCGTGACTGTCGTCCCGGCCTCGATCCGTTCTAGATCCCGGAGATTGACAATGGCATACTCTTTGCGAAACGGATTCCAAAAGCCCCGCTTGGGAAGGCGTCGGCTCAGCGGCATCTGGCCCCCTTCGAACCAGGGTGGAATGCTCACCCCCGACCGAGCCTTCTGCCCCTTGTCCCCCCGGCCAGAGGTCTGCCCGCGCCCTGACCCCGGACCCCGACCCACTCGCTTGCGCCGCTTTCGAGACCCAGCGGCCGGTCTAAGCTCGTGCAGCCTCATCGGCCCCCCTACTGCCTCCCCTCGATGTCATAGCGGTCACCCACTCGTAACCTCCCGAACCTCTTCCCTCATCTTGCCCCGGAGGCGGCCCACCTCCTCGGGAGTAATGAGACCCCGGATCCCAGCCATCGTTGCCTTCGCCACATTGTGCGGATTGCTACTCCCAAGAGATTTCGCCCGGATGTCGTGGATACCAGCCGCCTCGAAAATCGCCCGCGC
>LXTG01000110.1 GCA_001643535.1 candidate division NC10 bacterium SPGG6 | reverse complement strand
GATTCGCCATCGGGGGACCATCGAGGGGCGAAGAAGAAGCGTGGATCGAGGGGCGTGGGCTCTTCGTTGCCCTCTAGATCCACAACCAGCAACCGTTGCTGCCCTCCTGGACCGCCGCCCGCGCCACCCGCCCCATAGACCAGCGTCCCGTTCTGCGAGACGGAATAGAGTCAGCGGGGAGCTTCCTTCCGCCTTGTTGTTGACGACCACATACGAGGGAATTCGGACAGCCGATGCCTCGGCAATCAGGCGGGCCACCGCCGGCTCCTCCAGGTCGAGCCACTCCAGATCAAAGAAGACGAGGGAGTTCCGGATGGCGGTCAGCCACTGTTCAACCCGCTGTTGCAGGTCCTGGTGTTCCGGCCGGAGGCTGTCCGAGGCGTAGAGCAGATTGGCGAACGTGGCCACGCGGCTCATCGCGTCTTCGATCCCCTCCAGGACCTGGAGCGCCTCTAAGAGGTGCGAGGCCCCTGGTCCCCCGGGGATGTGGATGGTCCCCCGGTACCGCTGGGCAAAGCCCTCGGCCCGCTCCTGAACACTCTTTACTGTCGTTCGAATGCGGGGGTCATCGTAGGCGGCGAACAGATCACTCAGGTCCCAGACAACCCCGGCGGCGCTTGCACTAGTCGCCTGCACGGCCTCCTCCTCTCGGATGATACGGACCSGCTCGTCCGATCYGGGTTATTGTACGGGAGCRGAGTAGCGAAGGCAACAGCAGAGGGCTTGCTCAAACCCTCCCTTTGCCGGTATCCTNCTCNSSSWKCARAGNYTGRGGGTKSAGAGTTTAGAGTGTAGGGGATAGAGAGTGCACAAGGATCTGTTTAGCGAGATTCTTAAACGGGTCAGCCGGACCTTTTATTTGAGTTTGAACGTCGTGCCAAAAGACCTGAGGCGGCAGAAGGGACTGGGCCGCTGGACAGCATTCGGAATCTTGGTCTCCCTCGCACTCAGTCTCTCCGCGTCCGCGCTGGCCGGCTCCCTCGGAGAGTGGAAAACGGCGGCTCCCATGCCCGACAAACGGACGGAAGTGGCCGCAGCCGAACTTGGCGGCAAGATCTATGTGATCGGTGGCTTCGGGTACTTCTTCCTCGGAGGGGTATCGAATGCTGTCCAGGCCTATGACCCCATAACTGATCAGTGGGAAAAGAAGGCTTCGTTGGTACAGCCACTCCACCATACGGCTGTCGCGGCGGTGGAGGGTAAACTGTACGTCGTCGGTGGATATGCGAGGATCTGGCCCTGGAAGGCGATCAACACCCTGTGGGAATACGATCCAGCTCAGGACCGCTGGCAGCGGAAGGCCCCGATGCCGACTGCCCGCGGTGCCCTGGCAGTCGGGGTTCTCAGGGGGAAGATTTATGCGGTCGGGGGAAAAGCGGGGAGCGAGGTCCTGCGGACGCTCGAGGTCTATGATCCAGCAACGGACACGTGGCAATCGCTCCTCCCGATGCCAACCCCGCGGGATCACCTGGCCGTGGCTGCCGTGGACGGCCGCCTTTACGCCATCGGGGGACGGCAGGGAGCTATGAGCCGCAACGTGGCGGTAAATGAAGTCTACGACCCTCACACAAACCAATGGACCGGAAGGACTCTGATGCCCACGGCGCGAAGCGGCATTACTGCTGCGGTCGTTGGCAGCCGTTTCTACGTCTTTGGAGGTGAGGAACCCAAACAGACCTTTGCCCACACCGAGGCCTACCACCCCCAAACGGACCGATGGGTAACACTCAACCCGATGCCCACGGCCCGTCACGGACTGGGGGCCGCCTCGTGGAGCGGCCGCATCTACGTACTTGGTGGAGGCCCGGAGCCGGGGGGCTCTCGGAGCAACGTGAACGAGGTGTTTACTCCACCGGGCTAGCGGGTTCATAGTTCATAGTTGATAGTTCAGGGTTTAGAGTTCAAGATTAAAGGGGGTGGGTTCACGATGGGGAAAGGGAATTCGGATCTGTTCAAAGAGATCCTGAAGCGGGTGAGCCGGACCTTCTATCTGAGCCTGAATGTCTTACCCAAAGACCTCAGGCGCCCGGTGGGTCTTGCCTACCTCTTTGCCCGGGCCGCCGACACCATCGCTGATACCCGGCTGGTCAGCCTCGAGACACGCCTCGAGTACTTGGAGCTGTTCCGGGCCGAATTTCGGGGGAATGGCCCTCACCGAATCCGAGAGGTGAAAGAGGCAATGACCGGTCCCCAAAAGATCCCCGAGGAGCGAGAACTCGTGGCTCGCCTCGAGGAGTGTTTTGCGATCTATC
Source organism: candidate division NC10 bacterium SPGG6 (assembly GCA_001643535.1). Classification (GTDB taxonomy): domain Bacteria; phylum Methylomirabilota; class Methylomirabilia; order Methylomirabilales; family CSP1-5; genus CSP1-5. The sequence goes on along the minus strand of LXTG01000110.1, from coordinate 4,203 downwards.
GGACGCTGGACCCCGCGGATCGGGAACGGATCCGAGACCTGATCCTCACCATCACCCAGGGCATGTTGATGGACCTCACCACCTTCCCTGGGGAGGAGGAAGGCTACCCCATCGCTTTGAAGACCCGCGACGACCTTGACCGCTATACGTATTTCGTCGCGGGATGCGTTGGAGAATTCTGGACCGAGATTCACATGGCCCACCGTCCCTCCCTCCGAGGCTGGGATATGGCGGAAATGAAAAAACGGGGGGTCCGTTTCGGGAAGGGGCTGCAGATGACCAACATACTTCGAGACCTCAGCAGGGACCTTCGCATTGGACGATGCTATCTGCCCCAGGAGGATCTGGAGGGCCTCGGACTGACGCCGGCGGACCTGCTCGATCCCCAGGCCATCGCTCGCGTGAAACCCCTCGTCCAAGATCTCCTGCAGGTCACCCTGGCCCATTACCGGGAAGGGTGGGATTACACGCTCGCCATTCCCAGACGGGAGATCCGAATGCGTCTTGCCTGCGCCTGGCCTCTCCTCATCGGCCTCAAGACCTTAGCCCTTGTGGCGCAATCGAAGAACCTTCTCGATCCAGCCGCCACGGTCAAGATCTCGAGGCCAGAGGTGTACAGAATCCTCCTTCGCTCCCTGGCACTGGTCGGCTCCAATCGCTCTCTGACCGGCTATTACCAGGCTCTCAGCGAGCGCATCGCTCTGAGGTGACAAGATGGAGAAACCCCTCATCGCCATCACCGTGCACAAGGTTCCCCACAAGGAGTTCTGCGGCGTGGTCATCCTGCGGCAGGAAGGGGACCGGTCTTGGAACGGCCGGTGCAGCAAATGCGGAGAGGACTTTCGGATCGAGGAGGACTCGAAGTTTAGGGCCCACGTCCTCGCGATGCGGAACTAAAAGGAAAACAAGGGGTTACGCGGGCAGGATCTAGGTCTGTTCAATTCTGTTCGATAGAGTCGAGGGCGATACGCCCGGCGGACCAAGTCTCAGTCCAGGTCAATGTCCCGCGGGGGCGGCGGTGTGGCGGGCTCTTCCTTGGCCTTCTTCAGCAGTTGCTGGAACTTCCGATCGAGGACCTTCCCCTTATCTTTCTCCGCCTGCATACGCTCCTTAAATAGAGCGTCCCGCTGGGCCGTTTGTCTGTCGAGGGCCTTCACCGCTTCTTTGAGGTCGGTGACGGCGCTTGCCTTGGGCGGTGGCTCGTGATGGAGGACCACGCCCAGGGAGAGGTCAATTGTCAGGCGGGCCTGGCAACAAGGACAAGTGACCTCGGTCGAGGTTTGTGGTGTTTCACTCACCTTGTATCTCCTCCTCCCCGGCATGAATGTGTTACCGACGCTCGTAGAGCGGAGCCAAAACCCAAAAGGTTCCAACCCGCGCGCGAGGCGTTCTGTATTGTTACATTGTAAGAGATCCCCACCCTTGAGGCAAGAACTCTGACCACTGCTGTCAGCTATCAGCCCTCTATGTAGTACATCGTTCATAGTTCGTGGTTGATGGCCAACAGTTCATGGTGGATGGTTCATGGTTCATGGTCTTTAAACCCTAAACCCCAAACCCTGATCCCTGAACCGCTTGGACCCTGAACCCTCAACTCTCAACCCTGAACCATCCACCGTGAACTATGAACCGATCAGGGTCGCTCACACGCTTGAGACCGGTCGCAATAGTGCCAGCCCACCTCCGGCGTGTCGTGGGTCACATGAATGACCTGGATGGTCCCATCAGGACGAATGAGTTCATACAGATGCTTGAACCCCGGCCCCGTCGTCGGGTGCTCCGTTGGAATCGCGTACTTGCTGGTCGCGGGTTAGACCCGCGAACCCTCAGGAGCCTCTACCGAACAGGTCCCCCCGGCAAAGCGAATCTCCATCCAGTCCCCCCTCTTCCTCTTTCGTAACCTTAGCGTACGTCGACGCAGAGGTCCACTGCAATAACTTGCACGTCCGCCCGGAACATGGCGTGTCGGGTTCGGGTCATCATCCCCAGGTGCCGTGCCACCTTGACGCGGGCAGCCCGACGCGCTATGGTCCACGCACGCGGGACAGCCTGTGGAGGGCGACGAAGGATGCGTGAGTTTCGCGGGGTCATCCCACCGGTCATCACTCCCTTTACGCAGACGGGCGAGGTATCGTACAAAGCCCTGGTTGCCAATCTGGGGCGATGGAACAAGACTGCCTTGGCGGGATATCTTATCCTGGGAAGCAACTCGGAGTTTGTCTACCTCTCTGAGGAGGAAAAGATCCGCGTGCTCGAGGTGGCGCGTGAGCACATTCCCGGAGACAAAGTGATGATCGCCGGCACCGGGTGCGAGGCGACAGAAGCCACCATCTCCCTCACTCGACGGGCGTCCGCCATCGGGGCGGATTTCGTCATGGTCGTCACCCCTGCCTATTACAAGCCCCAGATGCGACCGCGGATTCTCATCGAGCATTACCGGCGGGTGGCGGATGCCTCCCCCATCCCCGTGTTCCTTTACAACGTCCCCCAATTCACTGGAGTGGTGCTTGATCCTCCCGTGGTTGCCCACCTGGCGGAGCACGGCAATATTGTGGGCATGAAAGACAGCGCCGGCAATTTGACCGTTTTCGCATCGTATGTTCGGCAAAGCCCTCCCGAATTTCTTCTTTTCGTCGGCGCAGGCCCGGTCTTTCTCCCAGCCCTCTCCCTCGGAGCAGGAGGCGGTATCCTGGCGCTTGCCAACTGCGCGCCGGAGGCCTGTCTTGCTCTGTATTCTCTCTTCCAAGAGGGAAAGCTGCACGAGGCACGGGAGCAGCAGCTCAGGCTCCTCCCGGCGATCGAAGCCGTCACCAGCCGGTTCGGGATCGGCGGGTTGAAGGTAGCCATGGACATGGTGGGATACGAGGGGGGATGGCCTCGCCGGCCCCTCCTGCCCCCGACCCATGAAGAGCGCCTCGAGATCCGACACGCCCTCGTGCAGGCCGGCCTCCTTTGAAGCAGCGTTGAGCGATGAGTGCTGAGGACTGAGTGTCGAGAGTTGAGAGTCGAGAGTCGAGAGTCTAGAGTCCAGAAAGGCGAAATTTGGGATTGTGAATTGCGGATTGCGAATTTGAGTCAAGCGCAGCTAAATTCTGAAATCCGAAATCCCTCCGGTCATCGGACATCGGTCATCGGATATGGCGGCGGACGAACTCTTCGAATGTGAGAGGGGTCCACGGCTCATTCGAGAAGGGAGGATGGTGGGGGGCACACAGCCCGTATCGGTCCACAAACCGCAGAATGGCAAAAAATTCCCGAAGCCCCGGGGACACTGGTCGCGCTATACCCCCAATAAGATGAAAGAGTGTCAGGGGAATCGGAGCGATCCACGCTGACGTGCCCAAGACCTTTGCCGCGATCTGTACGCACTGCCGGTTACTCAGGTCTTCGGGGCCGCCATACTCGATCATGGCCCCCTGCGCCTCGGGATGCCCCACTGCCTGCACTGCCACCCGGGCAATGTCCTCGACCGCAATGTACGTGATAGGTGCCGTCCCCGTTCCTGGCAACGGGGCAACTCGAAATCGCTGAATTGCCGGAAGCACTGGCAGCAGGTTCTCCATAAAACCAGAAGGGCGCAGGATCGTATACGGGAGCCCACTGGACTTCACCACCTTCTCTACCAGCCGCTTGACCCGAAACTGCCTGGGCGCCTGGGGATGCTCCACACCGATCGCGGAGAGGTAGATGACCTGGTTGACCCCCGCTTGCCGGGCGACATCCAGGAGATTCCGATGGCCCTGTTCTTCGATGACCTCGGGGTGATACCGGTCCCTCAATGTTCTGGGATTTAACGAGGTCATCGTACTGATGATGGTGCCTACCCCCCGACACGCTGTCTCTATCGCCCGCCGGTCCGCCAGGTCGCCTAGCGCAATCTCAACGCCGGCCTCCCGAAGTGGTTTCGCTTTTGATTCGCTCCTGCACAAGGCCCGCACAGGCCTCCCCTGCCGCCGCAGCTGCTGAACCACCTGGCTTCCGACGCGACCTGTTCCCCCCACCACCAGAATCATGACACTTCCCCTATCGCTCCGCGCGTAGCCCGTTCACAGTTCACGGTTCACAGTTCGGGGTTCAGGGTTGAGGGTCCGATGTCCGATGTCGCTAAGAGCGAGGAGGGGGTTCCTTCCGAGGCAGGCGACATCTGGCTTGCGTCTCCGAAGGAGTCCGGAGTCCTTCGGACTGGCCGGGGTCCCGCCGCCG
>LXTG01000104.1 GCA_001643535.1 candidate division NC10 bacterium SPGG6 | reverse complement strand
CTGATGGGGCTCTACCTTCACATCCGGATTGATATCCCCGATGCTGTCCACCGCCGAGAGAACCTTGGGTCGCCCCAAGTCGTGGGTGTGGTGAAGGATCTGTCGCTGGAGGTTGCTGAGATCCACATGATCGAAATCGACGATCCCGAGCCTGCCGATCCCCGCCGCCGCCAGGTAGAGGGCGGCAGGACACCCGAGGCCACCGGCCCCGACCAAGAGGGCGCTACTGTTGAGGAGCTTCCGTTGCCCTTTCCCGCCAATCTCAGGAAGAATGATGTGGCGGCTGTACCGCTTGATCTGCTCCTCGCTAAAAGGGATCGCCCCTCCAGCAATGGCCGGAATCAGGGCCACCTCATCTCCATCCACCAATGCCGTGTCCTTGCCCTTCAGGTCCTCCACGGCGACGTCGTTCACATAGATGTTGATATGTCGATGGATCTCTCCTTCTTCATTAAAGACCCGCTCCCGAATCCCAGGATACTCGGCGTCGAGAGCCCCGACGAGATCCACGATGGTCTTTCCTTCGACCTCTACCGTGGCCTGATTACGGGTAAGGGCTCGAAACGGCGTCGGAATGTAGACCTTGGCCCCCATCAACGAACTCCTTTCCTTTGTACAACTTAGAATGACACACTGAGATACCGCTCCCCCGTATCCGGCAGGATCGTCACGACGATCTTCCCTTTTTCAAGCTCACCGGCCACCTTCACGGCGGCGAAGACATTGGCGCCGGCCGAGACCCCGACCAGGAGTCCTTCTTCCCGGGTCAGGCGGGCCGTCATCTTGATCGCGTCCTCGTCGCTCACCGCGATGATCTCATCGAGGATTTCTACGTTGAGGACCTCGGGGACAAAGCTGGCCCCAATCCCCTGGATCGCATGGGGCCGAGCCTTCCCCCCCTGGAGAACCGGCGATCTCGCCGGCTCCACCGCAATCACCTTGACACCCGGGATCCTGGCTTTGAGAATCTCACCAACCCCAGTGATGGTTCCACCGGTCCCCACCCCCGCGACAAAGGCATCAATCCGGCCTTCGGTCACCTCCAGGATCTCCCGGGCGGTGGTCTGGCGGTGGATCTCTGGATTCGCTGGATTGATAAACTGCTGGGGCATGAAGTAGTCAGGACTTTCCCGGCAAAGCTCCTCCGCCGCAAAGACGGCACCAGTCATCCCCTCGATGGCTGGGGTCAAGATCACCTCCGCTCCGAACCGCTGCAGCAGTGTCCTGCGCTCGAGACTCATATCGTCGGGCATCGTCAGGATCAGCCGGTATCCCTTCACCGCCGCCACCATGGCTAGCCCGATCCCGGTGTTACCGGAAGTCGGCTCCACGATGGTTGCTCCCGGTCCGAGCCTTCCCTGCTGTTCCGCCTCCTCAATCATGGCCCAGGCGATCCGGTCCTTGACACTCCCGGCCGGATTTAGCGATTCCATTTTTGCCAAGATGGTAGCCCCATTCCGGGGAGAGAGCTTGGGAAGCTCCACCAAGGGGGTGTCCCCAATGAGATCCAGTACATTCTTTGCTAGCCGAGGAATCCGTGACCCCATGTCTTACCCGCTGTCAGCCGTCAGCTATCAGCAGCCAGCTCTTTCATTCCCGGTCCTCAGCTGACCGCCAACCGCGGTAGGCATTCCCAGTTCATAGTGTACAACCTGAAAATCAATTTTGCTGCCCTGAACCCTGAACTCTGAACTCTGAACAAGGTCGTTGGCCAGCGGCCATCGACCTTAGATGTGGTAGCTTACACTCTTCGATGCAATCCTCAACCGTGCACGGCGACCGATTTCCTCGAAAGTGACATTATCCAATATATGAGCAATGGTGTCCCTAATTTCCACCCAAATGCCTTGGAACCCGCAGATTTTTTCCACCGTGCATTTCTCTTGGCTTGAGGGATCGACGCAGAAAATGGGGGCAGGGGAACCTTCCATCAATCGGATGATCTCTCCCAGCGTAATCAGGTGAGGAGATTTCGCGAGGTAATAGCCTCCCCTCACCCCTCGCTTACTCTCGAGATATCCAGCCCGCTTCAAGATAAGAAGGAGCTGTTCGAGATATCTGACTGGGATATCTTGCCGCTGGGCAATCTCCTGGATGCGGAGCGGACCCTCGTTGTAGTGCATCGAGAGTTCCTGCAATGCCCTGGTCGCGTAATCCCCTTTTGTCGAAATCTTCATGCTGGCCGTACCTTACACTGATCTTGACATTGTTTATCGGCTTACTCGTCTTTTACCAAGCACATCATCCTTTGTCAAGACTTTTTTCACCCTCCCTTTAGGATTGACGAAACCCCCTTCCTCCCTAAACCCTGATCCCCTCCCCATCCTGAGCGGAATCGAGCAGTATATGGCCTAACGTTCCTTCTGTCATTGGAGCCACTAAGCGTTGTGAGTTTTCCCCTTATTTGTCAGCCTATTAGAGCAATACTTCTTATAAAACCCTTTAGATGCTGAAGCGCACGGGGAGAGAGATCTCCCTCCCTCAAACAGGAAACGAACCTCCGCCTGTTCGAGGACCCACCCTGATCGGCACCGGTCGAAGGATCCGAAAGCCGATGGAAATGCTAGCGACTGGTCTCAGTTCGGCAGTGGGCCCTGCGGCGTAGAGGAACCAGGAGTCCCTCTCCCAAGCCCCCTGCCACCGTTGCGGATCCCTAATCGCCGTTGCCGAGCAGGCTGCCAAGAGGACCCAGGCACCCAAAGTAGGCCGGATTTATACCGAATCCTTTCCCGTCACCCGACGGGAAAATACCTTGCCTGGGCAAGACCCGCTCTGTTAGATTCAGGCTGGAGGAGATGACATGTCAAGCGCGGATAAGCTGCGGGTCGGCGTCCTCGTATCGGGCCGCGGCTCGAACCTCCAAGCAATCATTGACGCAACCGAGGCGGGAAAGCTCGACGCAGCCGTCGTCGTCGTGATCAGTGACGTGGCAGATGCCTATGCCTTAGAGCGAGCCCGTCGGCATGGAATCCCCCCCGTTTTTGTCGACCCCAAAGCCTCTGGAAGCCGGGAGGCCTTCGACGAGAGACTGATTTCGATCTTAACGGAGCACCAGGTAGAGTTGCTTTGCCTGGCCGGTTACATGCGGGTCTTAACCCCCGGCTTCATCCACCGCTTTCGCAACCGGATTATGAACATCCACCCCGCCCTCCTTCCGTCTTTCCCGGGACTTCACGTTCAGCGCAAGGGCCTTCAACACGGAGTGAAGTTCTCTGGCTGCACCGTCCATTTTGCCGATGAGGGTGTTGACACCGGGCCCATCATCATCCAGGCAGTGGTCCCGGTCTTTGACGACGAAACCGAGGAAACCCTCGCCGCCCGGATCCTGAAATACGAACATCAGATCTATCCCCGGGCGATCCAGCTTTACGCCGAACAGCGACTCTACATCGAAGGACGCCACGTCTTCTGTAAGGGAAGCGAGGACGATCGGGCCGTGAGAGAGGGGTGGGGATACATTCACCCCTAGAGATTTGAGTAGCCTGGGTGACGGGCAGAGGATGGAGACAGGATTGATCCACGTCCAGCGGGCCCTCTTGAGCGTCTCGGACAAGGCGGGAATTGCCGAGTTCGCCAAGGGATTGGTCGAGTTCGGCGTTGCGTTGATCTCCACCGGAAAAACGGCCGAACATCTCCGGACTGCGGAAATAAAGGTCACCGACGTGGCAGAGGTGACCGGCTACCCCGAGATGTTGGAAGGCCGCGTCAAGACCCTCCACCCTGCGATTCACGCGGCCATTCTGGCAAGCCGCAGAGATCCAGAACACCAGTCGCAACTGGAACAGCGACGCATCTCCCCCATCGATCTCGTCGCTGTCAACCTTTACCCGTTCGAGGCTACGATCGAAGAGGAGACGCTGGACCTCTCTCGGGCCATCGAGCAAATCGACATCGGGGGACCTGCCCTGATCCGGTCGGCGGCCAAGAACCTCGAGTGCGTCGTAATCCTCACCCATCCTGGACAGTACCCCGAGATCCTCCGGGAGATTCGCCAGCACGGCGGAATTTCCCTGAAAACCCGTCTTCGCCTAGCCCAAGAGGCGTTCCAGCTCACGACCCGCTACGAGGGAGCCATCGCGACCTTCTTGAGCGCGGTGAGCGCTACCGAAGCATCCCTTATGACTCAATGGCCTCAACCCTTTCCTCCCTTTCTTGCGTGGGGCCTGGAAAAAGTCCAGCCTCTCCGATACGGGGAGAACCCGCATCAGCAGGGGGCACTCTACCGAGGGTCGAGGACCAAGGGACCCTGCCTGGCCAACGCAGAGCAATTGCAAGGGAAAGCCCTCTCATACAGTAATCTCTTAGACCTGGATGCCGCATTACATCTCGTTCTGGAGTTCTCCGGGCCCGCGGCCTGTCTCATCAAACACAGCAACCCGTGCGGGGTCGCCATCGGAGAGCCGCTGGTGGACGTGTATCAGCGCGCTCGCAGTACGGATCTGGTCTCGGCTTACGGCGGGGTCGTGGGACTGAACCGCATTGTGGATGAGGCAACGGCGAAAGAGATCGCGTCCACCTTTGTCGAAGCCGTCATTGCCCCCGAGTACACTGAGGCGGCCAAGGAGGTATTGCGGCTGCGAACAAACCTCCGGATCATGCGGATCCAGGCCGAAGAGTGGCAACTGCCTCCCGACCCCTGGGATATGCGCCGAATCTCCGGTGGCCTCCTGCTCCAGGAAAGAGACCGCACCGATCTAGATAAGACTGCCCTCGCGGTCGTCACCAAACGGGAGCCGACCCCTGCCGAGTGGGAGGCCCTCGGGTGCCACTGCCGTAATCCAACCAGGGGGTTCAGTGCGCGACCCCGAGGTCATCCAAGCGGCTGAGGAGCACGGCATGGCCATGGTCTTTACTGGAATTCGCCACTTCCGCCATTAAACAAGGTCACGGTTCACAGTGGACAGTTCACTGTTTAATAAGGGCCTAGTTCTGCCGTGAACTGTGAACCCCGACGGTCGGGGTCGGTCGTCGGTGGTCGGTCATCGATTCGGAGGGAGGTGAGCTATGAAGATCCTGATGGTCGGATCGGGGGGAAGGGAACATTCCCTGCTCTGGAAGCTTGCCCAGAGCCCGCAAAATCCCCTCCTCTATGCTGCCCCGGGTAACGCCGGGATGGCCCAAATCGCCACCTGTATCAGTATCGGAGTCACCGAGATCGCCAGCCTGGTGGAGTTTGCCCTTCAGGAGAGGATCGACCTCACCCTGGTGGGTCCAGAGGTCCCCCTGACCCTCGGGATCGTGGACGAATTCGAATCCCGAGGCCTCAAGATTTTTGGCGCCCGCCGGGACGCAGCCATGATCGAGGGGAGCAAGAGCTTCGCCAAGAACCTGATGCGAAAATACCGAATCCCCAGCGGTGATTATGAAGTCCTCGATGACCCGAAAAAGGCCAGGGCCTATCTGGAGAAGGTCGGGGCACCCATCGTGGTCAAAGCTGACGGTCTGGCTGCCGGCAAAGGGGCCATCGTCTGCCCGACCCTTGAGGCGGCCCATGAGGCTATCGGCATGATCATGGAAGAGCGGGTCTTTGGCGACGCGGGAGCGCAGGTGGTCATTGAAGAGTATCTCACCGGTGAGGAGGCTTCCTTTCTCGCCTTTACCGATGGCAAGACGGTCCTACCCATGGCCTCGTCTCAGGATCACAAACCGATCTACGACCACGACCAGGGACCCAATACCGGGGGGATGGGGGCATACTCTCCCGCCCCCGTGGTCACCGACGCGGTTCACCAAAAGATCATGGAACGCGTCATGCTCCCTGCCGTCCGGGGAATGGCGGCAGAAGGCCACCCGTACAAGGGAGTCCTGTATGCGGGACTGATGATCAAGGATGGAGAACCGAGGGTCTTGGAGTTCAATGCCCGTTTTGGTGATCCGGAGGCGCAGCCTCTTGTGGTCCGCATGGGCTCAGACCTGATCCCGGTCCTGGAGGCGGTGATCGCGGAACGTCTCCACGAAGCGACAATTGAGTGGCGGTCCGAACCGACGGTCTGTGTGGTGATGGCCTCGGGGGGGTACCCTGGCCAGTACGAGAAGGGAAAGGTGATCTCGGGGCTCGATGAGGCAGCCAGCGTCCCCGGGGTGGTGATCTTTCACGCGGGTACCACTCTGAAAAACGGCAAGGTGGTCACGGATGGGGGCCGCGTCCTCAACGTCACCGGCATCGGCAAGGACATCCGGCAGGCCATTGCCACCGCGTACCAGGGCGTCAAGAAGATCTACTGGGAGGGAGTCCATTATCGAAACGACATCGGCAAAAAGGCTCTCGACCGGATGGTGGGATAGTCGAAAGTGAAGAGTCAATAGTTGAGGGCTAAGAGTTTAGAGTTCACAGAACCTGTTATTTCGTTGTAAGATGACAAAGGGAATGCGGACCTTCAAACCCGTAGTCGCGGACGGAAAAGTATGAGCCGTGAGCGCCAAAAACCTGTGGTCGGGATCGTGATGGGAAGCGACTCGGACTTTCCGATCATGAAGGAGACCAGCAAGACGCTGAAGCATTTTGGCATTCCCCATGAGGTGCGGGTGATCTCGTGCCATCGGGCCCCTGCCCAGGTGATCGAGTATGCACGGACCGCCCAAGAGAGAGGGCTCAAGGTGATTATTGCCGGGGCTGGCGGAGCGGCTCACCTGGCCGGCATTATTGCCGCCGAGACGACACTGCCGGTGATCGGGGTCCCCATTGGATCGAGTCCCCTTCGCGGCATCGACGCCCTCCTCTCCACGGCCCAAATGCTGGGAGGGGTCCCGGTAGCCACCATGGCAGTCGGTAAAGCTGGCGCAAAAAATTCTGCTATATTTTCTGCTCAGGTATTGAGTATTTATGATGGAACTCTTAATAAAAAGCTTAAGAGGTGGAAGACATCCCTGGAACAGGAAGTCACCGCCAAGGATCGCGCCATCGCCCAGCGATTGAAATAGGGAGAAGTGGAGGAAAGGAATGACGGAACCCGAGGAAACGATCCGGCTGACCACGCTCTCCCACGGAGCCGGTTGAGCTTGCAAGATTAGTCCGGCGGACCTGGCTCAGGTGCTGAGCCAGCTACCAACCTTTACCGATCCCAACATCCTGGTCGGGACAAAGACCGCTGACGATGCCGCCGTGTATCAACTCACCGAAGAGTTAGCGATTGTCCAGACGGTGGACTATATCACCCCCGTCGTGGATGACCCCTACGCCTGTGGCGCGGTGGCCGCAGCGAACTCCTTGAGCGATATCTACGCCATGGGGGCGCGGCCCATCTTGGCCCTCAATGTCGTCGGCTTCCCCGCCGGGAAACTCCCGCTTCGCGTCCTCTCGGCTATCCTGCAGGGGGGTGCGGACAAGGTCAAAGAAGCGGGGGCATCCATCGTGGGGGGCCACAGCATCGATGATCCTGAACCCAAGTACGGGTTAGTGGTTACGGGTCTCGTGCACCCGAAGAAGGTCCTGACCAATGCGAGCGCCCAGGTCGGGGATGATCTCGTCCTGACCAAACCCCTCGGGCTTGGGATCATCACCACCGCGATCAAGCGGGAACGGGCCTCGCCCGAGGCCACGGACCAGGCTATCCGCGTCATGACCTTGTTGAATAAGACAGCCGCCGAAGTGATGGTCGAGGTGGGCGTAAATGCGTGTACCGACATCACCGGTTTTGGTCTCCTCGGACACCTTCACGAGATGACCTCGGGCAGCGGTGTCGGCGCCCGCATCTCCCTTTCGGCAGTCCCGGTCCTCCCTGAGGCCTGGACACTTGTCAAGGAGGGCATCTGCCCCGGCGGCACCAAGCGCAATCTCGAGGCGCTGGCGGGGAAGGTGACATGGGCGCCAGAAATTACCGACGAGAGCCAACTGATCCTCTGCGACGCGCAGACGTCCGGCGGACTCTTGATTTCCGTCCCCAAAGCGAAAAGTGCCCAGCTGGTCGATCGCCTTCAAGCCGCGAAGACGCTCGCCGCCGCCCGGATCGGCGAGATCGTCGCAGGTACCGGCCAGATCGAGGTGATCCCCTGATCCTCCCCGCGTGGCCTCCTTACGGTTGAACCGGTTACCAGAGTGCCATCCTGGTGATTGTCAAGAAACAGACCTTCGAATTGGACCGTCTGGAACCTGTCTGTGGGGCAACGCTCCAGCGGGTCCGCGTTGGATACGAGACCTATGGAAGGCTCTCCCCCACCAAAGATAACGCCATCCTCATCTGCCATCACTTCTCCGGGACCTCCCACGCCGGGGGACGCTATAGCGAAGCCGACGCGGTCCCGGGCTACTGGGACGCCGTCATCGGCCCCAACAAACCCTTCGACATCGATCGGCATTTCATCGTCAGCTCCGATACCCTGTGCAACTTCAACGTGAAGGACCCGAGAGTGGTCACGACGGGGCCCGCCTCCATCAACCTGCAAACGGGCAGACCCTACGGGATGTCCTTTCCGATAGTCACCATCCGGGATTTTGTCAACCTCCAGCACGCCCTAATCCGTTCTTTGGGCATTGAACGGCTTCATGCGGTGGCCGGCCCCTCGATGGGGGGCTTTCAGGCAATCACAGGAACTGTTCAAGGCCCTGAGAGAGGCGGGAGTGAAGGCCAGCTCTTTCGAACTGGATAGTGACGGCGGGCACCTCGCCGGGATCCTGGAGATTCACAAAGCTGAAAAGGCCCTCCGGGAATTCTTGGAGAGCGCATGAGGGAGCCCGGACAGCCATCCGGCTTTTTCTACGGCTGGGTCATCGTGGGCGCCTCCTGTGTGCTCATGAGCGTGAGCTACGGGAGTGGCCTGACCCTGGCTGTCTTTCTTAAACCCTTGACTTCGGAGTTCGGTTGGTCCAGGGGAGTCACCTCGCTTGCTTACTCCTTCAACATGCTGTTGGCTGGCTGCTTTGCCCCTCTCATGGGCTACCTCTCGGACCGCATCGGTGTTCGCAAGGTCGCCCTCTTTGGGGCAGGCCTGGTCGGCTTGGGGTTAGCATTAACCAGCCAGATCCACTCCCCGTGGCATCTCTATCTTTTTCAGGGCCTGTTGATGGGAGGATTGGGTTACGGGGCATTGGCCGCTCCCCTGGCCGCGAACGTCAACCGCTGGTTCACCCGGAGGGCCGGCCTGGCCACGGGGATCATCTACTCGGGCTCGGCGATCGGGGTCATGCTTTTCCCGCCCTTGTCCCGATACTTCATTAATCTCTTCGGCTGGAGAACAGCCTATCTGTACCTCGGCCTGGCGGCGTCGATCCTCGTGATCCCGGCAGCTCTCCTCCTCCGACCCCACGTGGACCATGATTCGGAGGGGGACATGGCACCGGAGCCCGCTCACCATACTTTCGCTCCCTCGGTCCGCCATGCGACGGCAATCGAGACACTGTCAGGCACAACTCCTCCATCCATCTGGTGGCTCCGGGCGGCGATGTTCTGCTGCTGTGTCTGCATGTCCGTTCCCCTGGTCCATATCGTCTCCCATGCCACCGACATCGGCATCCCCAAGCTGGCGGCCGCGGGCATCCTAGGGGTGACGGGTGCTTTTGCCTTTCCAGGACGCATTGGGATGGGATTCCTGGCAGATCGGATTGGGGGCCGCAGATCTCTTCTGCTCTGTTCCGGGATCCAGACGTTCATGGTGCTTGGCTTTCTCTTGTCCCATGACCTACTGACCCTTTATATCGTGGCCGCCCTCTTCGGCATCGGCTACGGCGGCATCATCCCGCAGTACCCGATTCTCTGCCGGGAGTTTTACGGGACCAAGGCCCTGGGCCGGCTCTTTGGCAGCGTTACCCTATTCGGCACTTCGGGAATGGCCACAGGAGGGTACCTAGGAGGTTTCATGTTTGATCAGAGCGGCAGCTATACTCTTCCTTTGATGGTCGCGTTTATCTTCGGTGGGATCAACTTTCTCATTGCGCTTTCGCTCGTGCTGCGGCAGACTCCTAGCCTCCCGCAGCGACTCGGGCTGAGCTGGAAGCCCGGTTAACCATACCTGGATCTGAAGAGCATGGACAACGCGGAGCATCTGGCGGAGCAGCTCCACCTCGCCTTTCAGATGGAAGGGCTCTCGGTGGGGGTCATTCAGATTCGACCCCATCATCTCGGCCTGCTCGAGGTGGAGATCGACGGGGAAGGACCCTTTATCCTCTCCCCCACCCTTTTGGAGACCTCGGCCCCCGAGGCGGGGTACGTCTCTGAGGATCTTCGGGCGTGGATCGATCAGGCCTACCTGAAAGTCCGCGGTCACGGCCTGACGTAAGTTTTTCAAAGATGTTGTGTCTGGAAACAATTTCCCAAGACCCAACGTCAAAGTGAATAAGACATGGGAAGCCTTCCGATGAAAGGGGGTGAATCAGAGTGAAAAAAGGTGCCTTGACACTGTGGTTTGCCCTTGCATTCAGCCTCGGTTTTGCAGCCGGCCCCGCCTGGGCCTTCCAGTGCCCTGACCTGTACGCGGAGTGTCAGCAGCTGCTAAAAACCAAGAAGAACGAAGAAGCGAAGAAGCTCTGCGAGGAGGGTATAAAGCTCCATGAGGCCGGAGACCACGAGGTAGCTGTCAACAAGCTTAACGCTGGCCTCGAACTGCTATAGAAAAAGTAGATAAGGCTTCCTTTCCGTTCCTCTCCGACCGTCCGCTCTGGGTGCACTGGCCCATCATGCTTTGCCCAGAACGGGCGTGTGGGAGCCCGAGGACGAGGAGCCTTGAAGGCCTATTCCTCGATTCAGATGGAAGGTGATAAACATGAAAGCGATTCGGGTGCATCAATACGGCGGACCGGAGGCCCTTAAACTCGACGAGCTACCCATTCCTCAGCCGGGACCGGGCCAGGCCCTGGTAAAGATCGAGGCGATCGGTCTCAACTTCATCGACGTGTATCACCGGACCGGCCTCTATCCAGCCCCCCTCCCCCGTCCGATGGGTGTCGAGGCGGCCGGCCTCGTGGAGGCCCTTGGGCCCGACGTCACAGAGGTCCGGGTCGGGGATCGGGTGGCTTACGCTCACACCGGCGCCCCCGGCGCCTATGCGGAATACGCTTTGGTCCCCTCGGCGCGGCTGGTCAGCCTTCCCACCGGGGTCGATACCCGCATGGCCGCGGCCGCTATGCTCCAGGGCATGACGGCGCACTATCTTACGCACTCCACGTATCCCCTCAAGAAAGGTGATGCCTGTCTGATCCATGCGGCGGCCGGGGGCGTCGGACTGCTCCTTTGCCAGATGGCCAGGGGAGCGGGGGCGCGGCTCTTTGCGACGGTCTCGACGGAAGAGAAGGCACGTCTCGCGCGCGAGGCGGGGGCCGAGGTGGTGATCCGCTATACCGAGCAGGACTTCGAGACTGAGGTCAAGCGACTCACCGATGGCCGGGGAGTGCAGGTGGTTTATGACTCAGTCGCGAAGGAGACGTTTGAAAAGAGTTTGAACTGCCTGGCGCCCCGGGGCTACCTGGTCCTCTACGGGCAATCGAGCGGCCCCGTCCCTCCCTTCGACGTAAACCAGCTCAGCGGCAAAGGTTCCCTCTTTCTTACCCGCCCGACCCTCGGCCATTACACGCGCACGCGCGAGGAGCTACTCGAGCGCGCGCACGGCGTCCTGAATCCAGTTTCCAAGGGTACCCTCAAGCTCCGGATCGGGGCGACATTCCCCCTCGCGGAGGTGGCCGAAGCGCACCGCCAGCTCGAGGGAAGAAAAACCACGGGCAAAGTCCTCCTCATCCCGTAGACCGACGACCGACGACAGTCGCTGTCAGCGGTCAGCTGCCGGCAATCAGCGGTCAACTTGCTTCACTCGTGGATACTACGAATCCGTAGGCCGGAACTGCTTACTGCCCACTCGACGGGCAAGAACTGCCATCCAGGTGAAACTTCCTGACGGCGGTACGGCAAAAAAAGTCAGATCTTCACTTAACCAATACTGCGCAGTGAGGCCGAGTCGACCCATTTCCTCCTCCACAAGGGTTTTGTCCACATCCTGAAATCCTGATAGCACCAGCGAAGCCTCGTCTCCACTCAACCGAACTAGTTCAGCCATTTTGTCTCTCAGGATGGGCATAGATAAATTTGCCAGCACCAAGTCAAACCGGCCAGTGATCGCCTCTGCTGACCCTCGGACGAGCAGCAACCGGTCCTTCAAGTGGTTAAGCTCAGCATTAACCCGGCTGGTGACGGAAGCCTGGGTACTGATATCTATAGCCACGGCACGGTCCACCCCAAGTTTCAATCCTGCAAGCGCCAGGATCCCGCTGCCGCAGCCCACGTCCACCAGGGTTCGACAGCGTCGTCCTTTAAGGTCTTGGAGCATGAGGCGAAGGCACAACTTAGTGGTGGGATGGCTGGGTGGGAAGGTTCGCCTGGTTTTCAGAAGAATCCCTGCCGGCGCTCTAGAAACCAGAAAGTGCCACCAGGGAGCACCAACTGTGAGAGAGCCATCGATGCGGTAGTAGAAAATCACGACGTCACGGAAATCCTTCAGACCCCACGTTGGTCCTGCTCAGGTCCCAAAAGCAAAACGCCCTCCCGGGCCATGCTCCGCCTGAGAGGGCGTCTTAATGTTTGGTGCGCCGTCAATTGTGCCGAAGGTGGGCCAGTGGCTATGGTCACCCCGGTTCCATCTCTGAACCTCCTGCCGAGGGCTAAAGCATCGCCCAATCCGCGGGTGGTGTCAAGAGCCTTGCGCAACCCCCCCCCTCCTCGTCGAGGGGACGCAATCCCCTGAGAAGATTTCAACTACAAATCTTCTGAGCAGGTTACTGGTTGTAATCTGCACCTGCCCGATACAGTTTGGTGAAGGTTAGGGGATTCGGATCCCCCGGCTCTGCCTTGCGAATGTATACCCGCCTGATTGTTGAGAATAGACGACATCCAACTGAGCACATTTGTCTAATGGCTGCGAGCTCAGCGGCCCGGTAAATCTATTCTGGAGCGAAGGCCGCGCGCTGGCCGGGTCCGCTGCAGCGAGTTGTTAT
>LXTG01000011.1 GCA_001643535.1 candidate division NC10 bacterium SPGG6 | reverse complement strand
ACTGCGTCTGGCCAGACCCCGAAGCGCAATGCTGTCATAATCATCCCGAAGTGCAATGCATGCTGACATGGCGAATCTCCTTCGCCAGTCTTCAATCACATCAATCCAAAAAAGGGAATCCCCCGCGAGTCAGAAATTCACGCCGTTGGTATTAGGGGTGTTTTAGAGGCCGATTGCCTATCGCGCCAGCTTTTGTTCTTAAAGCCGAAGACCTAGCACTTCAACCACCGTCCGTTCATGATCTGCTCGGCAGTCGGCCGGTCTTCCAGGTCGAACTCACTTACCCAACCCTTGAGACCGTTAAACTCCACCTCATACCAAGCAACATCCAATGCCGGGAGCTTGGTAATTCGGCACGACAGGACAGTATGCACCGATCCGGTTGGCAGTCTGGCAAGGTGGCTACCGTCATCGCAATCCGGGGCCGGGCATAAACGCGCACGATCCTGGCCGGCGGTAATTTTGAACTCTTCACCCGGTTGGCGAACGTCAGCACTGGTCGCTTCTTCAATGGACGAAATCGATAGAAGCGACAAAACCAAACAAACCGTCAAATATTTCATGGCCGTAGCCTACCACCGATCCTTCCCGGGAAAGAAAAGACGGCCCGAAGGCCGCCTATTGCGGATGCGCCACTAGCACTCGCGGTCGATCCTCAATCAAACATGTCTTGCTTGGATATGACAGGCGTGGATCGCGTAGTGGCGATACGCGGCCCTTATTCGAGTATGTTTGCGACACACGCTGGTAATGATTGGGCGATCATCGATCAAACCGAATTGATGGATGTATACGAGAGGACTACGCCGCAACGGCGCATCGGCAACATAGTCCAATGGCCTGATGGCGCGGATATCCAAAATCCCAACATGACTGCACGATCTGAATCATATGATATTAAAATGGGTGATACTGAAGGGCGGTTAATTGTTGCGCGCGCATGGTATCCCGGTCTTACGGCCGGCTTGTTTACCGCTATAGCTGGAATATTGATTTTATTGGGCTTTGCGATTGTGCGGCCGTTTGGGTCAAAAACGCATGCCGTGCAGCCACAGTTTACATTCGACTAACTTGCTCTTTTCATCTGTTTTTCATTCCGCCTCCCCAACCGGAAGCGTTACCCGTATCGACGAGCGCGCTTCCGCGCGCGGCAAAATGGCAACCGAACCGCTATGGGCKTCNGGCGATCTGGCGCRCCGCAAGCTCCTGCCGGCGGTCTACAACCTAGCGGTGGCCGAGCTGTTGCCCAGTGCGGGCCGCATCATTGGCCTTGCCCCCATCTTTTTGGCCGACCTTCCCGGCAGCCTTGGCTTCCTCTCGCCCGTGTCTTGTCGAGGGCGGGTACGGGCCGAGGGGCTTATGCCAGAAGATGGTGATGAGGTCTAGTTCTCGTGTCAAGGGTGCTTTTCTGTTTCTTGTTCATGGTGAATGAAGTACGGTTGGGATGGCCCTGGAGGTTGGGGGGAGAGGGCGCTCCCTGGGATTTTTCTCTCACCTCCTTTGCGAGTATACTAGAAGGCTGGAGGAGTGAGGTTTCGATCCCAGGGATGAGCGTATGGCAAGAAAAGCGATATCAAGATTAGATAGTGTAACACGGAAGACACATGTGGGAGGCGACCGCCTCCGTAAAGAGATGTTGGCCCACTTCCGGAGGCGCGAGGGACCGCTTCGTCGGCGATGGATGAAAGAGATGGAGACCGGGGGGTATCTTCGGGGGGGAACCTCGGAGGAGCTCGAGGACGATTCGGTGGCTATTTACGATGCCTACCTCACCTGCCTCGAGACGGGGCGTTATCACCGGGCCCAGGCCTTGGCCAAGGCCATGGCTGCCCGGGGCATCCTCCGCCGCCTGACCCCAAAACACATTTTCGGCGCCCTGTTGACTCTACAGGGCGTGTGCGAGCAATCGCTGACGCAAAAGTACGGGGACAGGCCCGACCGTTTGGTTCTTGCCCTCGAGCTCTTTAAACCCGTGGCCAACCGGATCCTGGTCATTGTGGCCTTAGCCTTCCTCCAGGAGCGAGAAGGAGTTGTCCGCCGGGGGGTCGAGCAATTCAGGGCCCTGGTGGAAGCTGGCATGGTCTTGGCGAAAGAGCTCTCACTAGAGTTGGTCCTCCAAAAGATTGCGGAGCTTGCGTGCAAGGTCGTTGGGGCCAAGTACGGGGCCGTAGGGATGCTGAACGAGGATAGCAAGGGGTTAAGCCAGTTCATCACCGTCGGTATCGATGAAGAGACCAAGGCCAGGATCGGGTCCCTTCCGGTGGGGAAAGGCGTTCTGGGGGTCCTCGTCCGGGAGGCCAAGCCGCTCAGATTGAACGAACTGAGCAACGACCCTCGGGCGCACGGATTTCCGGCCCATCATCCCCCCATGCGGTCCTTCTTGGGTGTCCCCATCGTGTCGAAGGGGAAGGTCTTTGGCAACCTCTACCTGACGGAGAAGCAGGGGGCGGAGGCGTTCAGCAAGGAGGATGAGGCCTTGGCGGTCACCCTGGCTGCTCAGGCGGCCATCGCCGTGGAGAACGCCAGCCTGTACGAGGAGGTGCATCGCTCGTACGAGCAACTGCGCCGCTCGCAAGATCTCTTGCTCCGACAAGAGAAGCTAGCCTCCTTGGGTCGGCTGGCTGCCGGGTTAGCCCATGAGATCAATAACCCCCTCTCCTCGGTTGCAGGCTTTGCCGAGGCCCTCCAGCGCCGGGCCCAGGCGGAGCGGCTCCACGAGCTAGAAAAGTTCCAGGACGTGCCCGAGTACCTTGCCTTGATTCAGCAGGAGGTCGGCCGGGCCTCAGCCATCGTGAGACGCTTGCTCGATTTTGCGCGCCAACGGGAACCGAGCTTTGAAAACCTCAACCTGGGATCTCTTATCCGGGAAACCGTCGCCTTGATCAGAAGCCAAGCCGTGGTAACCAACAAGCGAATAGAACTCAACCTTCCCCGGAACCTTCCGGTCGTTCAGGCGGATCGCCATATGCTTCAGCAGGTATTTTTGAACCTGTTGACAAACGCCCTGGATGCGATTGAGGGAGAGGGAGAGGTCCGGATTGCTGCCTTTCCGGCCCCAGGACAGGTGGAGGTGGTTCTCCAAGACACGGGCTGCGGTATCCCGCGCGAACACCTGGCGAGGATCTTTGACCCGTTTTTCACCACCAAGGACGTGGGAAAAGGGACCGGCCTGGGGCTGGCCATCTGCCAGGGGATTCTGGAGCAGCATGGGGGCTCAATCGAGGTCAGGAGTGACGGGCTGGGCACAGGAACAACGGTGGCGGTCCGACTGCCAGTGGCAGCGACCAAAGGGGGAGACGGATCTTGAGCGAGCGGCATCCGATCGAAGTCCTGGTGGTCGATGATGAAAGGCCGACCCGTATCCTCATGGAGCGGGAACTCCCCCAGAGCGGCTGCAAGGTGGTGGCGGTCCCAAGTGGGGAAGAGGCCCTCGAGGTTCTCTCCCGGCAGGAATTCGACGTAGTGCTATTGGACCTGAAGATGCCGGGTCTCGGGGGGGTCGAGACGCTTCGCAGGCTCCGCACTAGTGGAGTGACCGCCGAGGTGGTGGTCCTTACCGGGCACCCCGATGTCGACACCGCCATCGAGGCGATGAAGCTCGGGGCCTACGATTACTTGACCAAGCCCTTTAAACTCTCGGAGGTCGAGGCGGTCCTGCGACGGGCCGCGGAGAAGCGGCAGCTACAGGAAGAGAACACTGCGCTTCGGCGCATAGTGGGTCGGCGGGACACCGGATCAGTCATTCTCGGGGAGAGCCAAGCCATGCGGTTCCTCCTCGAGATGGTAGAGCGGGTGGCGGGTTCCTCCGCCCCTGTTCTCATTTCGGGAGAGACCGGCACGGGAAAGGGGCTCATTGCGAGGACGCTCCATCAGGCGAGCCCTCGGGGGGATCAGCCCTTTCTGGTGATCAATTGCAGTGCCTTTCAGGACCAGTTGCTGGAAAGCGAGCTGTTCGGCCACGAGAAGGGGGCCTTTACAGGGGCCGCAAGCGCCAAGGCCGGGCTATTTGAGGTGGCGCATCGGGGGACCGTGTTTCTGGATGAAGTGGCCGAGATGAGCCCGGCGATGCAGGCGAAGCTCCTCCAGGTCCTTGATACCGGAGAGCTCAGGCGTGTGGGAGGCACAAAAGAGCGGCGAGTCGACACGCGGATCTTTGCGGCGACCAACAAAGATCTTCACGAGGAGGTCCGCGCCGGTCGTTTCCGGGAAGACCTCTTCTTCCGCCTCAACGTCGTCAGCCTCGCGGTCCCTCCTCTCCGGGACCGGAAGGAAGATATCCCCCCTCTGGTCGAGCACTTCTTCCGCCAGTTCCGACTTCCGGGTCAGCAGAAAAAATCCGTCTCTCCTGAAGTGATGAGGCTCCTCATGCAATATGCCTGGCCAGGGAATGTGCGTGAACTGGCCAACACAATCGAACGGCTCGTGCTCCTCGCCCCGGGGACGATCATCGTGCCAGAAGACCTGCCGTCCAACATCCGCCCCACTCTGGACCTTCCGTCTGAGGAGGGGGATGCGCCTCTCCCCCTCGCTGAGGTCGAACGGATCTCTATCATCCGGGCCCTCAGGTATACGGAGGGCAAGAAGGCCCCCGCCGCGCGACTCCTACGGATCGATGTAAAGACGTTGACCCACAAGATCGAGCGCTACAACATCCACATCTGACCAGGGAGAAACTCCCTGCCCTCCAGAAATTCCCTGCATCGCATGCGGCATTCTCGGACACGTCTATTTCCATCCAAACCCCTCAACCCCTGAAATGACAGGACCTTGAAAGGCAGTCCGATGCACCCCCAGGCCTGGAGATGTCTGGCACGGCCCTTGCCACTCCTAATAATGTAAGGTCCTGCTGCCCCTGGCCTTTGTGAACCTGGGTGTCACCGGGCTGGTGATGCTCGTGTACTCCGTGGGATGAGGACATGTGGAAATATCTGCGAGATATTTGCGAAGGCTTCTGGAGCATCCTCCTCTCGATGCAGATCACACTCCGGTATCTGTTCACCCGGGCGGTGACAGTCCAGTATCCTGAGGAGAAGCGGCAGCTTCCCACCCGGGCCTTGACCCAACATGTCCTGACGATCGATTTGGAGTCGCAGGAGCTCAAGTGCACCGCCTGCGACATGTGTGCCCGGATCTGTCCCGCCAACTGCATCCACCTGGAGGGGGAGGGAAAGGGGAAGGCGCGGCGGCCCAAGTGGTTCGTCATCGACCACAACCTCTGCATGTACTGCAACCTCTGTGTCGAGGTGTGTCCCTTTGACGCGATCTCCATGTGGACCGGCAAGTACGAACTGGGTGGGTTCAGTCGGACCAATCTGGTCTACGACATGGAGACGATGCACGCCGACGGCTTCTATCCCACCATTATGACTCCTCGTTCCCCGCCGGGAGCGGCAGCGAAGGCGCCTGCTGCCCCCGGCGGTGGAAAGCAGGAGCGCAAGGGTTAGCACCTAAAGAGAGGGAAGAAGAGAGTGCAGGAAGTTTTCTTCTTTGTGCTGGCGGCTTTTACCGTCGCTGCCGCGCTGTTGGTGGTCTTGGATCGAAATATCGTCCACTCCGCCGTCGCCCTGATCTTTTCTTTCTGCGGTGTGGCCGGGATATATGTCCTTTTGGATGCCGAGTTCTTGGCCGCGGTCCAGGTCCTCATTTATGTCGGCGGGATCACCATCCTGCTCCTCTTCGCCATCATGCTGACCACCCGGATTGCCGCCCGGACGGCGATCTTTAATGAGCAGGCCGGTCTGAGCGCCCTGATCGTGTTGGGGATTACGGCCATCCTGGTATACGCCTCCGTCACAGGGATTCATGTCGCTGGCAAAGCGCCCCCACCTGTTGAGACCGCGCCTGCCCTTGGACGGCTCCTCCTGACGACCCATGTCCTTCCCTTCGAGGTGGCCTCCGTCCTGCTCCTCGCCGCAATGGTGGGCGCTATTATCCTGGCCCGCCGAGAATAGGACTAGCGCAATGATCCCTCTGTCTTACTATCTCGTCTTAGGTGCTGTGCTGTTCGGGATCGGAATGTTTGGAGTCCTCACTCGGCGAAATGCCATTGCCATCCTCATGGCAATTGAGCTGATGCTGAACGCGGTCAACGTGAACTTCATTGCCCTCTCCCGGTATCTGCCCAACTCGACCCTGGACGGCCAGGTATTTGCCATCTTCGTTATCACCGTGGCTGCGGCCGAGGCGGCGGTGGGATTGGCCATCGTGCTTGGACTCTACCGGAATTTCCACACCGTGAATGTCGATGAGATCAACCTGATGAAATGGTAAGTGGGGTTCAGGGTTGATGGTTCAGGGTTCGAGCGGTTCAGGGATCAGCGTTCAGGGTCCACGGGCGGTTCAGGGTTCAGAGTTGAGGGTTCAGGGTCCAAAGGCTTATAGTCCGAGCTCCACCATGAACCATGAACTATGAACCATCCACCATGAACCGTTGGCTATGAACCATGAACTCTGAACCATGAACGGGCCGTTGGCATGATGGAATATATCTGGTTGGTTCCAGCCTTCCCCCTTCTGGGCGTTGTCATCAACGGCCTCTTCGGGCGGAGCCATCTCCGTGAACGGGCCCATTTAGTGGCGGTCCCGGCCGCGGGCCTCTCGTTCCTCATTGCCCTCCTCATCTCCCTGCAAGTCTTTGCCGGCCAAACC